>NZ_JBFBAF010000021.1:0-186224 GCF_040682095.1 Amycolatopsis sp. NPDC051372
GGAGTCGATCGGCTTGAGCAGCTCGGTCGATCGGCCCCCGGCCGATCCGACCGCCCCATCCGGAAGCCGGCTCAAAGGCGATCTCGCACGCCCTGGCGGAGCCAGGGCCAAAAATACAGTTGTTCATTTTCCGACCACGCGCCGGACCCCGACCGGGCACGCCCCGGCCCGCTGGCGTCCCCATCATGAGTCGCCCTTCCCCCCGACCCAGGAGGACTCATGATCCGCAAGCGGATCGTGGCCGCGCTCGCCGCGGCGACGCTGGCCGCCGCCGGCGTGGTTACGGCGGCCGTGACGAACACCGGTGAACCGGACGTGGCGCCCGCCGCCGCGGCCGTGCCGGCGTTCGACCACATCGTGCTGGTGATGTTCGAGAACAAGAAGGCCTCGTCCATCACCTCGTCGGCCGCTCCGTACTTCACGTCCTTGGCAAGCCAAGGCGCGAAGTTCACCAGCTCCTTCGCCATCACCCACCCGAGCCAGCCCAACTACGTCGCCCTGTTCTCCGGCGCCACCCAGGGCGTCACGAGCGACTCCTGCCCCGCCAACCTCGGCAGCAAGGCCAACCTCGGCCAGCAGCTGATCGGCGCCGGCAAGACGTTCAAGGGCTACTCGGAGTCCATGCCGTCCGACGGTTACACCGGCTGCTCCAGCGGCACCTACATGCGCAAGCACAACAGCTGGGTGGACTTCTCGAACGTCCCGGCGGCCAGCAACGTCCGCTACTCCAGCTTCCCCACCGACTACACGAAGCTGCCCACGGTTTCCTTCGTGACGCCGAACATGTGCAGCGACATGCACGACTGCTCGATCGGCACGGGTGACACCTGGCTCAAGAGCCACCTCGACTCGTACGCGCAGTGGGCCAAGACGCACAACAGCCTGCTGATCGTCACGTTCGACGAGGACAGCGGCACCTCGGTCAACCAGATCTACACCACGTTCGTCGGCGCCCACGTGAAGCCGGGCAGCTACTCCGAATCCATCAACCACTACACGGTCCTGCGCACCATGGAGGCCTCATACGGCCTGCCGGGTATCGCGGGCGCGGCGAGCAAGTCGCCGATCCTCGACGTCTGGCAGTGATCCCTCCCGCGGGCGCGTCCACTGTGGACACTTTCGGCACAGTGGGCGCGCCCGCGGGCTCCAGAAGGGCGCGTGGCGTGTACCTCTCCACCATCGGCCGCAGCGAGCACAAGGTCTCCCGAGGGAAGATCGCCGCGAACGTGCTCGCGCTCGGCACCGTCAGCCTCGTCACGGACATCTCCTCGGAGATGGTCACGGCGGTGCTGCCCATCTACCTCGTCCTCAGCCTGCACCTGAGCCCCGCGATCTACGGCCTCGTCGACGGCCTCTACACCGGCGCGACGGCGCTGCTGCGGCTCGTCGGCGGCTACCTCGCCGACCGCGTGAGCCGGCGCAAGGCCATCGCCGGGATCGGGTACGCGATCTCGGCCGTCGCGAAGCTCGGACTCGTCGCCGCCGGGGCGTCGGCGGGCGCGATCGGCGCGGTGATCACCGCCGACCGCACCGGGAAGGGCCTGCGCACCGCCCCGCGCGACGCGCTGATCACCTTGTCGGCGCCGCAGGACATGCTCGGGCGCGCGTTCGGCGTGCACCGCGCGATGGACAGCGCCGGCGCGTTCGCGGGACCGCTCGTGGCGCTGGGCGTGCTCGCGCTGGTCGGCGCTTCGAGCACCGACGCGTTCGACGCCGTGTTCGTCACCAGCTTCTGCATCGCGGCGATCGGCGTGCTGCTGCTGATCCTCTTCGTGCGGGACCACCGCACTCCCCGCCCGGCCACGGGCACGGTGTCCCCTCGCGCGGCGGCAGCGTTGCTGAAGTCGGCGCCCGTGCGGCGGCTGCTGATCGCCGCGTGCGTGCTCGGGACGGCGACCATCGGCGACGGTTTCGTCTACCTGCTGCTGCAACGCCGGGAAGACATCGGCACGGGCTGGTTCCCGCTGCTGGCCGTGGGCACGAACCTCGCCTACCTCGTGCTGGCCGCGCCGCTCGGCTCACTGGCCGACCGGTTCGGGCGGCTGCCGGTGGTGCTCTGCGGCTACGGCGCGCTGGTCGTGGTCTACCTGCTGCTGGCCGGGCCGGTGTCGGGCTGGCCGCTGGTGGTGCTGTCGCTCGCGCTCTACGGCGCGTTCTACGCGGCCACCGACGGCGTGCTGATGGCGCTGGCGGGACCGGTGCTGCCGGAAGCCCTGCGCACCACGGGCATCTCGCTCATCCAGACCGGCCAGGCGGTGGCGTACTTCGTTTCCTCCGCGATGTTCGGGCTGGCGTGGCAGGTGTGGGGCATCGGGCCGTCGATGGCCGTGGCGGCGGGCGCGGCCGTGCTCGCGATCGTGGTGACGTTCGGACTCCTTCGGAAGGCGCGATGAAAACGCGGATCTTGGTGGCAGTGGCGGGCGTCGTGGTGCTGGTCGCCGCGGCGGCGGTGTACGTCGGGATGGCGGCGGCGCGCAACCGCGATGTCGCGGCCACCGGCACGGTGTCCCTGGCTCCCGGCCCGCGGCTGCTCGTGCGCAGCACGGCCGACGCCTCGCGTGGCCACGTCGTCACGGTGTCGATCACGGACCCGGGCGGCCCGCGCGCGGTGTCTCCGGTGACGTGCGCGCGCGTCTACGCCGCCGCGGGCACCGGCCTGTGCCTGCGCCAGGACGGCGACCTGACGACGTACCAGCTGGCGGTGCTCGACTCCGGGCTCACGTCGAAGCGCGAGATCCCGCTGGTCGGCCTGCCCAACCGCGCGCGCGTCTCGCCGAGCGGCAACCTGGTCGCGTGGACGGTGTTCGTCACCGGCGACTCCTACAACGGCGGCGTGTTCTCCACCCGCGCCGGCATCCTCGACACGCGCACGGGCGAGCTGGCGCCGTCGCTGGAGGACTTCGCGGTGACGCTGAACGGCAAGCCCTACCAGGCCGTGGACCTCAACTTCTGGGGTGTCACGTTCACCCGCGACGACCACACCTTCTACGCCACGATGTCCACGGCCGGGCACCGCTACCTCGTGCGCGGCGACTTCCGGGCGCACACGATCGTGTCCATCCGGGAGAACGTGGAATGCCCCTCGCTGTCGCCGGACAGCACGCGCATCGCGTTCAAGTCGGCCATCGACGACGACCCCGCGAAGGGCTGGCGCCTGTCGGTGCTCGACCTCGCGTCGGGCCGCGTGACGCCGCTGGCCGAGACCCGCAGCGTCGACGACCAGGCGGCGTGGCTCGACGAGCGCTCCGTCGCGTACGCCATTCCGCGCGGCACCCAGCACTCGGATGTCTGGACGGTGCCGGCCGACGGCAGCGGAGTGCCGCGCGTGCTCGTGCCGGACGCGGAGTCGCCGGCGGCGCTGGGCTGATCGTCGCCCGGACCCCGACGAGTGTCAGACTTGTCCGGAACAGCGGATCTGACACCGAGGGAGAGCGATGAGCACGGAGCCGGACCCGGCCGACGTGCTCGCCGCGGAGCTGGCCGCGCTGCGTGCGAGCGCCGGCAACCCGTCGTTCCGCAAGATGGCCGAGCGCTCCGGCTGCATCTCCCACACCACCTTGCACGAGGCTGTGAAGGGCACGCGGTTCCCGTCGTGGGAGACCACGCGGGAGTTCGTGAAGGCGTGTGGCGCGGACGAAGAGCCGTGGCGGGCGCGGTGGGTGGAGCTCAAGGGCGTGCCGCCGGTGCCGGAACCCGTCGCGGTCGCCGCGCAGGCCGCGCCGGGTCCTGCCGAGCCTCGCAGTCCCGAGCCGGACGTCGAAGGTGTCCGCCTCGCCCCGCCGCCGCGCAAACGCTCCACCCGGCGGAACGCGCTGGTCGTGGCCGCTGCCGTGATCGCCGTGCTCGCGGCGGTGGCCGCGTTCGTCATCCCCGGCAAGCTGAGCACCCCGGCGGGCGACGCGAGCGCCCGCGTCCCCGGCGACAACACCAAGTTCATCGCCGACGTGACGGTGCCCGACGGCACGGCGGTGCACGTCGGCGTGACCGTGCAGAAGGTGTGGGAGCTCGAGAACTCGGGTTCGGTCCGCTGGCACGAGCGCTACCTGCAGCGCATGGACCTGCCGCCCGCGCCGGGCACCTGCCGCACGCCCGACCGCGTGCTGATCGGCGACACCGCACCCGGCGAGCACGTGATGATCAGCGTGCCGGTGACGGCGTCGGACGCGCCGGGCCGCTGCTGGATCGGCTGGAAGATGGTCGACGCGGCGGGCACGGAGTTCTTCACGACGAAGCGTCCGGTGTACGTGCTGGTGACCGTCGTCCCCTGACGCTGTCAGATTCTGTAAGACCTGGTCAGGTCGGTACCGAACACCCCGTTCCCGCCGGAAAATGGATCGCAGCGAAGGCGTGCCTCCCCCGTCTTCGACGGATTCTGGGGGTCGGTCCGTGGGGTGGCCCGGGCGAAGGGTGCCCCACGGACCGCCGATTTCACGCCGTGCGGCGGAATGTGCTCCGGTAGGCGCTGGGCGGCACCCCGAGCGCGCTCTGCAGGTGCTGGCGCAGCGACGCCGCCGTGCCGAAGCCGCAGTCGGTCGCGATGCGGTCGATCGGCAGGTCCGTCTCCTCCAGCAGCTGCCGCGCGCGTTCCACGCGCTGCTGAGTGAGCCACTGCAACGCCGAGATTCCGACCTCCTCCCGGAAGCGCCGCGTGAACGTCCGCACGCTCATCGCCTCCTTCGACGCCAGATCGCGCAGCGTCAGCGGCCGGTCGAGGTGCTCCAGCGCCCACGCCCGCGCGGCGCCCGTCGAGGCGGCCTGCGGCTCGGGCACCGGGCGGCGGATGAACTGCGCCTGCCCGCCCTCGCGGTGCGGGGAGACGACGGTGCCGCGCGCGACCTCGTTGGCCACGGCCGCGCCGAAGTCGCGCCGGATCAGGTGCAGGCAGAGGTCGATGCCGGACGCGACGCCGGCGGAGGTGAAGACGTTGCCGTCTTCGGTGTAGAGCACGTCCGGGTCCAGCTTCACGCGCGGGTACTCCAGCTGGAAATCACACGCCGAACGCCAGTGCGTGGTCGCGCGGCGGCCGTCGAGCAGGCCCGCGGCGGCGAGCACGAACGCGCCGGTGCAGATCGACGCGATGCGCGCGCCGGGGCGGATGCGGTCGATGGCGCCGGCCAGCGCCGGCGGGTACTCGCGGCCGGTGGGCTCGTACTCGAGCGACGACGCCGGGATCACCACCGTGTCGGCCTCGGCGATCGCCTCCGGCCCGACCGCGACGGGGATGACGACGTCGGAGTCGGTGCGGACGTCGCCGGGCTCGGGCGTGCAGGTGACCACCTCGTACAGCGGCTCGCCCTCGGCTGAGCGCGCCTGGCCGAACAGCCGGTGCACGATGCCGAGCTCCATCACGAGCATGCCGTGGCGCACGAGCACCGCCACGTGGTGCCTCTCCGGGTGCCGAAAAACGGACATGGCCGGATTCTTTCACAGGTTGTCCATCGGGCCACTTTTCCCGAGCCAAGCCGGGAGCGACCCTGACGACATGAACGTCCTCTGGCTCTTCGCCCACCCCGACCCGCACTCCCTCGGCGGCGCGCTGCGCGACGATGGCCTGGCGACGCTGCGCGCCCTCGGCCACGACGTGCGCGAGTCGGACCTGTACGCCATGCACTGGAACCCGGTCGTCGACGAAATCGCGACGGTTCCGGACGACGTCCGCGCCGAACAGGCCAAGCTGACTTGGGCCGATGCCGTGGTCTTCCAGTTCCCGCTCTGGTGGTACGGCACGCCCGCCACGCTGAAGGGCTGGTTCGACCGCGTCTTCGTGAAGGGCTACGCCTACGACGTCCACCGCCCCGACGGCCGCCCCGCCCGCTACGGCGAAGGCGCGCTGGCCGGCAAACGCGCACTGGTCGTCGTGACCACCGGCTCGCCCGCCCCGGCCCTCGGCCCGCGCGGCGTCAACGGCCCGCTGCCGGACCTGCTGTTCGGGCTGCAGCACGGCACGCTCTTCTACACCGGCATGTCGGTGCTACCGCCCTTCGCCGTGTACGACGCGGACCGCATGACGGCGTGCGCGTTCGCTTCAGCCGCTTCCGGTCTCCGTTCGCGGTTGCGGGATCTCGCATGCACGGAGCCCCTCCCGTTCCGCCCCCAGAACGGCGGCGACTACGGCCGTGACCTGGTGCTTCGGCCCGAAGTCGCCCCCGGCCGCTCAGGCCTGGACGTTCACCTCGGCTGAGGGCTGCCGGATCACCTCGACGACGCTGGCCACACCGTGCTTTCCGTGGCCCTTCGCGACCGCCCGGTCGAACAGCGCACGCACCGCCGCCGGCACCCGTGCGTCGAGACCCTGTGACGCCTCGACGAGGTGCGCCAGCCCGCGCACGTTGATGTCCACAGAGGACACCTCCGTGCGGTAGTCCCCTGACGCCACCGCCTCTCCGAGCCGCGGCAGGTTCGCCCCCACGGCGTCGAGCCAGCCCGTCGCCACCGGCGTGAACCGCTCCGGCGCCACACCCTCGCCGCCGACCGCCGAAGAGAAGCCGGGCCGACGGCGTGCCGATTGCCTGCGGCAGGGCCCTGATCACGCCGTCGACGTAGGTAATGCCGCGCTGCGAAGCCCACTCTGCCGTGGCACGGGCTTCGGCGGGCGTGCCGGAGGTCAGGTTCACCAGCGTCGTCCCGGCGGGGAGCCGTTCGAGCACCGGCCGCTGGGTGTTGTATGTGGACAGACAGGTGACGACGACCTCACGTGCCTCGGCGGGGTCGGCCAACACGGCGAACCCAGCGGCCTTCCCGGGGCGTGCGGTTCCACACGGTGACGTCGCACCCGGCGCGCCTGAACGCCGCCGCAAGCGCCGAGCCCATCCGCCCCAGCCCGAGCACGCTGACCTGCTTCGGATTCCTTTCCATGGCACCGATGCTGCGGGGTGGCTTTACTGGGATCTCAAGCGCAGCGTGGCGGGGATCAGCGAGAAGATGCTGATCCAGTCGTTGCGCGAACTGGAGCACGACGGGATCGTGCACCGCGAGGCCTACACCGAGATCCCGCCGCGCGTCGAGTACTCGCTCACCGAGCGCGGGCAGGCGCTCAACACCGCACTGCTGAGTCTCGGCGAATGGGGGCGAGACGAACATGCACCACATCGCCACCACCCGAGGCGCGCTGCCCGCGCGCGGTCGCTGACGCCTACCCGGTGAAGAGCGACGCGGCCGACTTCATGGCCGTGTCGTCGGCCAGCACGTCGCCGGGCCTGCTCCCGTTGCCCAGCAGCACACCACCCCAGTGCATGCCCAGATACGCGGCGGTCTTCTCCAGCGTGCCCACCAGCGGGTCGGCCTGCTCGGGCCCCTCGCTCAGCACGCTGACGCCCCACAGCGTCTTGCCCTTCATCCGAGCCTTGAACTCCGCCCCCGGCACCCGCATCCACCCCGACCAGTAGTCCAGGTACAGCTTCACGCTCGCCGCGACCGAGTACCAGTACACCGGCGAGGCGATCACCAGGTCCGTGGCCGCGAACGTCGCGTCCATCAGCACCTTCTCGTTGCCCGCCGGCTCCGGGTGCTCACCGAAGCCGTGCCGCCGGTCCTCGAACGCGGGCAGCGGCACCTCCGGCAGCCGGATCCACGTTTGCTCGTGCTGCCGGGGGATCTCCCTCGCGGCGCGCCGGGCCAGCATCTCCGTGTTGCCCCCGGCGCGAGCGGCTGCCGCCAGGAACAAGAAGCTCCGATCCATCACGATCTCTCCCCGGTCAGATCTATGCATGTGCATTCAAATGTTGTCACTGCATGTACTCTGTCGTCAAGGGGAGGGCCGATGAGCAACGACGAAGACGCCTGGGGCCGGCTGCTCCTGCTCCACACCCGGGTCGAGCAGGAGCTGGCGAAAGCCTTGCAGCGCAAGCACGGCATCGGGTTGTCCGAGTACCGGGCGCTCGGCAAGCTGGCCGCGGCGCCCAAGGGCGAGCTGCGGATGCAGGAGCTGGCCGAGGCGGTGGGGCTGAACCAGAGCTCGGTGAGCCGCATGGTCGCGCGCCTCGAGGACCGGGGCCTGAGCGTCCGCGATCTCTGCGAAGACGACCGCCGGGGCGTCTACTCCGTGATCACCGAAGCGGGCCGCGCCCGGCACGCCGAGGTCGAGACGACCTACCGCACCACGCTCACGGCCGCGCTCGACAAGGCGGGCGCCGACCCGTCACTGGCGGCCGCGATCGCGTCAGTCCGAACCGCCTGACGCCGACCCCCTCGACAAGCTCAGCCCAGCGCGCGGTTGTACGGCGCGAACCGCCGCGCCGCTTCGCCCGGCAGCGACCGACCGCCGTGGACCAGACGGGGGGCCGGGCCGATCGGCAGCAGCCCCGACGCGCGGCACCACTCGGAAAGGCCCGCCTGGGCCAGATCCACGTCCACCCGGATCCGCCCGCCGGCCGCCCGCGCGATGCCGCGGACCAACGCCCGGGCCTGCTCCTCGTCCGGCGCGACCACCGGACCGATCACCGTCACGCCGTCCAGCACCGTGCCCAGAGCGAACCCGTCGTCGGTCACGTGGACGTGCTCGGCCTCGAACAGCAGCCGGTCCAGCAGCGCTTCTCGCGCAAAGCCCTGCGCGCCGGCGTCGAGCGAGTACACCCGGGCCACATCGGCCGGTGTGATCGGCCGCGAAGCCGGACCACCGTCGTCGGCGAGCACGCCGATGTGGCCTTCGCAGCCGCCGTCGACCACGAAGCCCAGCGACTCGTACAGCCGCAACCCGAAGTCGCTCGCGTGCAGGAACACCGTGGCGTCGCCGGCGGCCTCGACCGCTGCGGAGGTCACGCGGCCGCCCAGGCCCTGACGTTCGTGCCGAGCGGCGACCACGACCATCGAGATCGACGCGACCGGTCCCGTCTCGACCAGGATCGAGGTGGCGGCGAGCCCGCCGTCGGGGGAGTCGATGCCGAAGCCGCGGCCGACGTCGAGCAGGATCGACCATTTGCGGTGCTCCCGCGGCCAGTCGCGGTCGGCTCCGAGATCGAGGCAGGCGGACAGGTCGGCGGGCCCGAGCGGGCGGACGGGAAGCACGCCGCCAGCCTATGCCCGGGGAGGCGTACGCCACACGCGAAGCGACCTGGCGGTAGCTAAGCTCCGCTTCATGAGCAGTGCGACGCAGCCGCTCGGGACTCCGCCCGAGGAAGAACCGGACATCCACACCACGGCCGGCAAGCTCGCGGACCTCTACCGCCGCTACGACGAGGCCGTGCACGCCGGATCCGAGCGTGCCATCGAGAAGCAGCACGCCAAGGGCAAGAAGACGGCCCGCGAGCGCATCGACCTGCTGCTCGACGAGGGCTCGTTCGTCGAGCTCGACGAGCTGGCGCGCCACCGCTCCACCAACTTCGGGCTGGAGAAGAACCGTCCGTACGGCGACGGCGTGGTCTCGGGCTACGGCACCGTCAACGGGCGGCCCGTGTGCGTGTTCTCCCAGGACGTCACGGTCTTCGGCGGCGCGCTCGGCGAGGTGTACGGCGAGAAGATCGTGAAGGTCATGGATCTCGCGATCAAGACCGGCTGCCCGATCATCGGCATGAACGAGGGCGGCGGCGCGCGCATCCAGGAAGGCGTGGTCTCCCTCGGCCTCTACGCCGAGATCTTCCGCCGCAACACCCACGCGTCGGGCGTGATCCCGCAGATCTCCCTGATCATGGGCGCGAACGCCGGCGGGCACGTCTACTCCCCAGCGCTCACCGACTTCGTGGTGATGGTCGACGAGACCTCGCAGATGTTCATCACCGGCCCGGACGTCGTGAAGACCGTGACGGGCGAGGACGTGACCTTCGAGGAGCTCGGCGGCGCGCGCACGCACAACACCAAGTCCGGCGTCGCGCACTACCTCGGCTCCGACGACGAGGACGCGATCGCCTACGTCAAGGAACTGCTGTCGTACCTGCCGCAGAACAACCTGTCCGAGCCGCCGGCCTTCGAGCCGGGTGAGCCCGCCGGGTTCTTCGACGACGTGACCGACACCGACCGCGAGCTCGACACGATCATCCCCGACTCGCCGAACACGCCGTACGACATGCACGAGGTCGTCACCCGCGTGCTCGACGACGGCGAGTTCCTCGAGGTCCACGAGCTCTTCGCGCCCAACATCCTCGTGGGCTTCGGCCGCGTCGACGGCCAGAGCGTGGGCGTGGTCGCGAACCAGCCGACGCAGTTCGCCGGCTGCCTCGACATCGCGGCGTCGGAGAAGGCAGCGCGGTTCGTGCGCACGTGCGACGCGTTCAACATCCCCGTGCTCACCTTCGTGGACGTGCCCGGCTTCCTGCCCGGCACCGACCAGGAGTGGAACGGCATCATCCGCCGCGGCGCGAAGCTGATCTACGCCTACGCGGAGGCCACGGTCCCGCTGGTCACCGTGATCACGCGCAAGGCCTACGGCGGCGCGTACGACGTAATGGGCTCCAAGCACCTCGGCGCCGACGTCAACCTGGCCTGGCCGACCGCGCAGGTCGCCGTGATGGGCGCGCAGGGCGCGGCGAACATCGTGCACCGCAAGACACTCGCGGCCGCCGCGGCCGAGGGGCGTGACGTCGACGCGCTGCGCGCCGAGCTGATCCAGGAGTACGAGGACACGCTGCTGAACCCGTACGCCGCCGCCGAACGCGGGTACGTCGACTCGGTGATCGTGCCAGCGCACACGCGCGGCCACATCACGAAGGCGCTGGCGCTGCTGAAGACCAAGCGCGAAACGCTGCCGCCCAAGAAGCACGGCAACATCCCCCTGTGAGGTCTCCCGTGAGCGATCGCCCCTTGCTCCGCGTCGTCCGCGGCAACCCGGACGACGCCGAACTCGCCGCGCTCACCGCTGTTGTCGCGGCGGTGGCGGCGTCTTCGGGTGGCTCGCCCGCGCCCGAGCGGCGGACATCGTGGTGGAACGACCGCGCGACGCGGCTGGGCACGATGCCGCAGCCGGGCGACGGCGCGTGGCGGGCTTCGGCGCTGCCGCGCTGACCCGCGCGCGGTCCCCGCGAGCACGGCGCTGAACTGCGGTCGGCCGAGCCGAACCCGGGGTGAGCGTGCGGTCGGGCGACATAGAATTATGTTGTGGCACAACGTCCTCATGGGCGTCATCGGCCACGCCGTCCATCCCGCAGCGCATCTGGCGGACCCGCACAGCCCTGTGGTCCGAGTCGAGATTCTCGGTGACCTCGCCTTCTCGATCACCGACGACCAACTCTGCCCGGCCGAGCGCTGCCGCGTGCCGGAATACGGCTACTTCGCATCGCTGCTGGACCCAGACCGATGGACACTCGCGGCCGCCTCAGTGGGGAGCAAACGGACCGTCGTCGAGGTGGCGGGACGGTTGCGGCCTGCGCCAGGAACTCATAGGCCTGCACCCGGTCGGATCGCCCGAGTCGTTCACCGCATCCCACGGGGCGGCGCGCGACCGGAACGATCGAGTTGGATCCCGACTGCCTTGGCTCGGACGCCGAGTCGCGGGCCCGGGAACCATTCGGTGCACCCACCGCACCCAATGTGGCATTCGGTGCGTTCAACGCAACCAACGCCGCGTTGAGGCCGGGCGTCAGATGCCCGTGCAACCGTTCACGACGCGGTCGGCCAGCGCGTCGGTGAACTCGCGCGTGACCGGCGCGCCCGTGACCAGCACGCGGTAGTGGACGGGCCCGATGGCCTGCTCCACCAGGCAGTCGAGCTCGGTGTCGGCGGGGAGTTCGCCGCGGGCGACCGCGCGTTCGAACGGCAGCCGGTCGCGTTCGTGCTGCCCGTGGATCTGCTCCGCACGCAGCCGCGCGGCCAGCTCCGGGTCGTGCTGTGCCTGGCCGATCAGCGCGCGGAACACCGCGCCGGCGTCGGCCGTGGTCAGGAAGGTCGCCACAGCCGCAAGGTGCTCCCGCAGGTCGCGGCGCAGGTCGCCGTGGTCGGGCGGCACGAGCTCCTCGGCGAGGTCGTCGCCCAGCGCGTCCAGCAGGATGTCCACTTTGGACGGCCACCAGCGGTAGATCGTCTGCTTCGCCACGCCTGCGGCCGCCGCGATCCGCTCGATCGTGAGCCCGGCGAAACCGTGTTCCACCAGCAGGTCGTCGGCGGCCTCCAGCACGGCGCGGCGTGCGTCTTCGCTGCGGCCGTAGCGGTTCCCGTGATGCCGGCGCGTGTCCGGTGCAGTGGTGTTTCCCACCTCGGCGAGCCTAATCGGCTTCTAGACAAGACGCAACGTCGCGTCTAGCGTAGGCCGCGGCAAAAGGGGGTCACTCGACATGTGTTCCGCGTGTGGCGTGCCGACGCACGTCCTGGAGGAAGGCGGCGGGGACGGCGCCGTCGCGACCGCGCCGCGCAAGTTCGCCGCGCTGTACAACAGGGACTGCCGCCCGTACCTGTTCGGCGCGGCGCTGGCGATGATGGCCGACAACATCGAGCACGTCATCACGTACTGGGTGCTGTGGGAGAAGTTCCACTCGCCCGCGCTCACCGGCTTCGAAGTGATCAGCCACTGGGTGCCGTTCCTGCTGTTCTCGGTGTACTTCGGCGGGCTGGCCGACCGGCACGACTGCCGGCGGATCATCCAGGCCGCGCAGGTGTTGTTCATGCTCGTGTCGGCACTGTGGGGCGTGCTGATCCTCACCGACATGCTGCAGGTCTGGAGCGCGTGCGTGCTGCTGATCTTGCACGGTGTCGCGGGCGCGGTCTGGGGTCCGGGCGAACAGCTGATGCTGCACGACTTCGTCGGCCCGTCCGAGCTGCCGAGCGCGGTGCGGCTCAACGCGACCTTCCGCAGCCTGGGAATTCTCTTCGGCCCGGTCGTCGGGTCGGCACTGCTGCTCGGGCTGGGGCCGGTGGCGGGGATCTTCGTGAACGTCGCGTTCTACCTGCCGCTCACGATCTTCTTGTTCCGCACCAAGTTCACCGGCCACACGCGCGACGGCGGCATTGTGGCACGGCCGCGCGTGGGACTGTTCGACTCGGTGCGGGTACTGCGTGAGGTCGGCGCGAACCCGACGATGGTCGGGATGATCATCCTGGCCGGGCTCGGCGCGTTCTTCGTCGGCGCGTCCCTGCAGAGCGCGATGCCGATCTTCGCTCAGGACCTGGGCGCGGGCAGCGCCGGCACGGCGTACGGCGTGCTGCTGTTCGCCAACGGCGCCGGCGGCGTGCTCGGCGGCATCCTGCTGGAGGCGACGGGCCGGATCAAACCGAGCGTGTTCGCGGCGGTGGTCAGCACGGCGATCTACGGGTTGTCGAGCCTGTTCTTCGCGATGACGGCGAGCTATCCGCTGGCGCTGGTGCTGCTGGTGATCGGCGGCGTCGCGAACCTGGCGTCGATGTCGATCGGGCAGACGGTGGTGCAACTGCTGGCGAAACCGGCCGAACGCGGGCGGGTGATCGGGGTCTACAACGTCTCCGCCAACGGCCTGCGCGCCGGGAGCGGGTTCACCGTCGGCCTGCTCGGCGCGGCGGTGGGGGTGCACTGGTCGCTGGGGTTGAGCGCGGCCGCGCTGACCGTGGGCACGGGTATTTCGGGCTGGTACTCGCTGTGGGGGAAGCGGGCGCGGGAGGCTCGGAAGCAGCTGCAGCACGTGGCCGACTGAGGTTCTGGAGTCCTTTCGGTGCCCGCCGCCCCTTGCCCGGCGGGCACCGTCGTTTGCGCTGGTCACGCACAGCGACCGCGGTTTTGTCGGTGCCGCCGGTTACGGTGTCTTGGTCGGGTCCAAGCCTTGCCATCACCGTGCGCGACAGCGCGCTCACCAGCGCAAATCACACTGGACCCGCCAGTGCGCGAAGTCGTATAGTCCCATTGCATATAGTCCACATGGAATAACCACGCCGGACCACTCGAAAGGATCAACAGCCATGGTTGCGGCGAAGCTGACCGCTCTGGGGGTGGCCGTGCTGGAGCTTCTCCACGAGAAGCCGATGCACCCCTACGAGATGGCTCAGCTCATGCGCGAGCGCTACGTGGACCAGCGCGTGAAGCTGAAGGCCGGGTCGCTCTACCACACCGTGGAACGGTTGCAGCACAACGGTTTCGTCGAGATCGTCGACACCCAGCGCGACGGTCGGCGGCCTGAGCGGACCGTGTACGCGATGACAGCGGCCGGCAAGGACGTGTTCGAGCAGCGAGCTCGGGAAATGCTGGGCGACGTCGCCCAGGAGTACCCGGAGTTCCTCAGCGGGCTGGCGGTCATCGACGACCTCGGCCGGGACAAGTCGCTGGCCGAGCTGGAGCATCGCCTCACACTGCTGCGCGCGAGCGTCGCGGCGGACCAGGTGATGTTCGAGAACGTGCGGGACAACGCGGTCCCCGAGATCTACTGGCTCGACTTCCGCTACGCGGCCGCCCACCGGGCTTTCGAGCTCGAGTGGTGCGAACGCCTGCAGGCCGATCTTTCCTCAGGGCGCATCCGGTTCCAGGACGAGAAGCCCTCCCTCAGCCTCATCACCAAGGAAAATCATGAACGCAAGACAAGCTAACCCTTGGGCCGCGCTGAGCGCGTTGTGCCTGGGGTTCTTCATGATCCTGCTGGACACCACCATCGTGTCCATCGCCGTGCCGAACATGCTGAACAAGCTCAACACCGGCTTGAACTCCGTGGTGTGGGTGATCAGCGTCTACCTGCTGACCTACGCCGTGCCGATGCTGTTCACCAGCCGCCTTGGCGACCGCTTCGGGCCGAAGCGCGTGTTCCTCGCCGGCCTGGTCGTGTTCACGGGCGCGTCGCTGTGGTGCGGCCTGTCCGGCAGTGTCGAGATGCTCATCGCGGCGCGCGCCGTGCAGGGCCTCGGCGCCGCGCTGATGACGCCGCAGACGCTGGCGTTCATCACGCACCTGTTCGCGCCCGCCAAGCGCGGTCCGGCGATGGGCGCGTGGGGCGGCGTCGCCGGCCTGGCCACGATCGCGGGCCCGCTGCTCGGCGGCGTGCTGGTCGACCACCTCGGCTGGGAGTGGATCTTCTTCGTCAACGTGCCGATCGGCGTGATCGCCATCGTGCTGACGGTGCTGCTCGTGCCCGACTGGCAGCCGAAACACGCGCACGCCTTCGACTTCATCGGCATCTTCCTGTCGGCGGCCGGGCTGTTCTGCCTGGTGTTCGGCGTGCAGAACGGCCAGCAGTACGACTGGGGTACGGTCTTCGCCGGCATCACGGTGTTCGAGTTCATCGGCGCCGGCGTGGTGCTGCTCGTGGCGTTCGTGCTGTGGCAGAAATACAACCGCCGCGAACCGCTCGTGCCGCTCGCCGTGTTCGGCAACCGCAACTTCTCCGCGGGCACGCTCACGGCCACCACGGTCGGCTTCACGATGACCGGCATGTTCCTGCCGCTGATCATCTACATCCAGACGGTGCTCGGCCTGAGCCCCACGCTCGCCGGTGTGCTGACCGCGCCGATGTCGCTGCTGTCGGGCGTCATCGCGCCGTTCGTGGGCCGCGCGTCCGACCGCATCAACGGCAAGTACCTCGTGATGGGCGGGCTTTCCCTGCTCGCGCTGGGCATCGGCATCATCGCCGCGCAGGCCCGCCCGGACACCAGCCCGTGGGCGCTGATCCCGGCGCTGCTCGTCTGCGGTCTCGGCATCGGCTGCATCTTCTCGCCGATGAGCAACCTGACCATGGCCTCGGTGCGGCCCCAGCTCGCCGGTACCGCGTCGGGCATCTTCAACACCGCCCGCCAGGTCGGCGGCGTCCTCGGCAGCGCGGCCATCGGCGTGCTCCTGCAGGCCCGCATCAGCGCCTCCATCGCCGACGAGGCCACCACCGCCGCGGCGCAGCTGCCCGAGCAGTACCGCCAGCCCTTCGCCGACGGAATCGCCCACGCCGCCGCGTCCACCGGCGAGTTCGGTTCCTCCGCCGGCCGGGCCGCGCCCATCCCGGGCCTCCCCGCCGACATCGCCGCCCAGGCGGGCCGCCTCGCCTCCGAAGCCGTCCACAACGGTCTCACCGACGCCGCCCGCGCCACGCTGATCCTGCCGATCGCCGTGCTCATCCTGGGCGTCCTCTCGGCGGCCTTCCTGCGCCGCGTGACCCCCCGCCCCGCCCCGACGGCCACCACCCCGACCACGTCGGAAACCCCGGTCACCGCCTGACTCGGCAGGCACGCCAAGCCTCGTGAGCGCGGGCTTCAACTGACGCTCGCGAGGCTTGGCGAGGGCGCAACTCGAGCGGCTCTCGTCCCATCCGCGCCGGCGGAGCGGTAATCGCGTGTCGAACGGCGTCAGCCGCCCGATACACCTGCCACCATCAGGCCTCGGGATTCGGTTTGCGTCGAGACGGCGGCAGCCGCTGGGCTGTGAGTGTGCGGGTCGGTCCTCACCGGCTCCAGGGCTCACAAGTTAATGGCGGAGAGCACAGCTGGAGAACGACTCAAAGGCTCGCGGGCCGCACGCCGTTCGCTGGAGTAGCCGCCCCCTGCTGTCAGGTCGGTGGGCTCAGCTCGACGCTGCCATGAGGACGTGCAAGACACAGATCTTCATCGCGGATGTCGAGGGTGGCAGCGAGATTCATGATCAGCAGAGCAATGCGCAGCGCCGAAACCCGGCTGAGCGCCGGGCTCAACCCACCAAGCCGGATCACCTTAGCGGCGCGAGGCCGCACCGACCTATCCCCGCCTGCCGGACCGGTCGCGTCCTCCGTGGCCTCGGCCGCCGCCGGCCAGCGAGCGTACGGGCCGGTTCTCGCCGACGCCAACCAGCCCACACTCACGGGACTTGGCCAGTACGGCCGAAAAGACGTGCTGCCCCTCGGCCTCCGGTGCGGGAGCCGGGGCCGAGGGGCGGCACGTTTACCGCGGGAGAGAACGTCGAGGGGTCAGCAGTCAGGTGCGGCTGGGGCCAACCGGCCGGTCACCGGCACAGCTCACCCGCGCACAGGCGGGGAGCTCTTCAGCGCCTCAGAACCACCAGCACGAACAGGGTCGCGGTGTTTCGGCGCGCGCAGGCGTGCCCACCACGCGGAGCGCAGCCTGGTCGGCGGCGTGGATTCCATCACCCGGACCGTCATGCGGCACCGTGGTCCTTCCCGGCATCTGCCTTGATACCGTCGAGACGAGCTGAGGTCGATATGTTGCGAGCAACAACAAACTAGCTCCACGATCGGGTGTTGCAGGTCACAATTCGGCAACGCTCGCTACGCGCGGTAGCTTTCACCCGTGCGTCTCGTACTTGCTTCCCAGTCCCCCGCCCGTCTTGCGTTGTTGCGCGCCGCCGGGCTTGAGCCGAGTGTCGTGGTGTCCGGCGTCGATGAGGACGCCGTGGCGGCGGCGCTTACCGATCCGGCGCCCGATGAGCTCGTGATGGCGCTCGCCGCGGCGAAGGGCAACGCCGTGTTCGCCGAGGTGGCCGGTATCCACTCCGACGCGGTGATCGTCGCGTGCGACTCGATGCTGTCGATCGGCGGCGAGATGGTCGGCAAGCCCGGCACGCCGGAGGTCGCGCGGCGGCGGTGGGAGGTGATGGCCGGCAACTCCGGCGAACTGCTGACCGGCCACGCCGTCATCCGCGTCGAGAACGGTCACCGCACCAAGGAAGCCGCCGGCACGCAGCGCACCACCGTCCACTTCGGACGGCCCAGCGCCGAGGAGCTCGACGCCTACATCGCCACCGGCGAGCCGCTGCAGGTGGCGGGCGCGTTCACGCTCGACGGGCTCGGCGGCTGGTTCGTCGAGGGCATCGAGGGTGACCCGTCGAGCGTCATCGGGCTCAGCCTGCCGCTCGTGCGCCGCCTGCTGACCGAGGTCGGCGTGAGTGTCGTGGATCTCTGGACGCCTCCCACATCCTGAGAAGACTTTCACTCCACCGAGTGATCGAAGAAAGTTCATGTTCGGCCCGGTTCGGGCCTGAACGGGAACTTTCGACCTCTGGGGTGGCTTCGTGTCCTTCCTCCGCGCGTACACCAAACCTCGAGTCTTCGCGGCCGCGGTGATCGGCTCGCTCGTCGTGGGCGCGGCGCTCGGCGTCCTCGCCCGGACGACGAGCGCCACAACGCTGACCAACGTCCTCCACGAAATCGGCGAAATCTTCACGACGCTGCTGCAGATCGCGGTGATCCCGCTGGTCTTCACAGCGATCGTGGTCGGCATCACCAGCCTGCGCGGCCTCGGCGGCGGGCGCACGGCCGCGCGGCTCGGCGGCCGGACAGTGCTGTGGTTCGCCATCACGTCGTTCATCGCCTCGCTGATCGGCATCGCGATCGGCAAGCTGTTCAACCCCGGCGCCGGCGGCCTCGGCGCGGGCATCGCGGCCACGGCGAAGAACGCCGACAAGGCCGCCAAGAGCGTGAGCAGCTGGGGTTCGTGGGACTCCTTCATCGACGGGCTGCTCCCCCAGAACTTCTTCTCTGCCTTCACCGACGGCAACACCCTGCAGGTGCTCTTCCTCGCCGTGCTGATCGGCGCCGCGGCCTACAGCCTGGGCGACAAGGCCAAGCCGTTCGTCGACTTCACCACGAGCGTCTTCGAGATCATCCAGCGCTACCTCGGCTGGATCGTGCGCCTGGCCCCGCTCGGCATCGCCGGCCTGATCGGCGCCGCCGTGTCCAACTACGGCGACGCCCTCTTCCGCCCGCTGCTCTCCACCACGGCCGCGGTCTACGTCGGCTGCCTGCTGGTGCTGTTCGTCGTCTACCCGATCCTGCTGAAGTTCGTCGCCAAGATCAGCCCGGCGACGTTCTTCGCCAAGGCCGGCACGGCGATCCAGTTCGCGTTCGCCTCGCAGTCCTCCGCCGCGACGCTGCCGCTCACCCGCCAGGCCGCGGTGAACCTGGGTGTCGAACCGTCCTACGCCGCCTTCGCCACCCCGCTCGCCAGTGCGACCAAAATGGACGGTTGCGCCGCCGTTTTCCCCGCCATCGGCACCATCTTCATCGCCAACCTTTCGGGCGTGCAGCTGAGCATCGGGCAGTACGTGGGCATCGTGGTGGTCGCCGTGCTCGGCGCGCTCGCCACCGCGGGCACCACGGGCTGGCTCACCGCACTCACGCTCACCACCGCGTTCATCGGCCTCGACGCCAAGCAGGTGGCGCTGGGCATCGCGCTCATCTACTCCGTGAACCCGATCATGGACATGATGCGCACGGCCACCAACGTCGCCGGTCAGATCGTGGTCCCGACCATCGTCGCCCGCGCCGAAGGCCTGCTCGACGACACGGTGCGCGACACCCCGGCCCCCAAGGTCCAGGCCGAGCCGGTCAGTGCTTGACCAAATCGCCTGACCAAATCGCCTGACCAAATCGCCTGACCAAGCAGCCTGATCCGACGCGACGGCGGCTGGGCAACAGCACCAGCCGAACTCAGCCGCCGTCCGCACACGGCCGCAGCTCCGAGGCCCGCACCTCAACCTGCGGCCACCCCCTCAGATCCGACGGCGACGCCACCTTCTTGGTACAGCCGAGCTCCATACCGTTGAGCTGGTAGACCTCGGCGAGCACCGGCGCGGCCTGGCACTTGGGCGTGCCCGGTGTCGCATCCGGACACTCGTGCCGCACGACGATCACGTCGGGCCGGCCGTCGGTGTCGACGTCGAAGAGCGAAAGCGTGCCGGCATCGGCGAAGTAGGGCTTCCCGAAGTCGCGCCACACCCCGCCCGAGCCGACGAGCAGCTCGCCGAACGCGCCGCCCGCGCCGTCGCCCCCGCCGACGTCGCCGGTCACGAGGCACGCCGACGTCTCCCCCGCGATGCAGCGCAACGACTCCGCGGTGAGCTTCGCCCCCATCGTGGTGATCGCGAGCTCGAACTCCGTGCCGGGCTGCGGCCCCACTTGCACGCGCCCCCAGCCGCCGGACGCGTCGGAGAGCAGCACGACCGGGGTACCGCCCACGGTCATCGCGGCCAGCTGGCGGCACGCGCCGCTGCCGCAGGTCGCCGCGGTGGGCGCCGCCGGCTCCAAGCTCACGGGCGGAACGCCGGGCGCGCCGTCGGGTTTCGGGCGCAGCACGACGACGACCACCAGCGCCGCCACCGTCACCACGGCGGCGAGCACCGCCGTGAGCAGCGCGGACCGCGGGGTCCGGGTCGGCGAGATCCGCATATCCGAGACTGTAGGCGACCTTGCAGACGGTGGCCGTCTATGTTGTTCCGGTGACGAACCCCAATCTCCCCCCGGCGCTGTACCTGCCGACCGGCCCGGTCTCCGGGACCACCGACGGCGGCACCGGTGCCAACATCGAGCTGCGCCGCACCCCCGACGGCCGCGTGGCCCTGGTCGCGTTCACCGCGCTCGACCGGCTGATCGACTGCTGCGGCGAGCACCAGCCGTGGATCATGATCAACACCGAGCACCTGCCGAAGATCCACCAGGTCAACCCCTACGACGTGATCGTGCTCGACTCCGAACTCCCGGTCGAGCTGCGGCACACCGCGCGGGTATAACGAAACCACCGGGTGGTCCAGCTCTCATCCCAGCGGGTAGTGCGGTCCGTAGACTCCGGGACACCAGGCAGTGGAGCTCACGGGAGGTACCGGGTGACCGAGCAGGACGTCGCGAGCACGGGTGGTCCGGTGACCAAGATTCTCGTCGCCAACCGCGGTGAGATCGCGGTCCGCGTGATCAGGGCGGCGAAGGACGCGGGTCTCGAAAGTGTGGCCGTGTACGCCGATCCCGACCGCGACGCACCCCACGTGCGCCTGGCCGACGAAGCGTTCGCGCTGGGCGGCACGACCGCCGCCGAGAGCTACCTCTCCATCGACAAACTCCTCGACGTGGCCAAGCGTTCCGGCGCCGACTCCGTCCACCCGGGATACGGGTTCCTGTCGGAGAACGCCGATTTCGCCCAGGCCGTACTGGATGCCGGGCTCACGTGGATCGGCCCGAGCCCACAGTCCATTCGCGACCTCGGCGACAAGGTGACCGCGCGGCACATCGCGACGCGCGCCGGCGCGCCGCTCGTGCCCGGCACCAAGGAGCCGGTGAAGAACGCGGACGAGATCATCGCGTTCGCCGACGAGCACGGCCTACCCGTGGCGATCAAGGCGGCGTTCGGCGGCGGCGGGCGCGGCCTCAAGGTTGCCCGCACGCGTGAGGAAATCCCCGAGCTGTTCGAGTCCGCGACGCGCGAGGCGGTCGCCGCGTTCGGCCGCGGCGAGTGTTTCGTGGAGCGCTATCTCGACAAGCCGCGCCACGTCGAGGCGCAGGTACTGGCCGACCAGCACGGCACCGCGATCGTCGTCGGCACGCGCGACTGCTCGCTGCAGCGCCGCCACCAAAAGCTTGTCGAAGAGGCGCCCGCGCCGTTCCTGTCCGACGACCAGCGTCGGCGCATCCACGAATCGGCCAAGGCGATCTGCAAGGAAGCCGGCTACTACGGCGCCGGCACCGTCGAATACCTCGTGGCCACCGACGGCACCATCTCCTTCCTCGAGGTGAACACCCGCCTGCAGGTGGAGCACCCCGTGTCCGAGGAGACGACGGGCCTCGACCTCGTGCGCGAGATGTTCCGCATCGCGCGCGGCGAGAAGCTGCGCATCACCGAAGACCCCGAGCCGCGTGGGCACTCCATCGAGTTCCGCATCAACGGCGAGGACGCCGGCCGCGGTTTCCTGCCGGCGCCGGGCACGGTCACGAAGTTCATTTCGCCCAACGGCCCCGGCGTGCGCGTCGACTCCGGAGTGGAGTCCGGCAGCGTGATCGGCGGCCAGTTCGACTCGATGCTCGCGAAGCTGATCGTCACCGGTTCCGACCGTAACAACGCGCTCGAGCGCAGCCGGCGCGCGCTGGCCGAGTTCGTGGTGGAGGGCATGGCGACCGTGCTGCCCTTCGACCGCGTGATCGTGGACGACCCGGCGTTCATCGGCGACGAGAACGGTTTCTCCGTGCACACGCGCTGGATCGAAACCGAGTTCGACAACAAGATCGAGCCGTTCGTCGCACCTGATGCCGAGGCCGAGGAAGAGGCGCCGCGGCAGAACGTGGTGGTCGAGGTCGGCGGCCGGCGGCTCGAGGTGTCGCTGCCGGGCGGGTTCGCGTTGGAAGGCGCGGGCGGCGGAGCGACGGCCACGAAGGCCAAGCCGCGCAAGCGCTCGGGCGGCGCGAAGGCAGCGGTGAGTGGCGACGCCGTCACGGCGCCGATGCAGGGCACGATCGTGAAGATCGCGGTGGAGGAAGGCCAGCATGTCGAGGCGGGCGAGCTGATCGTGGTCCTCGAGGCGATGAAGATGGAAAACCCGGTCACGGCGCACAAAGCGGGCACCGTCACGGGGCTTTCGGTCGAGGTCGGCGCCGCCGTGACCCAGGGCACGCAACTTCTGGAGCTCAAGGACTGAAGTTGTGCCGAATGTCGTGGGTTCCCGGGCCCGTGGCGGCATACCATCGTCGATGTGACAGAGGTTCCGTCTCCGCAACTGCGGATCAGCGACCAGGAACGGGAATCCGCGCTGAATGCGCTCGGTGAGCACATGAGCGCGGGGCGGATCGACATCGACGAGTACGGCGAGCGCTCGGCGCGCATCACCGCAGCCAAGACGCGGGGTGAGCTGGCGGGGCTGTTCGGCGACCTCCCTGCTCCGCACCCGGTCTACGGCGGTGCGGAGCCTGTGGCGCCCGTTCCCGGCGCGCCTCCGGTTCCCGCCCCTGCTCCGCAGACGGCGGTAGCCCGGCCGGACGGGTGGAACGGTGGCCAGCGAGTGGTGGCCGCGCTGGTACCGCTGGTGTGGATCGCGAGCATCGCGCTTATCGCGACGAGCACGCTGCCCGCGTGGCCGCTGGTCATCGCGCCGATCGCGCTCAGCATCATCGGCCGAGCACTGTGGGGCCACGGCGGCACCCACCACCACGACCACCGGGACCGCCACCGCGAGCACCGCATCGACCACCGCGAAGCCCGTCGCGAGATGCGCGACGAGATGCGCGACGAGTTCCGTCGCCGACGCGACCGCTGGTGAGGCGCACCCCCGTGTCCGACATGCGGTTGAGCGACGAAGAACGCCAGGACGCCCTCGACGTGCTTTCCGAGCACGTCCGCACCGGCCGCCTGGACGTCGACGAATACGGCACCCGTTCGGCCAAGGTCACGGCCGCCAAGCGGGTCAGCGACCTGGAACCGCTGTTCGACGACCTGCCCTCACCCCGGCCGAGCGCGCTGCTGGCCATTTCGCGGCCCGGGGCCACCGCCGTGCCCGCTCCGAGTCCAGCCGGCGACAGTGCGTTGATGCGCTTCGCCCTGCGGTTCGCCGTGCCGATCGCGGTGGTGGTGGCGATCGCGGTGTTCGTGCTGTCGCGCGGGCGGCTCATCCTCGTCTTCGCGCTGCCCCTGGCGATCCTCCTGATCACGGGCTGGCGCCGGCGCTGATCCACCGATCGGTGGAGGCCGGCGTCGAACGGTGGACCCCGGCGTGCGCGTCGAGCTGCGAGAATCGCGCCCATGATGGGTGTGGTGCCGGGTGCCGTGCACCCGCGCGGCGAGCGGCTGGCCGGGCCGCTGTTCGCCGCGATCGGGATCGTGGCGCTCGCCGTGTGCACGATCTGGGCGGCGGGTGACCACGTCAGTTCGGTGACGCTCGTCGTCGCGGGCCTGTCGGCGGCGTGGCTGCTGCTGCTCGTGCCCTTGTTCCCGCGACGGGCGCAGCACCCGTGGCTCGCGGTCGGGTTCTTCGCCGGCCTGCTGACCGGGGCGGCCGCCCTTACGACGCTCGACACCACGTATACGGCCTTCGCGTCGATCGGCTACCCCATCGCGTTCGTGTTGTTCGCCGCCCGCTGGAGCATCTTCGCCGTGACCGCGACGGCCGTGGTTCCCTTGCTGGCCAAGGGAATCTGGGGCACGGACACGCCGACGCCGGCCTGGGTGTTCGTCGCCTCGGTGGTCGGGCCAATGCTGTATGCCGCGTGGTTCGTCGGCGCGGAGAACGACAAGCGGCGACGCGCCAACGCGGCCCTCGCCGAGGCCAACGCGCGGCTCGAAACCGCGCTCGAGGAGAACGCCGGGCTCCACGCGCAGCTGCTCACGCAGGCACGCGAGGCCGGCGTGCACGACGAACGCCAGCGCATGGCGCGCGAAATCCACGACACGCTCGCGCAGGGCCTGACCGGCATCGTCACGCAGCTGCAGGCCGCGGACCGGGCGTCGTCCGCGGAGTCGCGGCAGCGCCACCTCACCCAGGTCCACACGCTCGCCAAGGACAGCCTCACGGAGGCCCGCCGCGCTGTGCAGGCGTTGCGGCCCGAGCCGCTCACGGACTCGCGGTTGCCCGAAGCGTTGGCGGAGCTGGCGCGTCGCGTCAGGGACACCTCGGGCGTCGCGGTGACGGCCGAGACCTCCGGCGAACCCGTGCCGCTGCTGCCGGAGCTGGAGGTGACGCTGTACCGCGTGGCGCAGGAAGCCTTGGCCAACGCCGAAAAACACGCGCGCGCTTCGCGTATCGCCGTCTCCCTCACCTACGCCGGCGACGTCGTCCTCCTCGACGTCCGCGACGACGGCGCCGGCTTCGACCCTGCGTCACCGGCGCGTGGCGACGGCACCGGCTTCGGCCTGCAGGCGATGCGCCAGCGCGTGCGGCGCGTGGCGGGGACGTTCGCGCTCGAATCGGCACCGGGCGAAGGCACCGCGTTCAACGTGCAGCTCCCGGCCATCCCGGCGGACCGATGATCCGCCTCCTGCTCACCGACGACCATCCGATCGTCCGTGACGGCCTGCGCGGCGCGTTCGATGGCTGTCCCGACATCGAGGTGATCGGCGAGGCGGCCACGGGCGTCGAGGCGCTGGCCTTCGTCGCGCGCCACCACCCCGACGTCGTGCTCATGGACCTGCGCATGCCCGAGCTCGACGGCGTCGGCGCGATCCGCCGGCTCGCCACCGAGCACCCCGCCGTGCGCGTGCTGGTCCTCACCACGTACGACTCCGAGTCCGACGTCCTGCCCGCCATCGCGGCGGGCGCCACCGGTTACCTGCTGAAGGACGCGCCCCCGTCGCCGACCTGCAGCACGCCGTCCGTGCTGCCGCCCGCGGCGAGTCCGTGCTCGCGCCCGCGGTGGCTGCCCGCCTGATGGAGCCGCTGCGCCGCCCCAAGCCGGGCGCGTTGACCTCCCGTGAGCTCGACGTCCTGCGGCTGGTCGCCGCCGGCGCCACCAACCGCGCGGCGGGGAACCAGCTGTTCATCAGCGAGGCGAGCATCAAGACGCATCTGCTGCACGTCTACGCCAAGCTGGGCGTGAACGACCGTGCGGCCGCCGTCGGCGAGGCTTACCGGCGCGGGCTGCTCTGACCTTCACCCGTTTGCCGGGCAACGTCCGGTTCGTCTGCTTCGTGAACTCTCCGACAAAGGGGAGGAACTACATGAAGCTCAGAGCACTGGCGGTCGCCGCGGCCGCTGTCGTCGTGACCGGCCTGGGGGCGGTGCCGGCGAGCGCGGACACCTGGCACGCGACCTCGCTGCCCCTGCCGAAGGGGCACGAGGACGCGACCGGCTTCCTCATGGGCACCGATGGCCACGGCGGCTTCGCCGGCGAGTTCGCCATCGACGGCACCTCACAGGTCGTGACGTGGACCAACGGGCAGCCCACCGTGCGCGGGCTTCCGGCGGGTTACGAGTTCGCGAGGGTGGTCGACGAGAACAGCTCCGGAGTCGTCCTCGGCGACGCGGTCGACTACGACACCGGCCTCAGCCGCGGATTCCTCTTGGACGGCAACGGTTTCCACCTCCTGCCGGCGCCTGGGAGCTACGTCGGCAGCCAGGCCACCGCGCTCAACGACCGCGGCGACGTGCTGGCGCTGCTCTTCGCCGACGACCCGGCCAAGGACGCCGTCGCGCTGTGGCCCGTTCTCGGGCAAGGCCTGGTCATCGTCCCGCACACCGGTGAGTGGGCCGACGCACGCGACCTCGACGAGGACGGCACCGTGCTGTTTTCGGACCACCTGTGGAAGAACGGGGTGAGCAGGCCGCTGACCCTTCCGGCCGGTTACTCCTCGGCGTTCGGGCTCGCCATCCGCGACGGCGTGGTGGTCGGGTTCGCAAACCCGGACGGCCCGCCGCCGAGCCAGGCGTTCAGGTGGACCGCCCCGGACCGCCCCGAACCGCTGCCCCAGGGTGACCAGGCCCGGTTCGTCAACAGCACCGGGCTGAGCGCCGGTCAGCTGCCCAATCTGACGACGCCGAACGCCGGCGCGCCGTTCGCCTGGCAGGACACCACGCCACTCGGCAAGTTGCCCCTGCCCGACGGCTACCGCAGCGGCGACGTCCACTCCGTCGGCGACGACGGCACGATCGGCGGAATCGTGTCCAACGGGCCGCTCGACGAGGGTGGCGCACCCGTCATCTGGGAGCGCTGAGGGCCCGGCTCTGGTTACGCTCGTGACGTGGAACCCGTGGAGATCAACGCGGGCGCGTACTACCTGCGCCAGCTGCGGGCGGACCGGCACCTCGACGACCGGGCCGCGCTGTTGGAGGCGTTCGCCGATCCGGAGCACAAGCGGTACGTGCTGAACTACCGGCTGCGGACGCTCGACGAAGCGACCGAGTACATAGCGCTGCGCACAGCGCAGTGGTCGTGCGACGAGCGGTGCTCGTGGGCGGTCGCGGAGCCGACGACCGGACGGCTGCTCGGGGAGGTCGGGTTGCGGGATCTGGACCTGACGTTCGACACCGCCGAGGCCTCCGTCTGGACGCATCCCACGGAGCGGGGCAAGGGCGTGGCGAGCACGGCGCTGAGCGCGGCTCTGCGCTACGGCTTCGGCGGGCTCGGGCTGCAGGAGATCAGTTACCGGCACGAGGAGAGCAACGTCGTGTCGGCGTCTGTCGCCGCGAAGTGCGGGTTCGCGTACGTGGGACCGGAGCGGACGCCGGCGCCGACCGGCGAGCCGTTGATCCGGTGGATCCGAAAGGCCTGAACCGGCGGTGAAAAATTCAGCGAAGGGCGCCTCGGCCGAGCCGGGGCGCCCTTCGGTGCAAAGCCGTGAAGGGCACCTTAAGGGAATCCGAGCCCCTGAAGGTGCCCTTCACAGACCTCAGCTCACCGGCTCGATGATCCCCGACCGAGCCTCCGGCGCCGAAGCGCGCAAGGCGTCCGCCGACTCGTCCGTCGGCTGCGACTGCGACTCGCGTTCGGCCTCCACCCGGGCCGTGTAGACGTCGACCTCGCGCTTGATCGTCTCCGCGGACCACCCCAGCACCTCGCCGACGAGGCGCGCGACCTGGTCGGCGCAGTCGGCGCCGCGGTGGGCGTACTCGATGGAGATGCGGGTGCGCCGCGCGAGCACGTCTTCCAGGTGCAGCGCGCCTTCGTGGCTGGCGGCGTAGACGACCTCGACGCCCAGGTAATCGGGCGCGGAGTCGATCGGCTTGAGCAGCTCGGGACGGCCTTCGGCCAGCGCTAGGACCTCGTGGACCAGCGAGCCGTACCGGTCGAGCAGGTGCCGCACGCGGTAGGGGTGCAGGCCGTGCTGCGCGGCCAGGTGGTCGGCTTGGTTCACGAGCGCGTGGTAGCCGTCTGCGCCGAGCAGCGGCACCTTGTCCGTGATGGACGACGGCGGCCGGCCCGGCAGGTCCACCACGGCGGCGTCGACGGCGTCGGCCGCCATCACGCGGTACGTCGTGTACTTGCCACCCGCGATCGCGACCAAGCCCGGCGCCACGCGCGCGACGGCGTGCTCACGC
This sequence comes from Amycolatopsis sp. NPDC051372, assembly GCF_040682095.1. NCBI lineage: Bacteria > Bacillati > Actinomycetota > Actinomycetes > Pseudonocardiales > Pseudonocardiaceae > Amycolatopsis > Amycolatopsis sp. NPDC051372. The sequence continues at coordinate 27,512 of NZ_JBFBAF010000021.1, forward strand.
GAGAGCTTCGACGTCTCCTCGCTTTCGCCCGCCAGCAGCGGACGAAGGCCGGCGTACACGCCCTCGATGTCGTCGTGGGTGAGCGGCGTGGCCAACACCGTGTTCACGTGGTCGAGGATGTAGTCGATGTCGTGCTTCGTGGCCGCGGGGTGCGCCAGGTCGAGATGCCAGTCGGTGTCGGTCGTCCCCACGATCCAGTGGTTGCGCCACGGGATGACAAAGAGGACAGATTTTTCAGTGCGCAGGATCAGTCCCGACTCCGAGACGATCCGGTCGCGCGGCACCACGATGTGCACACCCTTGCTCGCCCGCACGCGGAACCGCCCGCGCCCGCCCGACAGCCGCTGTAGCTCGTCGGTCCACACGCCGGTGCAGTTGATGACCGCGCCGGCCTGGATCTCCGTCTCGCGCCCGTCCTCGACGTCGCGCACCCGCACGCCCGAGATGCGGTCGGCCTCGCGCAGGAACCCCACCACCTGGGTCGACGTGCGCACCACGGCGCCGTAGTGCGCGGCTGTGCGGGCGACGGTCATGGTGTGGCGGGCGTCGTCGGACTGCGCGTCGTAGTAGCGGATGCCACCGATGAGCGACGACCTTTTCAACGCGGGAACCATCCGCAAAGCACCCGCTCGGGTGAGGTGCTTCTGCCCCGGAACGGACCGCGCGCCGCCCATCGTGTCGTACATCAACAGGCCCGCGGCGGTGTACGGCCGCTCCCACCCGCGGTGGGTCAGCGGGTACAGGAAGCTCACCGGCTTCACCAGGTGCGGGGCCAGCTTGGTCAGCATCAGCTCGCGCTCGTGGAGCGCTTCGCGGACCAGCCCCAACTCCAGCTGTTCCAGGTAGCGAAGGCCACCGTGGAAGAGCTTGCTCGACCGGCTCGACGTGCCGGATGCCAGGTCACGGGCCTCTACGAGGGCCACGCGCAGGCCGCGCGTCGCCGCGTCGAGCGCCGTCCCGGCACCCACCACGCCGCCGCCGATCACGACCAGGTCGAAGGTCTCCTTGCCGAGGCGCTGCCAGGACTCCTCGCGCACCGCCGGTCCCAGCTTCGCTTCCGTCACAGCGGCTGCCCTCCTTGCGACTTGCTGTTGTGCACACCCCAGCATCGCACGAGGACCGAGCGTTCCGCCCGGCCGGAAACTTGTCCGTTCCGGCGAGGCAGAGCAGCATGGTAGATCTCGACGCAAGGTGGCGTCGACTTGGGAGGGGAAGCGATGAGCGAGCAAATCTCTCAAAGGTCAACCGGGTGGAGCCGGCTACGCTCGACAATTGGCGGCGAGATGCTCGCCGAGTTTCTCGGGACAGCTGTCATCATCCTCCTCGGCTGTGGCTCGGTCGCGGTCGCGGTGGTGGGTCTCCCCGGGTCCGGCCGGCAATCGGTCGATTTCGGTGCGTCCAACTGGCTGATCATCGCGTTCGGCTGGGGCTTCGCGGTGATGTTCGCGGTCTACATGTCCGCCGGCGTCAGCGGCGCGCACCTGAACCCGGCGGTGACGCTGGCCTTCGCCGTCCGGCGGAAGTTCGCGTGGGCCAAGGTGGCGCCGTTCTGGCTCGCCCAGGTGCTCGGCGCGCTGGCAGGGGCCGCAGTGGTCTACGCCGTGTACCACGATGCCATCGACGCCTTCAACGCCGCGCAGAACCCACCACTGTCGCGACCGAACTCGTTGGGCACGTTCTCCATCTTCGCGACCTTCCCGGCCGAGTACTTCGGCAACGGGGTCTGGGGACCGCTGCTCGACCAGATCGTCGGCACCGCGATCCTCGTCGGGATCATCGCGGCGTTGATCGACAACCGGAACAATGCCCCCGAGAGCAATCTGGGGCCGGCCCTGATCGGCTTCGTGGTCGTGGGGATCGGGCTGTCGTTCGGCACGAACGCCGGTTACGCGATCAACCCCGCGCGTGACTTCGGACCGAGGCTGCTGACCTTGTTCGAGGGGTGGGGGAACAAGGCGTTCCCCGGCAACGGTGATTGGTTCAGCAACTACTGGTGGATCCCGATCGTCGGGCCCCTCGTCGGTGGTTTGGTCGGCATCCTGATCTACGACCTGCTCATCGGCCAGGTCCTGACGGCCCGGGAGAAGGCTCCCGGCGAGTTCCTGCCCGAGCCGGGGCGCGTTCCCGCCGACCAATCGGCCGAGAGCCAGCGGACGAGCGCCGAATGACCGGCAAGATCACCGTTCCGATGGATCTCGCCAGAGCGAGGGAGCAACGATGACTTCGTACGTAGCCGCGATCGACCAGGGCACCACGTCGACCCGCTGCATGATCTTCGACCACTCCGGCCGAGTGGTCGCCGTCGACCAGCGCGAGCACGAGCAGATCTTCCCGAAGGCCGGTTGGGTCGAGCACAACGCCGAAGAGATCTGGGAGAACACGCGCGCCGTCGCCGGTGGCGCGGTCGCGAAGGCCGACTTGCACACGCGCGAAATCGTCGCCGTCGGCATCACCAACCAGCGCGAGACGGCGCTGGTATGGGACCGGACCACGGGCAAGCCGGTGTACAACGCGGTCGTCTGGCAGGACACCCGCACGGACAAGATCGTCGGCGAGCTCGGCGCGCTGGGCGGTGGCCAGGAACGCTATCGCCAGAAGGTCGGCCTCCCGCTCGCGACGTACTTCTCCGGCCCGAAGGTCAAGTGGATCCTCGACAACGTCGACGGCGCCCGCGCGAAAGCCGAGGCCGGTGACCTGATCTTCGGCAACATGGACACCTGGGTGCTGTGGAACATGACGGGCGGCGTCGACGGCGGCATCCACGTCACGGACCCGACCAACGCGTCTCGCACACTGTTGATGGACCTCGACACGCTGCAGTGGGACGCCGACATCGCCTCGGACATGGGCATTCCGCTTTCGATGCTGCCGGAGATCCGCTCGTCGTCGGAGGAGTACGGCAAGGTCCGCGAAAAGGGCGCCCTCGCGGGTGTGCCGATCGCCGGGATCCTCGGCGACCAGCAGGCCGCGACGTTCGGGCAGGCCTGCCTCTCGCCCGGCGAGGCCAAGAACACCTACGGCACCGGCAACTTCGTGCTGCTCAACACCGGCACTGAAAAAGTCATGTCGGACAACGGCCTGCTCACCACGGTCTGCTACAAGATCGGCGCCAACGACACGGTCTACGCGCTCGAGGGTTCGATCGCGGTCACCGGTTCGCTGGTGCAGTGGCTGCGCGACAACCTGGGCATGATCGCTTCGGCGGCGGAGATCGAGGAGCACGCCCGCACGGTGGAGGACAACGGCGGCGCGTACTTCGTGCCGGCGTTCTCCGGTCTGTTCGCACCGTACTGGCGCTCGGACGCGCGCGGCGCCATCGTCGGCCTCACGCGGTTCGTCAAGAAGGGCCACCTCGCGCGGGCCGTGCTCGAGGCGACCGCGTTCCAGTCGCGTGAGGTCATCGACGCGATGAACGCCGACTCCGGCGTGCCACTGAAGTCGCTGAAGGTCGACGGCGGCATGGTCGTGAACGAGCTGCTCATGCAGTTCCAGGCCGACATCCTCGGCGTGCCCGTGATCCGGCCGGTGGTCGCCGAGACCACCGCCCTGGGCGCGGCCTACGCGGCCGGCCTGGCCGTCGGGTTCTGGGAGTCGGAGGACGATATCCGCACGAACTGGGCGCAGGACAAGCAGTGGGACCCGTCGATGGACGAGTCGCGCCGCGAAGCGGAGTACCGCAACTGGAAGAAGGCCGTGACGAAGACGTTCGACTGGGTCGACTGACCCCGCGGCTTCGTTTCGGCGAACGACCCCCGTCCGGTTTCGGACGGGGGTCGTTCGCATTCCTGGATACGGCAGGCGTTCGGGTCAGGCGCCCCAGCCCTCTTGGGTGCCGGACTGCTCGTTGGGTGCCATGAGCTGGAAGGACGCGCCCTGGTTGTCCTTGGCCATGAGCATCCGCCCGAACGGCGTGTCCACCGGGTTCTCGGTCACGGTGCCGCCCAGCTCGGGGATCTTGGCCGCGGCGGCGTCGACGTCGGCGGACCAGAAGTAGGTCATCCAGCCCGGTTCGTAGTCGCCGTTCGCCTGGCCGAGGCCGCCGGTCGGGCGGCCGTCGATGTCGAGGGTGGCGTAGGTGAACTCGTCGTTCGAGATGTCGTTGAACGAGTAGCCGAAGACCTTGCCGTAGAAGTCCTTGGCGGCTGCGAAGTCGCGCGACATGTTCTCGTTCCACGCCGGCGCGCCCGGCGCGAGCGTGACTTCCGTGCCGTGGTGCTCACCCGCCTGCCAGAGGCCGAACACCGACCCCGTCGGGTCGGCCGCGATCGCCATGCGGCCCTGGGTCATCACGTCCATCGGCGGGGCGATGACACTGCCGCCGGCCTCGGTGATGGCGGCCACGGTCTTGTCCACATCGGACACGGCCAGGTACGTGGTCCAGGCGGCCGGCATGCCCGCCTGGTCCGCCGGAGTCTCCCCTACCCCGGCCACCGGACGGCCGGCGAGCTGCGCCATGCCGTAGTAACCCATTTCGGGACCGCCGAACTGAACGTCCCAGCCCAGCAGGCTCTCGTAGAACGTCTTGGCCGCGGTTCTGTCGGGCACCATCAGGTCGACCCAGCACGGCGTGCCGTCGGGCCAGCGTTCGTCGCGGAACAACATCTGCACTCCCCATGATCAGTTGCGATGCGGATTGTGTCTGCGGCCACAGTCTTGCACCGGCCACCGACAAAACCGGAGAACCATCACGAACGAGCAGCGATCAGTGACCGTGGGCGACGAGCCGCGCGTAGACGATCACGTTGTCCTCGTAGTTGTGCGCAGCGCGGTCGAACGCGCCGCCGCACGTGATGAGGCGCAGCTGCGCGTCGGGAGTGTCGCCGTACACCGCGTCGCTCGGGAACACGTCCTTCGGCACCTGGTCCACCTTGGTCACTTCGAACCGCGCCGTGCTGCCGTCTTCCCGCTTGATCGAGACCTGGTCCCCGGGCGCCATTTCCTTGAGGTGGAAAAAGATCCCCTCGTGCTTGTTGCCGTCCACATGCCCGAGCACCACCGCCGGCCCGCGCTCGCCCGGCGTCGGCGAGTACTCGTACCAGCCGGCCTGCAACGGCGTGCTCACCGGCGGCACCTGCACGGTGTTGTCGGCGTTGAGCCCGAGCGGGACGAGCGTGGAGTGCGCGTCGATCTTCGGGATGTCCAGCGACACTGGTTTGGACTTCGGCAGCACCACGGACGTCTCGGGCGCCGGCGGCGTCAGGGAATGCCCCACCTGCGGCGGCGAGGACGAGGCGGACGGAGCGGCGCAGCCACCGAGCACGGCCAGCGCCGCCAGAGCCACCGCGGCGAAAGTCTTTCTGAACATGTCTCCCCCTTCGGGTCCCGAGGGCGCACTGAGCACCCAACCAGGTGACCGAGCGCGGTCGCCGGAGGGGCCGCGACTGCCCTCCGGCGACCGGGTTTCGTCAGCCGCGCGAGCGCCGCCGCGCCAGCACCATGCCTGCGCCGCCGACGGCCAGCACGCCCATCGCGCCCGCGGCCACCGCGAGCCCGGAGGACGAATCGTCGACGGGACCGTCGGTGCCACCGGTCTGCGGCGCCCCCATCGGCACCTTGGTGACCTGCTTCGGCGTCGTCGGTGTGGTCACCACGGCGTCCTTGGCCGGCAGGACCTTGAAGCTCTGCGTGAGCTTGGCCTTGCCGCAGAGGAACGTGACGGTGTAGGTCCCCGGCTTCGCGTTCTTGTTCACATCGGCCGGCGTCTGGTAGACGTACGCGGTCTCGAGCGGCTGCTCGGTCCCGACGGCTTCGAGCTCCCCGAACGTGATCACCGTCGAAGACAGCTTCATGCTCGTCTTCGGCGGGCACACCACGCGCGCCGTGACCGAGTCACCGGCTCTGGCCGCGCGCGGCAGGACCGTGAGCGACGGCTTGGGTTGCCGGTGCTCGCCCGTCGGCGGCGTGGGCTTGTCCGACGTGGGCGGGACCGGCGTCGAGGTGCTCGACGTCGGCTGCGCGGGCGTGGTCGGCGCGGTGGACTCGGCCGCGAAGGCCGGAGCCGCGGTGAGCAGACCGGCCGCGAGAATCGACGAAAAAACCGCAATGCGTTTCATGGAATTTCCCCTCGACTGATTTTCCACAACGGAGGACAGCGGATTCCGCAACCCCACGCGTACAGTTCCCCCTGCCACGCGGCGGTGCTCCTCCGACACCATGAAGACGTCTCCGACCTGCACCGGGTTGTCAATCAGCGTAACGATTCAAGCACGCCGGGAACTCGGGTTGCACACGCGAAAAAGCCGCCGGAAATGGTTTCCGGCGGCTTTTCAGTAAGTCTGGCTGCGCTATTCGGCGAGGCTTCCGTCGCCCGCCTTCGCCGCGCCCGCAGGAACCGTCGCCACCTGGGCGGCCGGCACGGTGAACGTGGCGGCGTAGGTCTTTCCGCCGCACGCCACCGTGAGCGGGTAGTCGCCGGCGGCGGTACCGGACACGAGGTCGGCGTCGGCGGAGACGGTGGCGTGTACGCCGATGAAGGGGCCGAAGTCGTAGTTCGCGAACTTCAGCACAGGCGAACTGAACGTGGTCGAGCCAGCCTTGGCGCCGGGACAGTCGGCGAGGGCGACGTTGGACTCGCCGCGCTGGAAGTGGTTCACCAGCCCGCGCAGGGCCGCCGTGTCCTGGTTCAGCTGCACGGTCACGGCCGGCGCGGGCGCCGCCGCGGGCGCGGGCCCTCCGGTCGCCGCCACCGCTTGTCCGGCCACGGCGACCGTCCCGATCGCCATCGCCGCAACGAAAACCGCCCTCTTGCGCACCCTCGGCCCCTTGTCCCGCTCAGTCATAAGCCTGTCACCGCACAAGACGCGGCGAGCCACGCGGGGTTGCGCGGAAATGGAAAACTGTCCGAACCAGATCGGCCGGGATCAGTCGAGGTCGTCGTGGCGCATCAGCTGACGCCCCGCCTCGGTGATCGAGCCCGACAGCGACGGGTACACCGAGAACGTCAGCGCCAGGTGGTCCACCGTCAGCTGGTTCTGCACGGCCAGCGCGATCGGCAGGATGAGCTCGCTCGCTGACGGCGCCACGACCACACCGCCGACCACCACACCCGTGGCGGGGCGGCAGAAGAGCTTCACGAAACCGCGGCGGAGGCCTTCCATCTTGGCGCGAGCGTTGGTGGCCAGCGGCAGCATGATCGTGCGCGCGGGCACCTCGCCGGAGTCGATGGCGTGCTGGCTGATGCCGACGGTCGCGATCTCCGGGTGCGTGAACACGTTGGCGGCCACGGTCTTCAGCTTGATCGGCGCGACGCCCTCGCCCAGCGCGTGCCACATCGCGATGCGGCCCTGCATGCTCGCCACCGACGCGAGCATCAGCAGGCCGGTGCAGTCACCCGCCGCGTAGATGCCGGGCACGCTGGTGCGCGACACGCGGTCGACGGTGATGAACCCGCCGGGGCCGGGCTCGATGCCCACGCGGTCGAGGCCGATGTCGGCGGTGTTCGGGATGGACCCGACGGTCATCAGCGCATGGCTGGCCTCGATCACCCGGCCGTCGGCCAGGTGCACCGCAACGCCCTTCTCCGTGCGCTCCACGCGCTCGGCGCGCGCGTGCTTCGCGACGGTGGTGCCACGCTGCGAGAAGACCTCTTCGAGCACCGCGGCGGCGTCGGCGTCCTCGTGGGGCAGCACGCGGTCGCGGCTGGACACGACGGTGACCTTCACGCCCATCTCGGTGTACGCGGAGGCGAACTCGGCGCCCGTGACACCCGAACCGATCACGGCGAGGTGCTCGGGCAGCTCGGTGAGGTCGTAGAGCTGGCGCCAGTCGAGGATGCGCTCGCCGTCGGGCACGGCGCCGGGCAGCACGCGCGGGGTGGCGCCGGTGGCGATCAGCACGACGTCGGCGCCCACGGCCTCCGTGGTGCCGTCGGCGTGGGTCACGGCGACTTTGTGCGTCGCCAGGCCCGGCTCCTCGTCGCAGAAGCTGGCGGTGCCGTTGATCACGCGCACACCCTCACGCTGCACGCGGGCGCGGATATCGGCCGACTGCGCGAGCGCGAGGCCCTTCACCCGGCCGTGGACGGTCAGCAGGTCGACGCTCGTGTCGGCCAGATCGGTGTTGATGCCCAGCTCACCGAGGTCGTGCATCTTCGCCAGCGCGCCGGACGACGCGATGAACGTCTTCGACGGAACGCAGTCGTAGAGGACACAAGCGCCGCCCAGGCCATCGCGCTCGACGATCGTCACGTCGGCGCCGTGCTGAGCGGCGACCAAGGCGGCTTCGTAACCCGCCGGGCCCCCGCCCATGATCACGATCCTGGTCACCTGAGGTCCTCCTCGATACGCGTGTGGCCGGTGGGTCCAACGGTACGCGGAGGGGTCCGTCGCCAAGCGAAGTGGCCGGACACGGCATGTGCATCCGCTCGTGCGCTGAGCGGGTCGCTAGGCTGTCGCCCGTGCCGTTGTATGCCGCTTACGGATCGAACATGGAGCCCGCCCAGATGCTGGAGCGCGCCCCGCACGCACCGATGGCCGGCACCGGCTGGCTGGAGGGCTGGCGGCTGACCTTCGGGGGTGAGGACCTCGGCTGGGAAGGCGCGCTGGCCACCATCGTCGAGGACCCGGCCTCCCGGGTCTTCGTGGTGCTCTACGACGTGACCTCGCTCGACGAGGCCGGGCTCGACCGCTGGGAAGGCGGCGAGCTCGGCATGCACAACAAGATCCGCCTGCGGGTCCAGACCATGGACGGCTCGGTGCTCGCCTGGCTGTATGTGGTCGACGCCTACGAGGGCGGCCTGCCGTCCGCGCGCTACCTGGGCGTGCTCGCCGACGCGGCCGAGGCCGCCGGAGCCCCCGCCGACTATGTGGATGACCTGCGCACCCGGCCGTGCTCCGGGATCACCGGCTGACCACAGCCCTGTGGACAACTCGGCGGATTTACGCGCCGACCTGGGCATCATGAACGGTGTTCACCATCAGCCGGCAAAGCTCAGACACCGCTTCACGTTTTTTTCTTGCGACGCTTTGTTTTGCGGCCGTCGTGCGAGTTGTCAAAGGTGCCTATAGGCGGCGTGGAGTGGTTGGGGCGTAGGTAAAACGCTCGTTTCAACCACTTGCCCGAAAGTGCCTCGGTGACTGTTGATCACCCGCTGTGAATAGGCGGGTCGGCGGCTCGACGAGGGTTCACGAGACCGGGTGAAATAGGTGTTCACAGGGCTTTGCCTGGACGCAAAAACCACCCGCTTGAGTTATCCACAGCTCGGCTGGGCTGTGGATAACTCAAGCGGGTGAGGCTGTGGATAACTCAGGCCAGAGCGGCCAGCGCGGTGTGGACCAGCGTGCGGACACCGACCATCAGCGCCCGCTCGTCGAGGGTGAAGGTGGGGCGGTGGATGTCGGCCTGAGGGGCCGGCGGACCGGGCCACACGCCGAGGCGGGCGAACGCGCCCTGGACGTGCTCGAGGTACCAGCCGAAGTCCTCGCCGCCGGAGGACTGCTCCGTGCCGGCCAGGCCTTGCTCCCCGAGCGCGGCTTCGACGCCCGCGCGCAGCAGCGCCGTGTTCTCCGGGTCGGAGACGACCGGGGGCACGCCACGGCGGTAGTCGAGCGAGAAGCCGACCCCGGTGGGCGCGAGCAGCGACTCCACGGACGACGCGACGAGCGGTTCGAGCGCCGTCCACACCTCGTGGTCGGCCGTGCGCAGGGTGCCGCGCAGCACGCCGTCCTGCGGGACCGCGTTGGCGGCCTGGCCGGCGTGCACCGCGCCCCACACGAGCACCGTGCCCGAGCGCGGGTCGACGCGGCGGGACAGCACCGACGGCAGCGACGTGATGACCGTGCCCAGGGCGTACACGAGGTCCGCAGTGAGGTGCGGCCGCGATGTGTGGCCGCCGGGCGAGGTGAGCCGCAGCTCGATCAGATCGGCGGCCGAGGTCAGGGCACCCACGCGGGTGCCGACCTTGCCGACCTCCAGCCGCGGGTCGCAGTGCAGGCCGAAGATCCGCTCGACGCCTTCGAGCGCGCCCGCCGCGATCATGTCCAGCGCGCCGCCGGGCATGACCTCCTCGGCGGCCTGGAAGATCAGGCGCACGCGGCCGGGCAGCTCGGGAGCTCCGGCCAGCGCGCGGGCCGCGCCCAGGAGGATCGCGGTGTGGGCGTCATGCCCGCACATGTGGGCCGCGCCCTCCGTGGTGGAGGCATACGGCAGACCCGTGTCCTCCGTCAGCGGCAGCGCGTCCATGTCGGCACGGAGAGCGACGCAGCGCTCACCCTGGCCGATGTCACACACCACACCGGTACCGCCGGGCAGCACCCACGGCTTGAGCCCGACGGCGCGCAGAAGCGACACGACCAGCTCCGTGGTCGCGAACTCGTGCCGCGACAGCTCCGGGTGGGCGTGGATGTGGCGGCGCCACGCGAGTACGTCGGTGACGTTGGCCCGCAGCCAGTCGTCCAGCCAGAACGGGCCACGCCCCGCACCGAGATCGTCCACAGGTGCCATGCTGACGCCGGCTTCGGTGATCAGCGCGGTGGGCGCCTCGATCGGGTTGGCCATGCGACCCTCGGGGTCACCTGGAACGTCCGGACGTGAGTCAAGCACAGTCACGCCGCACCTCCTCCCGTTCCCGCAACACGGGTGGCGCTTGGGGACCCGCACCGTGCCGTTCGATCTGTCGTACGCATTTGCAGATGATCGTGCACCATGCAGGTGGCAAGCCGCGCCCCGCGACGGGGGACCCGAGACGGCCGGTACCGGATCTGCGTTGAACGGCCCGACGAAATTCGGTCAGGGTGAACCGGGCCGATTCAGCCGTTGCCCTTCTTACGCTTCCGCCGCCCGAAGAACACGATGGCGAGCAGCACGACGGCGACACCGCCCGCGATCAGCTTGTTCCGCGTCTTCTGCGCGTTGGCCTTGTCGGTCTGCGTCGGGTCCAGCACCGGACCCGGTGCCGCCTGCTGCGGGGCCGGGAGCAGTGCTTCCGCAAGTGCCGCGGCCTGCGCCTGGACCTGGGCTTGAGCCTGAGCCGGCGCCTCGACGACGGCCGCCTGAGCCGGAGCCGCGCAGTAGAACAGCGCGCCCAGCAGGCCGACCAGCAGCAGTCCCCGCACCTTCGCCATGACATCCCTTCTACGGCACTGCGTCGCATTCTGCCCGCCGAACGGCCGCGACGTCAGCCGCCACGCGGTGGAGGCCCCGCGCTCAGCCCGTGCCATCGCCCGCCGATCGCCTCTTCACACGGTGACCGGTCGTCACGGAGCGTGGAGCGGTCGTGAGGTCAGACCAAAGTCACTCCGGGGGACCGTTCGTCAAGCCGAACGGGGCCGGTGGGCCACCGAGGGTGGGTTCGGCGGGCCTTTTTTCGCCTCGCGGGCTCGAAAGGGGGTTGGCGGTGGTGGCTTCCAGGGATCTGCGGGGTTGGCGGGTGGCGGCTCCGCAGGCATCTGCGGGTTGGCGGTGGTGGCTTGGCAGATGACTGCGGGGATGGCGGGTGGCGGCTCCGCAGACATCCACAGGGTTGACGGGTGGCGTCTCCTCTTTTATCCACAGAGCGCTCGCAGTGAGCCAGGTTGTCCACAGATTCCGTTTCGGCCGTTTTTCAAGGTCAGGGGCCGATAGACTGGGACGGGGACGCCCCCCAAGGGAGGGCGGGGGCTGTCTGGCGGCGGCTGTCCAGTAAAGACAAGCAACCGACACAAAGACAGCTCAGCCGTCCGTCGGCTCCCCGAAAGCCGTCAAGATCCGCTCCGCCGCCAGCGTCGCCGTCAGCTCGCCGTCGCGGACCGCGCGTTCGATGTCCGCGACCTGAGCTCGCACCGAAGGGTGCGACGTCAGGCGGTCCAGCAATTGCTCCCGCACCATCGACCAGGTCCAGTCGACCTGTTGCCGGCGGCGGCGGTCGGAGAGCTCACCGGACTCCTGCATCAGCGTGCGGTGCCGGCCGATGGTCGCCCATACCTCGTCCAGACCGGAGCCCTCCAGGGCGCTGCAGGTCAGCACGGGTGGCGTCCACGGTGCGTCCTTGCCGTAGATCATCCGCAGTGCGCCCGAGAGCTCGCGGGCGGCGCGGGTGGCGTCGCGGGTGTGCGGGCCGTCGGCCTTGTTCACGGCGATGACGTCGGCCAGTTCGAGCACGCCCTTCTTGATGCCCTGCAGCTGGTCGCCCGTGCGGGCCAACGTCAAAAACAGAAAGGAGTCGACGATGTTGGCCACGGCGACCTCGGACTGCCCGACGCCGACGGTCTCCACCAGCACCACGTCGAAGCCGGCGGCTTCCATCAGCACGATCGTCTCGCGGGTCGCCCGCGCGACTCCGCCCAACGTCCCCGACGTCGGGGACGGGCGGATGAAGGCCCGGGGATCCACGGCCAGCCGCGACATGCGCGTCTTGTCGCCGAGGATCGAGCCGCCCGTGCGGGTGGAGGACGGGTCCACGGCGAGCACGGCGACGCGGTGGCCGGCCGCCGTGAGGTCCGTGCCCAGCTGGTCGATGAAAGTCGACTTGCCGACACCGGGCACGCCCGTGATGCCGACCCGCTGGGCGCCCCCGGCGTGCGGCAGCAGCTCGACGAGCAGCTCCTGCGCCTGTGCCCGGTGGTCCGCCCGGTGCGACTCGACCAGCGTGATCGCCTTGGACAGGGTGCCGCGGTCGCCCGCGAGCACGCCTTTCGCGTAGGCGGCGACGTCGATCCTGCGCGGCAAGGCTCAGGACTCCTGGTGCGCGAGCTGCTCCAGCAGGCCGATCGCCGCGTCGGCGATGACCGTGCCGGGCCCGAAGATGGCGGCGGCACCGGCGGCGCGCAGCTCGTCGTAGTCCTGCGGCGGGATGACGCCGCCCACGACGACCATGATGTCCGACCGGCCCAGTTCGGCGAGCTCGTGGCGCAGCGCCGGCACCAAAGACAGGTGCCCGGCAGCCAGCGAAGACACGCCGATCACGTGCACGTCGGCCTCCGACGCCTGCCGCGCCACCTCACCGGGCGTGGAGAACAGCGGGCCGACGTCGACGTCGAAGCCCAGGTCGGCGAAGCCGGTGGCGATCACCTTCTGGCCGCGATCGTGGCCGTCCTGGCCCATCTTCGCGATCAGGATGCGCGGCCGGCGCCCCTCGTCCTCGGCGAACTTCTCGACCAGCGAGCGCGCCTTCTCGACGTTGTCCGACTTCCCCACCTCTTCCCGGTACACGCCGGAGATCGTGCGGATCTGCCCGGAGTGGCGGCCCCAGATCTTCTCCAGCGCGTCGGAGATCTCGCCGACGGTGGCCTTCGCGCGCGCCGCGTCGATTGCCAGCGCCAGCAGGTTCCCACCCCCCTGAGCACCTTCGGTCAACCGCCGCAACGCGTCTTCCGTGGCCGCCGAGTCACGCTCCTCGCGCAACCGCCGCAGCTTCTCCAGCTGCTGGGTGCGCACGCCGTCGTTGTCGACCTTCAGCACATCGATCTGCTCGTCGTCGGTGACCTGGTACTTGTTCACCCCGATCACGGGCTGGCGGCCGGAGTCGATGCGCGCCTGCGTGCGCGCGGCGGCCTCCTCGATGCGCAGCTTCGGGATGCCCTCGTCGATCGCGCGCGCCATGCCGCCCGCGCTCTCGACCTCCGTGATGTGGCCCCACGCCTTGCGCGCGAGGTCGTAGGTCAGCTTCTCGACGAACGCGCTGCCGCCCCACGGGTCGATCACCCGCGTGGTGCCCGATTCCTGCTGCAGCAGCAGCTGCGTGTTGCGGGCGATGCGCGCGGAGAAGTCGGTGGGCAGCGCGAGCGCCTCGTCGAGCGCGTTGGTGTGCAGCGACTGCGTGTGACCCTGGGTCGCGGCCATCGCCTCGACGCAGGTGCGCGCCACGTTGTTGTAGACGTCCTGCGCGGTCAGCGACCAGCCCGACGTCTGCGAGTGCGTGCGCAGCGAAAGCGACTTCTCGCTCTTGGGATCGAACTGCTTCACCAGCTTCGCCCACAACAGCCGAGCCGCCCGAAGCTTCGCGACCTCCATGAAGAAGTTCATGCCGATCGCCCAGAAGAACGACAGCCGCGGCGCGAACTTGTCCACGTCCAGCCCCGCGTCCACGCCGGCGCGGATGTACTCGACGCCGTCGGCGAGCGTGTACGCCAGCTCCAGGTCGGCGGTCGCCCCGGCCTCCTGCATGTGGTAGCCGGAGATCGAGATCGAGTTGTACTTCGGCATGTGCTGCGAGGTGAACGCGAAGATGTCGGAGATGACCCGCATCGAGGGCTGCGGCGGATAGATGTAGGTGTTGCGGACCATGAACTCCTTGAGGATGTCGTTCTGGATCGTCCCCGCGAGCTGCTCCGGTTTCACCCCCTGCTCCTCCGCCGCGACCACGTACAGCGCCAGCACCGGCAGCACGGCGCCGTTCATCGTCATCGACACGCTCATCTTGTCGAGCGGGATGCCGTCGAAGAGCTGGCGCATGTCGTAGATCGAGTCGATCGCCACGCCCGCCATGCCGACGTCGCCGGACACGCGCGGGTGGTCGGAGTCGTAGCCGCGGTGGGTGGCCAGGTCGAACGCCACCGACAGGCCCTTCTGCCCGGCCGCGAGGTTGCGGCGGTAGAAGGCGTTGGACTCCTGCGCGGTGGAGAACCCGGCGTACTGGCGGATCGTCCACGGCTGGTTCACGTACATCGTGGGATACGGCCCGCGCAGGAACGGCGCGATGCCCGGGTAGGTGTCCAGGAAGTCCACATCGGACAGATCCTCGGCCGTGTACACCGGCTTCACGCCGATGCCCTCGGGTGTCTCCCAGGCCAGCGCGTCGGGGCCCTTGCCGGTGGCTTCCTGCACGGCCTGCGCCCACGCGGCGCGGTCTCCCGGCTCGGGGGTGCCGAGCGGCACGTCGGCGAAGTTCGGGATGCTCATGCCGACGCCTCCATGAGGAGTTGCACGCCGACTGGCCCGGAGGCGTCGGCATGAATATCGATGATTCGCTTGCAAGCTGCGCTCATGCGGACACTCCCAGCTGTACGTGGATGCCGGTCAGGACTTCGAGCGCGTCGCAGCCGGCGAAGACGTTGCCGCTCACACCCGGGTAGCTCGCCTTGCCCGCGAGCAGCACCGTCTCGGCGCCGAGCGACGCGGCGACGTCGGCCGCCTGCTCTTCGTACGCGGCGTCGGTGCCGCAGAGGCACGCGATGCGCGCACCACTTTCCCGGAACGCGCCGGGCAGGTCGTCGATCGCGCCCGGGTTCACGGCCTCGAGGCCGCCGGCCTGGAACAGGTTCGCGGCGAACCCGGCGCGCGTGGTGTGCGCGGCGACGGGACCGAGCGTGGCGAGGAAGACCTTCGGCCGTTCGCCGTGCTCGGCCAGGTACTTGTCGGAGGCGTCGCGCAGCTGCTCGAACGCTTCGGCGTAGCGGTGGCGCGGCAGGCCACCGTCCACAGTGGATCTTACTGCTTCCCTGGTCACGGGTTTCTCGGTGAGGTTCGGGAACTCGCTCACGCCGGTGATCGGGTCTCGGCGCGTGGCCAGGCGCTTCGCGCGCTTGTCCCACGTCGCGGCCAGCCGCGCGGCCAACGCGCCCGATGCCAGCTCGGCCTCGACGCCGCCGGCGCCTTCGATCGCGGTGAACTCGGTCCACGCGGCTTTCGCCAGCTCGTCGGTGAGCTGCTCGACGTACCAGGAGCCGCCGGCCGGGTCGATCACACTGCCCAGCTTCGACTCCTCCAGCAGCACCGCGTTGGTGTTGCGGGCGATGCGCGCGGAGAACGCGTCGGGCAGGCCGATCGCGGAGTCGAACGGCAGTACGGTCACGGCGTCGGCGCCGCCGACGCCCGCGGCGAAGCACGCGACGGTGGTGCGCAGCATGTTCACCCACGGGTCGCGCTGCGTCAGCATCGCGGGCGAGGTCACGGCGTGCTGGTGCATACCACGCGCGGCGGCGGGCGCACCCGAAACTTCGAGCACGCGGTCCCACAGCCGGCGGGCGGCGCGGAACTTGGCGATGGTGAGGAACTGGTCGGCCGTGGCGGCCAGGCGGATCTCCAGCTGCCCGGCCGCGGCAGAGACGTCCAGACCAGCTTCGGTCAGCGCCCGCAGGTACGCGACACCGACGGCGATCGTCGCGCCCAGCTCCTGCGCGTCGGAACCGCCGGCCTCGTGGAACGGCAGGCCGTCGGCCACGAGCGTGCGCACCTTCGGGTACTTCGCGGCGACGCGCGCGGCCAGCTCGGCGGCAGGGGCGACAGGCAGCGCTTCGCCCGCCCGCGCACCGACGCCGATCGGGTCCGCGCCGAGCACGGCGACCGCCTCGCTGGGCGGAATTTCACGCTCGGCCAACACGTCCAGCAGAGCGTCGGCCGCGGCGGCGTACTCCGCGCCGGCGTCGAGGACCACCGGCGCCAGGTCGAGGTAGACCTCGTTGAGCGCGTCGGCCAGCGCGTCGAGCGGGAGCGCTTCGCCGCCGACGCGCAGCCACACGGACGTGGCGCCGCCTTCGAGGTCGGCGAGGATCGCGGTGTTGGTGGCCTTGGCGTCGGCCCGCAGGTGGCGCACGCGCACGTCCCACCCGGTGCCGATCACGCCTTCGGGCCGCGCGCCGCGGACGAACGGCGGCAGTCCCGGATAGCCGGGCTCGCCGACGGCGTCTTCGCGCGTGTACAGCGGCTGGATGTCGATGCCGTCGTACGTGTGGGTGACGAGTTTGCTCTCCGGCGCGCCCGCGAAGTCCTCCGGCAGGCGGCCGCTCTTGCGCAGCACTCCCGCCACGAGTTCCTGCCACCGGGCCCGGTCAGCGGCCGGAAACTCGGCCGCCAGCGCGAGCTCAGCTTCGGAGATCGGCACCGACTCCGGCCCAGCCACGTTCGTCATACCCAGTGATGGTAGAGGCACGCCAGTGCCGGCACCTGTGACTCTAGTCGCCCCACCAGAGTGTTCGGGTGTATCCGCGGAACACGGGTGGGCAGGTCTTGCACACTGGGTCGAACAGTGTCGCTGCCTTACGACACAATCAGGGGGTGTCCTCCTCGAAGGAAGAGCCGAGCCCAGCACCATCGAGCGCAGCCGAGCCGCAGTCCCGTGTGGTCGCCGGGCGCTACCGGCTGCGATCCGTGCTCGGCTCGGGGTCGATGGGCACGGTGTGGTCGGCCTACGACGAGTTCCTCCACCGGCCGGTGGCCGTCAAGGAGATGAAGCTGCCGCCGGGCGTCCCGGCGTCGCAAGCGGACGAGTTGCGTGAGCGGACGCTGCGCGAGGCGCGCGCGATCGCAGTGCTGTCCCACCCGAACGTGATCATCCTTCACGACGTCGCGCGCGACAACAACGAACCGTTCGTGGTCATGGAGCTGCTGCCCTCGCGCAGCCTCGCGCACATCCTGCGCGACCACGGGCCGTTGAACGTGGAGCAGGCGGCCGCCGTCGGCATCGCCGTCGCCGCCGCGCTCGAAGCGGCGCACGACGCGGGCATCACGCACCGCGACGTGAAGCCGGGCAACGTGCTCGTGGCCGGAGACGGGCGGATCAAGCTCACCGACTTCGGCATCGCGCGCAACGTCTCCGAAGCCACGATGACCCGCACCGGGATCATGCTCGGTTCGCCCGCCTACATCGCGCCGGAGGTCGCGTCGGGCGGCGCGGTCACGCCGGCGGCCGACCTGTGGGGCCTGGGCGCGACACTGTTCGCGGCCGTCGAGGGCGCGCCGCCGTACGACGCGGACGGCGATCCACTGGAGACAGTCGGCAAGGTCGTGAACGGCTCGGTGCCCAAGCCGAAGCCGGGCCCGCTGGCCGACGTGATCGCCGCGTTGATGAAGAAGGAGCCGGAGAAGCGGATCTCGCTGCGCGAGGTGCGTCACCGGCTGTACCCGTTGCAGGGCAAGACGGCGCTGGACCTGTTCGGACCGGAGCTGTTCCGCACGCCGGACGGGAAGAAGACTTCGGCGCAGCTCGACGCGACCGACACGCAGGTCTTGGAGACGGTGGCACCGACCGAAAAGAAGTCGGAGGCCAGTGGCGCACTGGCGGCGGACCCGGGTCCGTTGCCGTTCCTGCGGCAGGGCGCCGCTCCGGCTCCTGTTGTCGCCGCTCCGGTTGCTTCTGCTTCGCCGCGACGCAACCCGCGGTCGTCGGCGTTGCTGGCCGTCGCAGCGGTGGTGCTGTTCCTGGTCGCCGGTGTCGGCGGGTTCGCGCTGGCGCGCCTGATCAGCGGGCAGTCGCTGATCCCGCCCGCCGGCAGCGCGGCCTCCGCCGGTGCGCCGGGCACGACGGTGCCGCCGCAAGAGGTGAAGCTGGTGGAGCAGCGCGGCAAAGCGAGCGAAACGGCCAACGCCACGCGCGACACCGAGTACGTCGTCTCGGTGCCGGAAGGCTGGCAGCGCTTCATCGCCGGACGGTCGTCGAACATCGTCGGATCGTCCACGGTGGTGCAGTACGTGTCGCCGGACGGGCACCAGTCGTTGCGCATCGAACGCTTCCCGAACTTCCTCAGGAAGCACGACGTCTCGACCTACGAGGTGAGCCTGCGAGCCTCGGCGGACCCGGGCGGGTTCGCCTTCGCCAAGGTCCCCGAGCAGACCGGCTCCGGGACCGAGATGATCTACCGCACCGTGGAGCACGGCGATTCCGCGCAGAACGGCCCCGATTCCTCGATCACCCGCACGACCTTCGCCTTGCTGAAGACCTCGGGCGAGTCGCTGTGGGCCGTCTCGCTCACTGTGCCGCCGGAGATCGAGCCCGACGGCGCCGCAACGTGGGACCGGATCAAGCAGACGCTGTCGTTCCCGGGCGACCAGTAGGGCCTCAGCCCAGGCCGCCCGGGTAGCGCCGGCCCGACTCCGCCGACTGCGCGAGGCGGCGCAGGCCCGCGAACAGCCGGTCGCCGAGCACCGTGCCGACCACGGCCGCCTCCACGATCCGGTCCAGCGACGGCTGCGCGGCGAGCGTGTCGAGGTCGACCTCGGCGATGCGGTCGGCGAGCGTGGCGTAGTCCTCGATGCGGTCCAGCAGGGCGGGGTGACCGAGCGCGCGGATCGTGCACAGCGTGGTGATCAGCCCGGGCGCCGCGGGGTGCTCGGGCGCGAACTTCCAGCCGTGGGCGGCGGTCAGCTTTTCCAGCAGGTTCAGCGCCCACGCGCGGGCCTCCTCGTCGACGTCGGTCGTGCCGCCCACGAGGGCGCGCTGGGTGACGCCGAGGACCTCATTGGTGGGCTCGCCCGCGTCGATGGCCGCGAGCACGCCGCCGACGGTGGACACCGACAGGCCGCCGACGTCGAGCAACGCGCGGATGAGCTTGAGGCGCTGCACGTGCTCGTCGCCGTAGCGCGCCTGGTTGGGGCTGGTGCGCTCGCCCGGGTGGAGCAGGCCTTCGCGCAGGTAGTACTTGATCGTCGCGACCGGCATGCCGGACTCGGCGCTCAGTTCGGCCATCCGCACGGCCGCATCAACTCCCTTGAACTCGGGACTCGGGTCAGTTCAGGACTCGGGTCATTTCAGGACTCAGGTCATTTCAGGGACATCCCTGAGGACTTCTCAGCTTGGATAGTCTAGCTTTCCATAATGGATACTGTGACTATCCATCCTGGGAGGGCGCCATGACCTTGCTTCCGAGCCGAACGAACACCTGGCACCGGCCGTCCACGCTCTTCGCGGCGGGGCTCGTCGTCACCGCGCTGGCCTGCGTCGTCGCGATGGTGGTGGATCAGCGCACGGTGCTCGGCGCACCCGTGTGGGCGAAGCTGCTGAAGTTCGCCATTTCGGGTGCGCTGTACTTCTTCACGTGGGGCTGGCTGGTGTCGCTGCTGCCGCGCTTCCGCCGGACCGCGCACGTCGCCACGAGTGTGGTGATCGTGTTGTTCGCCGCCGAGTACGTGGTGATGGTCTTCCAGGCGGTGCGCGGCCGGCCCAGCCACTTCAACAACGCGACACCCCTGGACAACACGCTGTTCCAGCTCATGGGCGGCATGGTCGCCACCATCTGGATCGCGACGCTCGTGCTCACCGTGCTCCTGATGTTCACGCGCCTCGAAGACCGCGCCACCCACTGGGCCGTCCGCACCGGAGCGGTCATCTCACTGATCGGCATCGGCCTCGGCGCGCTCATGACCGGCCCGACGGCCGCCCAGCAGCAGGCGTTGAACGCGACCGGCGTGTCGGCCCTCGTCGGCGCCCACAGCGTCGGCGTCCCCGACGGCGGCCCCGGCCTGCCCATCCTCGGCTGGAGCACCACCGGCGGCGACCTGCGCATCCCGCACTTCACGGGGATGCACGCGCTGCAACTGCTGCCGCTGGTTGCCCTGGGGCTGGGCCTGCTCGCCACGCGGGTGCCGCGGCTTCGCGACAGTGCGGTTCGTGTCCGGCTGGTGTGGGTCGCGACATTCGGCTACGCGGGCCTGGTCGCCCTCGTGACCTGGCAGGCGTTGCGCGGCGAGTCGCTGATCCACCCCACCGCTGCGACCCTCGCGGCCGCAGGCGCCCTGCTCGTCGCGGTGGCGCTGGGCGGCTTCGCCTCGGTGTACCGCCCGACCCGCGAGCTCGTGCGATGACCGCGTTCACCGTCACCTTCGGCGGCGGCGAGCCACCCTCCGCCGCCCGCACTCCGCGGCGGCGCGCCGGCCGGGCCGCCGCGCGGTCGGCGGGCCGCCCAACCCATCGGGAGCTCGTGCGATGACCCAGCAGTTGTTCACCTGGACCTTCCCCCTCGCGACGCCCTTCTGGGCGCTGATGATCTTCGCCCCCACCTGGCGGCGGACGCGGCAGATCATGGCTTCGCCGTGGGTGCCGCTGCTGCCCTTGGCGTGTTACTTCGCCATCGCGATCCCGCACTTCGGACAGCTGTGGCAGGCGGTGAGCCGGCCGGACCTCGCCCTGCTGCAAGCGTTTGCGGGGTCGTCGGCGGGGGCGGCGTTGCTGTGGGCGCAGCTGATCGCGTTCGACCTGTTCCTCGGGCGGTGGATGTTCTTCGAGGCGCGGGAGCGGGGGATCCCGTGGTGGCAGGTCAGCCCGGTGCTGGTGCTGACGATTTTTCTGTCTCCGTTCGGGCTGGTGGTGTTCCTGGCGCTGCGCAGTGCCCGGATACGCTCGGCGCCATGACCAACCACGAGGAAGCGGCCGCGGCCGCCATCGCCGAGCGGACCGGCGTCGAGAAGCACGACATCGCCGTGGTGCTGGGCTCGGGCTGGCGCCCGGCCGCGGACGTGATCGGGACGGCCGAGGCGGAGATCCCGTTCGGCGAGCTGCCCGGTTTCACCACTCCCGGCGCCGTGGGGCACAGCGGGACCGCCCGGTCGCTGAAGATCGGCGACAAGCGCGCACTGGTGCTGCTGGGCCGCACGCACTTCTACGAGGGCAAGGGCATCGACCCGGTGGTGCACAACGTGCGCACCGCCGCGGCGGCCGGCGCGCGCACCGTGCTGCTCACCAACGCTGCCGGCGGCGTACGCGAGGGCTTCAGCGTCGGGCAGCCGGTGCTGATCTCCGACCACCTCAACCTCACGGCCCGCTCGCCGATCGTCGGCGCGAACTTCGTGGACCTCACCGACCTCTACTCCGCCCGCCTGCGCGGTCTCGCGAAGGAGATCGACGGTTCGCTGGAGGAAGGCGTCTACGCCGGCCTCACCGGCCCCCACTTCGAGACGCCCGCCGAGATCCGCATGCTGCGCACGATGGGCGCGGACCTCGTCGGCATGTCGACGGTTCTGGAGGCCATCGCAGCCCGCGCCGCCGGGGTCGAGGTGTTCGGGCTGTCGCTCGTCACCAACCTCGCCGCCGGCATGACGGGCGAGCCGCTCAACCACAAAGAGGTCCTCGAAGCCGGCCGACAAGCGGCCACGCGCATGGGTTCGCTGCTCAAGGAGCTCATCGCCCGCGCGTGACGACGTGCGGTGAAGGGCACCTCGAACGCGAGGTGCCCTTCACCCGTCGTCAGACGTAGTCGGGCAGCTGCGCGGCAACCTCGTCCGGCGACGGCATCGCCGCCACCTCCGCCGCCAATGCCCGCACGGCGTCGGCCACCGTCGAGTCCGCCAGAAGCCGCCGCGCGCTCTCCCGCACTGCCTCGGCCGTCACCGCGTTGCCCAGCAGGCGCTCGCCAACGCCAGACCCGGCGACGGCTTCGGCGTTGGTGAACTGGTCGGCGCCCTGCGGCAGCACGAGCTGCGGCACCCCGGCGGAAAACGCGCCCATCGTCGTACCGCTGCCGCCGTGGTGCACGACGAGGTCGACGTGCGGCAGCAGTTCCGACTGCGGCACCCACGCTTCGAGCCGCACGTTGGCCGGCACCTCGCCGAGTGAAGCGACGTCGACCGACGGTCCGGTCGCCACCAGCACGTCGACGTCGAGCGCCGCGAGCCCGGTGATCGCCGCGGTGAGGATGTGCGCCTGACTCATCGGCGTGGTGCCGAGCGTGAGGTAGACGAGCGGGCGGCCGTGGTCCACGACCCCCGCGGGCAGGTCGCCCGGCTCGCTCCAGCCCACCGGCCGCAACGGCAGCCTCCGCGCTCGGGCGATGAACTCGGGCGACTGCACCGACGGCGGGCAGATGTCCACGAACGGGTTGCCCCACGAAGGCCGGTCTCCGCCGGTGATGCCGAGTTCGGCGGCGTAGTCGTCGAGGGCGCCGCGGATCTCCGTCATCAGTCCGTCTGCCGAGACGCGCCCGAATCCGTGGCCCATGGCCGGGATGCCGGCCTTCCTGGCCGCGAACGCGCCGCCGGAGTTGCCGACCTCGTAAATCACCAGGTCGGGCCGCTCCCGCTCGAACAGTGCGCCGAGGTCGGCGACAAAGCGCTCGGGCAGCACGCGGCCGAACACCTGGCCGATGACCTCGGCCATTTCCTCCTCCGACGCCTCCCGCCGGCGCTGGGCCGGGTCACCGGCGTACTTCGCGGCGAACGCGTCGTAGATCGTCAGGCCGGCCTTCTCGGCGCGCAGGCCCGCCTTTTCGAGCACCGGATGGAAATCCTCCGCTGTCGCGAAGGCGACATCGTGCCCGGCACCGCGCGCGGCGACCGCGAGCGGGATCAGGGGGTAGAGGTGGCCGTGGGACGCGAGGGAGGTGAACACAAGTCGCACCACTGCGACGGTAGTGACTTGTGTGCCGCCCCGTCAGGTGAATTCCGCAAGGACCGTGATGGTTCGCCGTTGTTCGGCGAGGGATCCTTGCGGCGAAAAGAAGAATTCGGTCACCCCGGCGTCACGCAGCCGGCCGAGCTGAGTGGCGACCGCGTCCTCGTCGCCCACCAACGCGACGTCGCCGGCGCCGGCCACGCCCTCGCGGTCGAACACCGCGCGGTATTCCGGCGAGCGCGCCGCCAATGCGAAATCCGCCGAAATCCGTTGCCGTACCGAGGTTTCCTCTGCGGTGACGCACACCGGCAGCCCCGCTTGCCGTCCCGATCGACGGCACGACGTGCTCCCCCGACGTCCGCGGCCCGGCCAGCCACGTCACGGTTCCGTCGGCCAGCTTGCGCGCGACCCGCAACATCCCTGGCCACCGAGGACGACGCGGACCGCGCCGACGCCCTGCTCGCCCTCGTCGTGGCCGGAGTCCGGCGGCCGAAACCCGTACGCTGACCCGGTGCAGAACACGATTACTCCCGAGCTGCGCGACGCCGCCTACCGGTGGATCGCCGAGGACCCCGACCAATCGACGCGCGAAGAGCTGCGGCAAGTGCTCGACCGCGCCCTCGCCGGCGACGCCACCGCGGCAGACGACGTCGCCGACCGGATGGCGGGTCCGCTCGAGTTCGGCACGGCCGGGCTGCGCGGGCCGGTGCGCGCGGGGCCGAACGGGATGAACGTCGCCGTCGTCACGCGGACCACCGCGGGCGTCGCGCAGTGGCTCACCGACAAGGGCCTCGCAGGTGGCGTGGTCGTGGTCGGGCGCGACGCGCGGCACGGGTCGGAAGCGTTCGCGCAGGCGGCCGCCGAGGTGCTCACCGCGGCGGGCTTCGCCGTGAAGACGATGCCGCTGCCGTTGCCGACGCCGCTACTCGCGTACTCGGTGAAGCACTACGACGCGATCGCCGGAATCCAGATCACCGCGTCGCACAACCCGCCCGCGGACAACGGGTACAAGCTCTACGACAGCACCGGTGGCCAGATCGTGCCGCCGTCCGACGGCGAGATCGAGCACGCCATCCAGGCCGCGCCCGCCGCGGTCGACGTGCCGCGCGCACCCGGCGCCGAGGTCGTCGACCCGCGCGCCGCGTACCTCGCCGACGTCGCGAACCTGCCCCGGAGCCCGGAGCGCGAGCTGCGGATCGCCGCCACCGCGTTGCACGGCGTCGGCGCGGCGACGCTGGAAGCGGCGCTCACACAGGCGGGGTTCACCGACGTGCACTTCGTCGCCGAGCAGTCGCGGCCCGACGCCGACTTCCCCACCGTCTCGTTCCCCAACCCCGAGGAACCCGGCGCCACCGACCTGCTGCTGGCGCTCGCGTCCGAAGTGGACGCCGACCTCGCCGTGGCGCTCGACCCGGACGCCGACCGCTGCGCTCTCGGCGTGCGCGGCCGCGACGGCGAGTGGCGCATGCTGCGCGGCGATGAGACGGGCGTGCTGCTCGGCTCGCACGTGCTGTCCACAACGGACACTCCCGACCCGCTCGTGGCCACCACCATCGTGTCGTCCTCGCTGCTCGGCGAGCTGGCAAAGGCCGCGGGCGTGCGCTACGCCGAGACGCTCACCGGCTTCAAGTGGCTGGTGCGCGCGGGCGAAGGCCTGATCTTCGCCTACGAGGAAGCGCTCGGCCTCTGCGTGAACCCGGGTTTCGTGCGGGACAAGGACGGCATCGCCGCCTCCGTGTTCGCCGCCGGGTTCGCCGCGGCGCTCAAGGCCGCGGGCCGCACGCCCCTCGACGTGCTCGACGACATCGCCACCGGCCACGGCGTGCACCTGACAGACCAGGTTTCCTTGCGGGTCACCGACCTTGCCGTACGCGACAGGCTGATGGCGGGCCTGCGCGCCGAGCCGCCGGTGACACTCGGCGGCACACCTGTCACGCAGGAAGACCTCCTGCCCGACGCCGACGTGCTGCGGCTGCGCGGCGACGGCCTGCGCGTGGTGATCCGCCCGTCGGGCACCGAGCCGAAGCTGAAGGCCTACCTGCAGGTGGTCACACCGGTGACCGGTGACCTCGCGGCGGCGCGCGAAACCGCGTCCGCCCGGCTCAGCGCAGTGCGGGAGGACATGAACACGTTGCTGAGCTGACCGCGGTCGGGGGCCCGGGTTCCGGGTCCCGGCCCAGCAGGCTCGGCCCGAGCAGGCCGGCGACGTCGACCAGCAGCAGCACCACGAACGCCGCGATGAACTCCCGCCGCCGCGAGAGGATGGCGGCGAGCAGGCCGACCACCGCGGGCACCATCCACGGCCACAGCCGGTCCACCTCACTGGTCCAGCCGCCGGGCGCGAAGATCGCGTCGGCGAATGCGGCGAAGACCAGCGAGAGCGTGCTGACGAGCCCGGCCAAGCCGAGCAGTACGAATGCGGCCACCGCAAGATGGGGCCGCAGTCTGTCCCCCATCACCGGGCCCAGCCTGCCCGCGCGTGGACAAGGGCACAAGTGGCAGGCTGCGGTCATGGCCACGCTGTTACTCGTGCACCACACCCCATCGCCGTCGATGCAGGCGATGTTCGAAGCCGTGCTCGCCGGTGCGAAGCACCCGGACATCGAGGGCGTCGACGTCGTCCGCCGCCCCGCGCTCGGCGCGACCGCGGCCGACGTGCTGGCCGCCGACGGCTATCTGCTCGGCACACCCGCGAACCTCGGCAGCATGAGCGGCGCCCTCAAACACTTCTTCGACACCGTCTACTACCCGTGCCTCGACTCGACGCGCGGCCGTCCGTTCGGCGCGTACGTGCACGGGAACAACGACACGGCCGGCACCGCGCGCCAGCTCGCGTCGATCACCACGGGGCTGGGCTGGACACAGGTGGCGGACCCCGTGCTGCTCACGGGGGAACCCGACAAGGCCGCACTGGAAGCGTTGCAGGAGCTGGGTGCGACAGTGGCCGCGACGCTCATGGGCTGACCGGCCGCTCACAGGCAGGCCCCATAGACGGGCCACCGAAGACCCGGCCCTGGAAAAGTAAGGGGCCTGTCACCGGAAGCCCTGGGGGTCGACCTCCGGCAACAGGCCAGATCAAGGGTTCGCAACGAGGCGATCAACCTTGACCACTCAAGCGTACTACAAATGGCTGATCACGGCGAGCCAGGCGCAGGACAAGATCCCGCTCCGGGTTCCGAACACCCCCAGAGTGCGGACGTGTCCGAAGCGGGACGCGGGCCACTGTAAACCACTGCATACAGGTGGTGTCAACAGGTGCGTACAGTAGACACGCCGTCACCAATCCGGCCGAAAGCAGGCGGGCACCAAGCCGGACGCTCCCGCGTCCGGCAACCATTCCCGCCGTCGCTGTGGTCGGATCGGCAACAGACGGCACAGTACTATCCGGACAAGGGAGAAGGGGGCGGTGATGCCACGGCAACGCACCTTCGCGGAGAAGCTGAGCACGCTCATCGACTCGTCCCGGGCGGACGGCCGCGCACCGCACAGCTACCGGGAGATGTCGGCGGCGATCGAGCGCGCGGGCGGGCCCGCGATGTCCCCGGCGTACCTGCAGCAGCTGGCGACCGGAAAGCGGATCAACCCGAAGATCCACTACGTCGAGGCACTGGCGAAGCTGTTCGCAGTGCCGGTCACCTACTTCTTCGACGACGAGGACGAGCGCGCCTCCGGAGACGCCCCGGCCGTCGAGGCCAAGCTGATGGCCATGCGCGCGCAGGAGCTCTCGCCGCAGGGCCGCCGTCAGGTCATGGACCTGCTCGACCTCGTCGAGCGCTACGAGCGCGCCGAACGGGAAGGCCACAGCGGACCGTGAAGGAACGCGAACTCCGCAAACGCTGCCGGCGGCTGCTGAAAGACCTCGACATCAGCCCGCCGCTCGACGTCGGGCAGCTCTGCGAACGCCTCGGCGAGCGCCGCGACCGCCCGATCCGGCTCATGGCCTACCCGCTCGAAGTGCCCGGCCCGTTCGGCTGCTGGATCGCGACCGCCTCGGCCGACTACATCTTCTTCCAGCAGGAAACCACGAAAGCCCACCAGGACCACATCATCCTGCACGAGCTCGGCCACCTGCTCGCCGACCACGAACCGGGCGGAGACGCGGAACCGGCCGATTTTCTGCGGGGTCCGGCCGTGGAAAGCCTCGACGGGGACGCCGTGCGCCGCGCGTTGCGCCGCACCTCCTACGACGAGGCCCACGAGTGGGAGGCCGAGACGGTCGCCACGATCATCCTCGAGTGGGCGTCGGTGCTGAACTACACGATCCCGCGCGCCGCGGCCGACCACGACCTGCGGCGCATCCAAGGTACGTTGGGCGACCACCAGGGCTGGCTGTGACCGCTGCCATCTTCGTCCTCTTCGCCGCGGCGCTCGCCTGGCGCCTCTTCCAGCTGGCGCGCTCGCCACGGCTGCCGAACTGGGCCGTCACGGTCACGATCGCCGCGTTCGCGCTGGCGTTCCTCGCGCAGCAACGCGGGGTCACCACGTGGTTCGACGGCCTGACCGCACCAGGTGGCGCGCGACTGGCGAACAACGTGCTGCTCTCGTCCGGCGTCTGCTCGCTGCTGATCTTCTTCCTCGGCTCCGCGATCGGCCCGCGCCAGGCGCGCCGCGTCGCGCTGGAGCTCGTGCCGCTGGCGGCCGCGATCGCCGTGATGACGTTCGCGGTGGCGATCACGCCGGTGCCGCTGCGGGGCGCCGCGCTCGGGCCGGACACGGTGCACGAGCCCGGGATCGCGTTGTTCTACTTCAGTGGCGGGGCGTACCTGATCTACGCGATCACGGCGTGCGCGGTGTGGATCGTGCGCTACCAGCGCGTGGCCGACCCGCACCTGCGCACGGGCCTGCGCATCGGTGCGGCGAGCCTCGTCGCGGCGGCCGCCGGCAGCGTGTTGCGGGCGATCTACCTGGTGCTGGCGTGGGTGTTCGACGTGACCGTGCCGGCGTTGCTGTGGCTCGGGGTACCGCTGGTGATCCTCGGCAGCGTGCTGTTCCTCGCGGGCATCACCTATCCCGGCGTACGGGCTCGCGTGGCGGCTGTGGTCCGGCGGCGCAGGCACCGGGCCGACCACCACCGGCTCGCTCCACTGTGGACGCTGCTGGTGGCCGCGTACCCGAGCATCGTGCTGCGGACGCCGCCGGGCAACAGCCTGCGCGACCGGTTCGCCGTGCACCGCCGCTATTACCGGCGCGTGATCGAGATCCGCGACGGGCTGGTGCAGCTGAGCCCGTACCTGGAGACGGACCTGGCCTCGCTCGCGGCCGACGATCCCTCCGCCGCGGCCGCGGCACTGCGGACCGCGCTGGCCCGCCAGGCCTCGGGTGAAGCGAGCGACGGGCGGGCCAAGCTCGTGCTGCCGGGCGGCGGCGCGGACCTGGAATCGGACGTGCGGCCGCTGCTGTCGCTGTCGGCAACGCTTGTGGGAAAGGAAAACTGAACGTGGACACCCTGATCACGGCGGCCCGGGTGCTGCCCCGGCCCTCGACCCCGATCGACGGCGGCGCCGTGCTGGTGCGCGACGGCGAGATCGTCGCGGTCGGCCGGCCCGACGAGGTGGACGCGGCGGCCGTCGACCCCGCGGTGCGCGACTTCCCGGACGCGACCGTGCTGGCGGGGCTGTTCAACTCCCACGTGCACCTGTGTTTCGACGCGACGCGCGAGATGCTGCCGAACTTCCTGGCCGGTGATGACACCGATGTCGCGAACGGCGCGGAGGAACGGCTCGGGCAACTGCTGCGCAGCGGCGTCACGACCGTGCGCGACCTCGGCGGCCGCACCGTGGTGAAGCCGGCCGGCGGACCGCGGGTGCTCGCGGCCGGGCCGCCGCTGACCGTCCCGGATGGACACTGCCACTTCTTCGGCGGCGTGGTCTCCTCCGACGCCGAGATCCGCGCACGGATCGATGCCAACGCGGCCGCGGGCGCCGACGTGATCAAGGTGATGGCGGGCGGCGGCCAGATCACGCCGGGTGGCGCCCAGATGTGGGAGTCGCAGTTCGACGCGCGGCAGCTCGGTGTGGTCGTCTCGCAGGCCGCGCGGCGCGGGCTGCCGGTCGCCGCGCACGCCCACGGCGCCGGCGCGATCGCCGACTGCGTCGAGGCCGGTGTCTCGACGATCGAGCACTGCACGTTCATGACCGGCCCGCAGCAGACCGACCTGCGCCCGGAGGTCGCGCGCCGCATGGCCAAGGGCGGCGTCTCGGCGTGCTCCACGAGCAGCCGCAACTGGCGGATGATGGTCGAGCGCATGGGCGAGGAGCTCGCACGGCGCGTCTACGGGCGGCTGCCGTGGCTGGAGGAACACGGCGTGCGCCTGCTCTCGGGCACCGACGCGGGCCTGCCCGGCTCGACGTTCGACGACCCCGTGGGCGCGCTGGAGCTGTACGAATGGCTCGGCTTCTCGCGGCGGCGGATCCTCGAGATCGCCACCGAGGACAGCGCGGCGGGCCTCGGCCTGGGCGCGGTCACGGGCCGGCTGGAGCCCGGGCTGGCGGCCGACCTGCTGGTGGTCGACGGTGATCCGCTGGCCGAGCTGGCGGCGCTGGGCAAGCCGTTGCTGGTCATGGCGCGCGGCGTCGCGGCTTCTTGAACTACTCACTTGCTGAAGTACTGAGTCACTGAACAGGGTCGATCTTGACCTTGCTCACGCTCCCTTTCGATACATCGGTGCATTGAGTACGCTGGCGTATCGAAAGCGGGAGGCCTGATGATCGAACCGACGGCGGACCGCGTGCCGCGCCGTCGCGCGGAGACCCGCCGGCGCCTGCTCGAAGCCGCTCTTCCGGTGTTCGCCGAAGAGGGCTTCGGACGGTCTACAGTGGAGCAGATCTGCGAGCGCGCGGGCTACACACGCGGTGCGTTCTACTCGAACTTCGCCTCGCTCGACGAGCTGTTCCTGGCCATGTGGGAAGGGCGGTCGGCGGCGATGATCGCGGCCGTGCGCGCGGCATTCGACGCGTTCACGCCGGTCGAGCTGCCCGACGTGCGGGCGGTCGTCGAGCACGTGCTGCCCGCGATCCCCGTGGACGACGCGTGGTTCCGGGTGAGCGCCGAGTTCACCGCCCACGCCTTGCGCAACCCCAGCCTACGGCGCGTGATGACCGCGCGGGAGGAAGCCATCGCCGAAGCGCTGATGCCGCTGATGGTCGAGCTGCTCGCGCGCGCCGGCCGCTCGATCCCCGACCCCGTTGCGCTGGGCCAGGCGCTCGTCGCGATGCACGACGGCACCAGCGCGCAATGCCTGATGGACCCCGACAACCCGCTCGTGTGGCAGCGACGCCGTGAACTGTGCGTGCAGGTGATCACGGCCTACACCGAGGAGACTTGAGTTGGACGCAGCTTCTGCGGACGCGATCGTGGTCGGCGCCGGCCTGGCCGGGCTGGTCGCGACCCACGAGCTCGTGAAGGCCGGGCGCCGCGTGCTCGTGCTGGACCAGGAGAACCGCGCGAACCTCGGCGGCCAGGCGTTCTGGTCGCTGGGCGGGCTGCTGTTCGTGAACAGCCCCGAGCAACGCCGGCTCGGGATCAAGGACTCCTACGAACTGGCGTTACGCGACTGGCTCGACTCGGCCGGCTTCGACCGCGAGGACGAGGACCTGTGGGCGCGCAGGTGGGCCGAGGCCTACGTCCGCTTCGCCACGTACGAGAAGCGCGACTACCTGCATGAGCTGGGCCTGCGCGTGACGCCGCTGGTCGGCTGGGCCGAGCGCGGCGGCGGCAAGGCGGGCGGGCACGGCAACTCCGTGCCGCGGTTCCACCTCACGTGGGGCACCGGGCCCGAGGTGGTGCGGGTGTTCGCCGAGCCGGTGCTGGCGGCGGAGCAGCGCGGCCAGGTGCGCTTCGCGTTCCGGCACCAGGTCGACGAGCTGGTGGAGACCGACGGCGTGGTCACGGGCGTGCGCGGGACCGTGCTGGAGCCGAGTGATCTGCCGCGGGGCAAGAAGTCTTCGCGGGTCGCCGCCGGCGAGTTCGAGCTGTCGGCGCCGGCGGTGCTGGTGAGCTCCGGCGGCATCGGCCACAACCACGAACTGGTGCGGCAGAACTGGCCCGTCGACCGGCTGGGCCCGGCGCCGGCGACGATGATACCCGGCGTTCCGGCCCATGTGGACGGTCGCATGATCGGCATCAGCGAGGCCGCGGGCGCGCGCGTGGTGAACCGGGATCGCATGTGGCACTACGTGGAGGGCATCCACAACTGGGACCCGATCTGGCCGGACCACGCGATCCGGATCATCCCCGGACCGTCGTCGATGTGGTTCGACGCCAACGGGGTGCGGCTGCCCGCGCCGAACTTCCCGGGGTTCGACACGCTGCAGACGCTGAAGGCCGTGCTGTCGACCGGTTACGACTACTCGTGGTTCGTGCTCACGCAGTCGATCCTCGAGAAAGAGTTCATGCTGTCGGGCTCCGAGCAGAACCCGGACATCACGGGGAAAGACCTGAAGCAGACGTTGCTCAGCCGCGCCGCGAAGGGCGCGCCGGGGCCGGTGGACGCGTTCAAGCGGCACGGCGTCGACTTCGTGGTGGCCGACAACCTGGCGAAGCTCGTCGACGGGATGAACAAGATCGCTCGCGGGCCGGCGCTGGACGTTTCCTCACTGGAGCGCCAGATCGTGGCTCGCGACCTCGAGGTCGGCAACCGGTACTCGAAGGACCTGCAGCTGATGGCGGTGGCCAACGCGCGCAAGTTCGTCGGCGACCGCGTGGCGCGCGTGGCGAAGCCGCACCGGATCCTCGACCCGGCGCACGGGCCGTTGATCGCCGTGCGGCTGAACATCCTCACGCGCAAGACGTTGGGCGGCGTGCAGACGGACCTGGACTCGCGCGTGCTGCGGGCCGACGGTGCGCCGCTGCCCGGGCTGTACGCAGCGGGCGAGGTCGCGGGCTTCGGCGGCGGTGGCGTGCACGGCTACAACGCGCTGGAGGGCACGTTCCTCGGCGGCTGCATCTTCTCCGGCCGCGCCGCCGGGCGCGCCATGGCCCGGGCGGTGAAGTGACGCGGCGAACGACCGGCACCGTCCTCGACGTCGACGGGGTCGCCCTGCACCTGCGCGAAGACGGCCCCGCCGACGCGCCGGTGGTGTTGCTGGTACACGGCTTCAGCGGCTCGCTGCACTCCTTCGACCGCCTGGCGCCCCTGCTGGCCGACCGCTTCCGCGTGCTGCGTCCCGACCTGCGCGGCCACGGCTGCACGGGCGGCCACACGGGCCTCGACGCCGTCTCCCAGGCCACGACCCTGGCCGACGCCCTGAAGCTGATCGGCGCCGACCACGCGACGGCCGTCGGCCACTCCTTCGGCGCCGACGTGGTGCTGGCGCTGGCAACGCTTTCGGGGGCCGTGACCCGGACCGTCCTCATCGGACAGGCACCGGACTACAGCCACGCCACTTTCCCGCCGGGCAACGGTTTGCTCGCGGCGCCGTTCGCCGGCCGCTTGCTGCACCGCCTGGTTTCGTTCGCCCCAATCGGTTTCGTGTTGCGCCCCACCCCGCTACGCCAGGCCCACGCCGACTTCTCCGCCACCAGCCCGGCCATGGCCCACGCCGTCCTCACCGAACGGCGCCGTCTCCTGGCCGCCAACCCGCTCGACGCGCAGATCTCCGCGCTCGGCCTGCCCACCCTCGCGATCCTCGGCCGCCGCGACCGCCTCTACGACCACACCTCCGCCGCCACCCGCTACCGCACCGCCGGTGCCGACGTCACGTTCCTCGATTCCGGCCACACCCCGCTCGTCGACCAGCCCGCCGAAGTCGCCTCGCTGGTCGCCTCCTTCTCCCTCCGGCCCTGACCCGGCCCCGCCGAGGGGGCGGGACCGCTGCAGCGGCTGCGCGGGAGACACGAAACAGCCCCGCCGGGCTTGCGCCGGGCGGGGCTGTTTCGTGTGATCTACAAGGAAAAACTCAAGCCGGCGTAACCAGCCCACCCACGGTCGCGGCGACGTCGGCCAGCGCGACCTGCTGCTGTTCCCGCGTGGCCAGGCTCCGGACGGTCACATTGCCACCGTCCCAGTCCTCCTGGCCCACGATCACCACGGCCGCGGCGCCGGCTTTGTCGGCGCGGGTGAGCTCTTTGCCGAGCTTGCGGTGCTCGATCGGCGTCGACGTGCGGAGACCGGCCTTGCGCAGGGAGGTCGCGACCTGCCGAGCGGCGTCGGCGAGTTCCTCGGTGACCGGGATGACCATGACGTCCACCTCGTTGCGCGGGGCGGGCGTGAGGCCGTGGGTGTCGAGGAAGTCGATGAGCGTGACGTCGCCCATGCCGAAGCCGATACCCGGGATGCGCTCCTTGGTGAACATCGACGCCAGGTCGGCGTAACGGCCACCGCCGAAGAGGGCGCGGCGGTTCTTCGGCGAGGTGTCGAAGACCTCGAACACGGTCGACGTGTAGTAGGCCAGCCCGCGCACGATCATCGGCTCGAACTTCACCAGGCTCGCGGCCGAACTGGACAGCACGCGCACCAGGTTCGACTGCTCCTTGACCTCCGCGGGCAGCTCGTCGAGCAGCGCGGCGCCGGAGCCGAGGGCCTCGGTGAGCTTCTCGAACTGCTTGTCCGTGAGCCCGATCTCCTCGGCCGACGTCGCGTGCTCCTCCGCCGATGTCTTCTCCCAGCGGTCCACCAGGCCGAACACGGCCGGCAGGTGCTCCGGGGAGACGCCCACGACGTCGGTGAGCGCCGACGTGAGCAGGTTCCGGTCGTTCACGCGCACGGCGAACATGTCCGAAGACGCGCCCACCGACTCCATGAGGTCGTGGATGAGCTCGAACATCTCGATCTCGCAGTTCGCGCTCTCGGAACCGAAGATGTCCGCGTTGATCTGCCAGTGCTCCCGCACGCGGCCGCGCTGCGGGCGCTCGTAGCGGAAGCAGTTCGGGTGGCTGTACCAGCGCACGGGGAACGACAGCGACTTCGCGTTGCCGGCGATCATCCGGGCCACCGACGGCGTCATCTCCGGGCGCAGCGCGAGGCGCTCGCCGCCCTTCGTCGTCAGCGTGTACAGCTGCTGGTCGGCGATCTCCTGGCCGGACTTCCGCTCGTAGATCTCGGCGGGCTCCAGCACGGGACCGTCGTAGCGGAGGAAGCCGTAGCGCTCCAGGACGTCGTAGAGATGGCCGAACACCTGCGTGCGAACGGACATTTCGGCGGGGAGGAAGTCTCGGGTCCCCTTGACAGGCGCGGTCGACAGGTATTCAGGCACGTCATCAAGCTTAACGACCGCGCCCAACCCTTAAAGGAAGGCCACCCCGTACGCCGTGATCAGCATGGCCGCGCCGAGCAGCACGGCTCCGGCGGTGGTGATCGACATGCCGACCCGCGTGCGCAGCATCGCCAGGAAGAACCCGCCCGACTGCGCCAGCACGCCGAACAGCAGCAGGAGGCACACCACCCACCGCAGCGAATCCGACAGCCCGCTGTGGTCGAGCACCTGCAACGCCACCAGCGCGAGCACGAGCAGCACTCCGGCGTGCGCGTGGCCGGCGCGGAAGAAACTCTCCTGCTGGTCGTTGAGCACCCCGCGCTTGAGCAGCCCCATCAGCGCGTAACCCCCGTACATCACGGTGGGCAGCGACACGAGGGCGATGACGGTGAACAGCTGGACCGGTCCGTGCATGGCTTTCTCCTCCCAGAGCGTTCTGGGAGCAACCATAACACCGTTTTAAAACACTGTCACGGACGATGCTGCGCCCACGGCCGAGCCCGCTCGAAGTTGGCCGCCGCCCGCAGCACGGCGGCGTCCGCCTGCTGGCGCCCGGTGATCTGCAGGCCGACCGGACGGCCGTCGGACGTGAAGCCCGCGGGCACGGAGATGGCCGGCGTCGTGAGCATGTTGAACGGGAAGGTCAGCACCCACTCCAGCGCCTGGCGCCGCAGCGGCGCGTCGAGCAGCCGGTCGGGTGCGAACTGCGTGAGCGGGAACGCCGCGTCGGTCAACGTCGGGCAGACGAGCAGGTCGTAGCCGGTCATGAACTCGGCGAAGGTGTCCCACATGGCGCCGCGGAACACGTCGGCGCGCGCGACGTCGACGCCGGTCAGCCGCTCGGCCTCGTGCATCAGCTCGATGAGGTTGTCGTCGACGCGGCCGCGCTCGTTCTCCCAGTCGACCAGGTCGTAGCCGCTGCCGATGCCCGGCACCCAGACGCCGTTCCACATCGCCTCGACGGGGTCGCCCCACGCCGGCGTGGCCTCGGTGACATGGGCGCCCAGCTCCTCGAACGCCGCCACCGCCGTCCGGCAGATCTCGGCGACCTCCGGGTCGACGTGGGCGTAACCGAGGTCCGGTGAGTAGGCGACGCGCCAGCCCTTGATGTCGTGGTCGATCTCCGCGACGTAGTCGATCACGTCGTCAGGCAGGCTCGTCGGGTCGGAGGAGTCCTTGCCGGCGAGGATGTTCAGCATCAGCGCGTTGTCGGTGACCGTGCGCGTGATCGGCCCGTGGTGCACCCAGGTGTTGTAGCGGCCCGGCAGGATGCTCTGCGGGATCCGCCCGCCCGTCGGCTTCAGCCCGACGACCCCGCACAGCGAAGACGGCGAACGCACGGAACCGGCGCCGTCACTGCCTTCGTACAGCTGCCCCATCCCGGCCGCCGCGGCGGCGGCCGCCCCACCGCTCGACCCGCCGGCGATGCTGCCGTGCTTCCACGGGTTGTGTGTGGGGCCGAAGAGGTGGTTGTCGGTGCTCCCGCAGTGGTAGCCGCTTTCGATCGTGTTCGTCTTGCCGAGGAACAGCCCGCCGGACTCGCGCATCCGTGTCACCACCGCCGCGTCGCGGTCGGGGATGTTGTCCTTCAACGGCGCCAGCCCGAACGTCAGCGGCAACCCCGCCACAGCCGTGAGGTCCTTGATCGAGTACGGCACCCCGTGCAGTGGCCCGAGCTCGTCACCGCGCCGCTGCGCCTCAGTGAGCTCCGCCGCGTCGCGCAGCACCTGCTCGCGATCGAAGGTGACGAACGCGTTCACCTCGGGGTCGACCGCTTCGATCTTCGCCACCACCTGCTCGGCGACGTCGGTCGGCGTCACCTCGCCCCGGCGGATCTTCCCGGCCAGCTCGGAGGCCGGGATCCAGCACAGCTCGTCGGAGTTCGTCATCGCCGGTGCTCCTGGGTGGTCTGGACGGGGTGGCGTTCCACCCCGTCCTAGACCACTGCGCAGCGGCGCACTGTCTCATGTTGAGACGTCCGCTCAGGCCCTCGTGAACCTCAACGTGAACGTCGCCCCGACGCCCGGAACCCCGGCCGCCGCGATGGTTCCGCCGTGGCCCGTCACGACTTCGTGCACCAGCGCCAAACCGAGCCCGAACCGGCGGCCCTCACCCTGGCCGCCGTGCGCGAACCGCTCGAACAGCCGCTCCGCATCCCGTTGCGCGAAGCCGACGCCGGTGTCGGCGACGCGGATCTCGACGTGCCGGTCGTCCGGGTTCTCCAGCGTCACCTCGATCGACCCGCCGGGCGGGGTGTGGCCGATCGCGTTGTCCAGCAACGCCGACAGCACTCGCCGCAACGCCGCGGGCACGCCCGGCACCACGTCGAGCAGCCCCGGCGAACGGCGCACCTCGATCCGCACGCGCCGGTCCCCCGCGCGCACGGTTTCTGCCTCCACCGCCTGCTCGGCCAGCAGGCCGAGCTCCACCGGCTCCAGCAACGGCCGCTCGTTGCACGCCTGCGTCGACAGCAGCAGGTCTTCCACGACCTCACCCAGCTCGCGCGTGCCGGACACCAGCAGGTCGAGGTCGTCCGACGGCACCGGCGTCACCCGGGCCCGCCGCGCCAGCAGCTGCGCGCGCGTGTGCAGCCGGGTGAGCGGCGCGCGCAGCTCGTGCGACGCGTCGGCGACGAAGGTGCGCTGGCGCCGCAACGCCTCGCCCAGGGGCCGGATCGCGCGGGCGGCCAGGACGTAGCCGCTGAAGACGGAAACCAGCAGCACCACCAGTTCCGCGATCACCAGGCCCATCAGCAGCTGCTGCCGGTCGGCGGCCTGGTAGCGCTGGTCGACGAAGACCTGCCACACCTGGCCGCCGTGGTCGACCGCGCGGACCGTGAATGTCGAGCCGGCCAGGTCCTGTTCCGTGGTCACGGATCCACCGGGCGGCACCGCCGGCGCGGGCGGCGGCACGAACGGCAACGCGGCGGGCACGTGCCCGGCCGGCGTCACCAGGAACACGCAGCCCGGCGGCGTCGCCGACAGGCCCTGGGCCAGCGTGTAGTCGATCTGCCGGTCGACCTCTTCGCCCTGGCCGTGCACCAACACCCAGTACGCGATGGCTCCGGCGGCGAGCACGACCAGCGTGATCACCACCGCGATCTGGCTCGCGATCGTCCGCCGCGCGCGCCGCAGCGCCCGCGTATCGGGATCGACGACCACCGTCACATGGCCCCGATCTGGTAACCCAGGCCGTGGACGGTCTTCACCACCTCGCGCCCCAGCTTGCGCCTCAGGTAGTACACGTAGGTGTCCACAATGGATTCCCCCGTCGAGTCGGCGAACACGTGGGTGCGCAGCGCCTCCCGCGGGTGGATGGCCTTCGGCCGCTGCGCGAGCGTGCGCAGCAGCTCGAACTCGCGCCCCGACAACGTCACGCGCTCGCCGCGGGGCAGCACGACCTCGTGACGCAGCAGGTCGAGCGCCGCGGTGCCGAGCGGCAGGCACTCGGCGCCGTCGAGGTCCCGCCGGCACAACGCGCGCAGCCGGGCCAGCAGCTCGTCGGTCTCGAACGGTTTCACCAGGTAGTCGTCGGCGCCCGCGTCGAGACCGTGGACGCGGTCGGCCAGCTCGCCCAGCGCCGAGAGCACCAGCACGCGCGCCGTTACGGCCCGGCGCCGCAGCCCGGCGAGCACCTCCAGCCCGTCCATCACCGGCAGCCGCCGGTCGAGGATGATCACGTCGTGGTGGCCGGTGAGGCCGCGGTGCAGGCCGCGCTGGCCGTCGTGGGCGAGCTCGACCTCGTAGCCCTCGTCGGCGAGCAGCTCGGACAGCATTCCGGCCAGTTCACGATCGTCCTCCACGAGGAGCACTCGGGCTGCGCTTCCTGCCTCTTCGTGCACGTGTTCATACTCGCAGTCAGCGCGCCGATTGAACCCTCAACTTTCGTAGGGAATCGATCATTTACCAGCTGGTTGGGCCGAAAGGAGGAACTCCGGCAGCTGATCGGCCGAGTACTTCTTCCGGTCCCGCCGGTCGAGCCAGCTCAGCACCGGCGCGGTCATGATCGTGGTCACCAGCGCCACGAGTACCAGCACCGTGAACAGCGCCGGTGACACGATCCCCGCCTGCAGCCCCACGTTCAGCGCGATCAGCTGCATCAGCCCCCGCGCGTTCACGAGCACACCGATCCGCAACGCGACCGGCTGCGGCTCCCCGGCCAGCCGCGCCGCGCCCCAAGACGCCCCGAGCTTCCCGACGATCGCCACCACCACGCACAGCAGCGCGAACAGCAGCAGGTTCGGGTCGGCCAGCAGCGCGAACCGCGTGTTCAGGCCGGAGTAGGTGAAGAACAGCGGCAGGAACACGATGTTGCCCACCGGCAGCAGCTTCGAGACCACGGCATCCGCCGCTTCACCGCGCGGGAACGCGATGCCGGTGATGAAGGCACCGAACACCGCGTACAGCCCGATGGTGTCGGTGAACCACGCGGCGGCGAACAGGATCATGGCGGTGACGAGCAGCCGCTGGTCCACCGACATCCGCGGGCTGGTGAACATCTTCGCGAACACCCGCCGCGCCACGATCCACACGAACAGCGCGAACACCACGCCGCCGCCGAGCGCCAGCGCGATCGGCCCGACCGACCCCGCGTGCATGCCGACGACCACCGCCAGCAGGATCCACGCGAGCACGTCGTCGACCGCGCCGCACGCGAGCGCGAGCGAGCCGAAGCGCGTTTTCGTGAGGCCGCGTTCGGTGATGATCCGCGCGAGCATCGGAAACGCCGTGATCGCGATCGCGACGCCCACGAACGCCGCCGACACCACCGGCGAGACGCCCGGCTTGAGGATGCCGACCCAGCCGGTGCCCAGCACGGCGACACCGATCCCCAGCACGAGCGGAATCCCCGTGCCGGCGCTCGACACAGCGGCCACCAGCTTCGACGACTCCCGCACAGTCTTGGTGCGGAACTCGTAGCCGGCGCCGAACATGTAGAGCACGAGCCCGATCTGCCCGCCCAGGTACACGAGCGTGCGCACGGTGTCGGGGAACAGGTACGACTGGACGCCCGGCAGCAGGAGCCCGAGCAGCGACGGCCCGAGGAGCACCCCCGACACCATCTCGCCGACGACGGGCGGCTGCCCGAGCTTCACGGCGAGCATGGTCACGAGCCGCACCACCACCAGGATCACCACCGCCGCGAGGAAAAACGCGGGAGCCGCCTCTGACGCGGTCATCATTCGCCTCCGTGGTTCGCGAAGTAGTTCACGCACAAGCGTTTGTGCCGCGCGTCGAGCACCATGTAGGTGCCGAACACGAGCTGGGCGAGGCTGCGCCACACGTCTTCCCAGCGGTCGCGCACGGCGAGGTACGCCAGCGGGCCGCGGGTCGAGCGCGCCGAACCGCGCGGGGTGAGGAACACCGGGCCGCGGTTGGGGATCGAGCGCGTGTGGGCCGCGCTCGACGCGACGGAGTAGCGGCGCAGGAACTCCCGCGTCACCACGCGCATCGTGATGGGCGCGAGCCCGCGGGCCGGGCACGCGCGGTTCTGCGCGACGCCGAAGGGCAGGAAGTTCACGTCCTTCTTGGCGGGAGCTTTGCCGGGCACTTTGTCGGGCGCTTTGTCGGGCGCTTTGTCGGGCACTGCCCCGTGCGCCGGGCAACCGACGGGCGGCTCCCAGCGCGACGGGTCGAACTCGTCGGGCCGCTCGAAGCCCGCGTGGTGGAAGTCGGGGTAGCTGAACAGGAGCACGGTGCCGGCGTCGATCGTCGTGTCGTCGAGCTCGATGTCGCCGGTGGTGATGCGGTGGGCGATGCCGAAGAGCGGGTAGGTGCGTAGCCCCTCGTCGATCACGCGGTCGAGGTACTCGTCGTCGTCCGGGTCGGCCGCCAGCCGCCGCTGCACGTCCGGGTGCTGCGCGATGATCATCAGCAGGTGCGCCATCGCCTCCGACATCTGCACGACGGCGGTGTTGAAGAACGTGCCCTGCAGGTAGAACACCTGCTCGTCGCGCGTGAGCCGGGTCGGCAGCGCGTGCGGGATGTCGCCGAGGCGGCGGCGCAGGTACTTCGTGAGCTTCGCGCGGCGGCGCATGTTGCGGGGTCGCACGCACTTCAGCGCCGCGACGACGTCGTCGGCGTGGCCCACGATGAGGTCGCGCGCCTCGGGCGGGCACGGCTCGCCGAACACGAGCTCGTAGTACAGCTCGGCCCAGATCGGCATCATCTCGTCGCGCAGCCGGATCAGCCGGCCGTCGCCGACCCCCAGCCCGTCGAGCACGTGCTCGGTCACGCGGCGCGTGAGCTCTTCGGATTCAGCGCGCGTCTTGACGAGGATGTGGCGCGTGGTCTTGGCGACCTCGTCGTAACGCGGCCCCGCCTCCAGGTGCTCCTGGTGGACCTCCGGGCCGGGCGCGAGCCAGTACCAGAACAGGTCCGACAGCGCCG
The DNA here is from genome assembly GCF_040682095.1 of Amycolatopsis sp. NPDC051372. Taxonomy (NCBI): domain Bacteria; kingdom Bacillati; phylum Actinomycetota; class Actinomycetes; order Pseudonocardiales; family Pseudonocardiaceae; genus Amycolatopsis; species Amycolatopsis sp. NPDC051372. The sequence goes on from NZ_JBFBAF010000021.1 coordinate 68,044, forward strand.
CGCCCTTGCTGCGCCCGTTGGCGGCCGGGTCGGCGTACACGCGGCGGAAGTCCTTGACCCCGACGCGGTGACCGGGGATCGGCAGGCCTTCGTCGCCGTTGACCAGCGCGAAGATCTTCACCCGCAACGCGACCACGCGGCCGGGCAGCCACTTCGGCAGCGAACCGACGAGCCCGGCCGCCAGCGCGGCCGTGAGCAGCCGCCTCATCGGACGAGGTCCGCGGTCAGGTCGCCGAGCGTCGCGGCCCCGCACAGCGCCAGCGTGTGGTCGGTCTCTTCCCGGAGGCGTTCCAGCACTTCCGTCACCCCTTCCTCACCCGCCGCGGCGAGGCCCCACACCACGGGCCGGCCGACGCCGACGGCGGTGGCGCCCAGCGCGAGCGCCTTCACCACGTCGGTGCCCCGCCGCACGCCGCCGTCGAGCACGAGCGGGATCTGCCCCGCCACGGCCTCGGCCAGCGCAGGCAGGGCGTCCACAGTAGACACGGCGGTGTCGAGCTGACGGCCGCCGTGGTTCGACACCACGAGCCCATCGACGCCCGCCTCCACCGCGAGACGGGCGTCCTCCGGATGCAGCACTCCCTTGAGCAGCACGGGAAGCGCCGTCGTTCGCTTGAGCCAGGCCACGTGTTCCCACGTGAACTCGGCCGACATCTCGATGTCGCGCACGCGGCCCAAGCCGTCACGCAGGTTCTCCACGACCAGCCCGGGCGGCAGGTCGTGGAAGCCGTTGCGGTGGTCGCGTTCGCGCCGGCCGAACACCGGCGAGTCGACCGTGACCACGAACGCCCGCACGCCCGCGCGTTCGGCCCGGCGCACCACGGACTCCGTGAACTCCAGGTCCGGCTGCAGGTAGAACTGGAACCACAGCGCCGGGTCGGCCGCGGCCTGGCGCGCGGCGTCGGCGATGTCCTCCACGGCCGTGGTCGCGGCCATGCTCACCACCAGCACCGTGCCGGCTTTCGCGACCGCCTTCGCCGTCGCCAGTTCGCCGTCGGGGTGCGCGAGCCGGTGGAACGCCGTCGGCGACACCAGCACCGGCATCGAGAGCGGCGAGCCGACCAGCTCCGTCGCGAGGTCGCGCTTGGCCGCGCCCCGCAGCACGCGGGGCACGAGCACGCGCCGCGAGAACGCTTCTTCGTTGGCCCGCAGCGTCAGCTCGTCGCCGGCAGCACCCGCGTAGAAGTCGTAGTGCGCCGGGTCGAGCCGCTCGCGCGCCGCGGCCTCGAGTTCCGCGATCGTGCGCACGGATCAGGCCAGCTGGTCGGTGAAGAACTTCGTGAGCGCGTCCACGTGCACGGGGCGGTCCCACTCGTTCTCGAGGTTCTCCGTCACGTGGTGGGTGGCCACGAGCTCGCCGCGCCGGTAGTGGCGGACGATCGGGTGCAGGTAGTGGCCCTCGCCGTTGTCGTTGGCGACGTCCTGGCTCGCGCGCTTAACGGTGAAGTCGAACGGGTCGACCTTGTCGTGGTCCGGGCCGTAGTCGAGTGTGATGAGAAACGCGTTTTCGGCGTCGTTGAGCGGAGTGTCGGCGAAGCGGGCCACCGGCATCTCTTCGAGGTAGCGCGCCTGGTCACCCTCGACGAGGAGGATGTCGGCGAGGAAACCGAACTGCTGGAACAGCCCGGACGTGCGATTGATCCGCTTGAGCACGGCGTCGACCAGCTCGCCGGTCTCGGCCTTGAGCACGGTCTGCGGCCACTCGTTGTCGTGGTAGCGCTCGTCGAGCACCTTCGACAGCGCACGCACGCCGTACCGGAAGCCGTGGATGAACCCGCTGGTGGCCTTCTTGAAGTCGCGAGCCTGTGTGATCGTGCCGGCGAAGTACAGGCCGGGCACGTTCACCGACTCCCACGACGACGTCTGAGCCGGGAAGCGGTCGTTGATCGTGAGCTCGGGGCGGCAGTCCTCGTCGAACATCGAGGCGTCGAAGCGGAAGCCGGTGGCGGCGATCACGCGGTCGTAGCGGATCTCCTTCACGACCTCGTCGGCGCGGGCGAAGGCGAACTTCACGTGGTAGCCGTCTTCGTCCTTGCGGATCTCCCGCACGTCGCCGTCGAGGATCGCGTGCTGCAGCTTGAGCTGGTACATGTCGAGCACGCCGGCGTTGAACGCACGCAGGTGGCCGACGAAGTGCGTGCGCCAGGCGAGCTTCACCGGCCGCGGACCTGCGACGTGCAGCACGGCCGCGTACGCGTTGATGCTGTCGGCGGTCTCGAAGGCCGAGTTGGCCTTGCCGAGGATGAGCACGCGCTTGTTGGTGAACTGCGCGGGGTCGGTGTCGAAGTCGGCGTACTGGTCCACGAGCTCCATGCCCGGAACGTCGGGGATGTACGGCTTGGTCACACCGGTCGCCATGATCAGGCGCTTGGTGGTGTAGATGTTCCCGTCGCCGTCGGTGATCGTGAAGAGAGCGCTTTCCTCGTCACGGCTGATCCGCGTCACCCGGGTGTCGTAGCGGATGGCGACTTTGTGCTTCGCCGCGTAGTCGGCGTTGTAGCGCACGAACGCCTCGGCGGGAGGGAACAGCTCGGCGCTGTAGTCGGTGAACAGCAGGGGGTCCGGGCCGTCGTCGAGGAGTGAATTCCAGTCGACGCGCAGGTTGAGCTCCGGGTCGGTCCAGCCGGTGTGCTTCTTGTTGATCGAGATCAGCGTGCGGTGACGCGGGAACCTCGTGAAGAACGTGGCCGGCGTGGGGCCGGCTTCGAGCAAGAGATAGCGGTGACCCGCCTGTTCGAGCTGCCGGCCGAGCTGCAGGCCCGCGGGCCCCGCGCCGACCACCAGATAGTCCAGAACGTCGTCCACCACACCGGCCTCCAGGCTCGATCTTCATCGTCTGACGGCCGACAGCCTGAACCGGAGATCTCAGAAAAGGCTCAGAGATCCCGATCAGTGGGTGGGTGAAAATCCGTGAAGGGCCCCTTGCGGGAATCAGCGTCCCTCAAGGTGCCCTTCACGGTCAGGTGGCTCAGCGTGACAGGAGCTTCATCGCCGTCTCGGAGTAACGCGGGCCGGCCACTTCGGCGGCGGGCACGGCGGTCTCGATCGCCCGGATGTCCTCTTCGGACAGTTCGAGCGCCACGGCGCCGACGTTCTCTTCGAGGTACTTGCGCCGCTTCGTCCCGGGGATCGGCACCACGTCGTCGCCTTGGGCCTGCACCCAGGCGAGCGCGAGCTGCCCCGCGGTCACGCCCTTCCGCTCGGCCAGCGCACGCAGCGCCTCGACCATCGCGAGGTTCTTCTCGAGGTTCCCCTCGGCGAAGCGCGGCTGCGTCTGGCGGCGGAAGTCGTCCTCACCGAAGTCGGCGGCGGAGGTGAACTTGCCGGTCAGGAACCCACGGCCCAGCGGCGAGTACGGCACCAGGCCGATGCCGAGCTCGCGGCACGTCGGCACCACGGCGTCCTCGATGTCACGCGACCACAGCGACCACTCCGTCTGCACGGCCGAGATCGGGTGCACGGCGTGGGCGCGGCGGATCGTCTCGGCGCCGGCCTCGGACAGGCCCAGGTGGCGCACCTTGCCCTGCCGCACCAGCTCGGCCATGGCCCCGACCGTCTCCTCGATGGGCACGCTCGGGTCCACGCGGTGCTGGTAGTAGAGGTCGATGTGGTCGATGCCCAAGCGCCGCAACGAGTTCTCCACCGCCTCGCGCACGTACGCCGCGTCGCCGCGCACCCCGCGCTTGCTCGGGTCCTCGCGGTCGCGCACGAAGCCGAACTTCGTGGCGAGCACGACCTTCTCGCGCCGGTCGGCGATCGCGCGGCCGACGAGCTCTTCGTTGGCCCCCAAGCCGTACATGTCCGCAGTGTCGAGCAGGGTCACCCCCAGCTCCAGCGCGCGGTGGATGGTGGCGATCGACTCGGTGTCGTCACCCTCGCCGTAGAACTCGCTCATCCCCATGCAGCCGAGGCCCTGCGCGCTCACTTCGAGCGTGCCGAGGCGGCGGGCGGGCAGCGTCGATCCAGCCATGTTTTCTCCTGGCGTTCGGTCTGTGAAGGGCCCCGGAAGTCCCTTGGGCCCTTCACGAAAGTGGTCTACTTGCCGGCTGCGCGAGCGAGCCGCTCGGGGTAACGAGCCCCGGCCACGGCGTCGGCCGGAGCCGCCTGCTCGATCGCCGCGATGTCCTCTTCGGACAGCTGCAGCTGCGCCGCGGCGACGTTCTCTTCGAGGTACTTGCGCCGCTTCGTGCCCGGAATCGGTACCACGTCGGCGCCTTGCGCCTGCACCCACGCGAGCGCGAGCTGCCCGGCCTTCACGCCCTTCGCCTCGGCCAGCGCGCGCAAAGCGTCCACAATGGCCATGTTCCGCTCGAAGTTGCCGTCGGCGAAGCGCGGCATCCCGCGGCGCATGTCGTCCTCGGGCAGGTCCTTCACCGACGTCACGGCTCCGGTCAGGAAACCGCGGCCCAGCGGCGAGAACGGCACCACGCCGATGCCCAGCTCCCGGCAGGTCGCGAGGATCTCGTCCTCGATGCCCCGCGTCCACAGCGACCATTCGCTCTGCAGCGCCGTGACCGGGTGCACCGCGTGGGCGCGCCGGATCGTGTCGGCGTTCGCCTCGGAAATCCCGGCGTAGCGGATCTTTCCGGCAGCCACAAGGTCGGCCAGCGCGCCCCACGTCTCCTCGACGGGCGTGTCCGGGTCCACGCGGTGCTGGTAGTAGAGGTCGATGTGGTCGACGCCCAGGCGCTGCAGCGACTCGTCGCAGCACTGCTTCACGTACGCGGCGTCGCCGCGCGCGCTCATGCCGCCGTCCTTCCACACGATGCCGAACTTGGTGGCCAGCACCACCTGGTCGCGCCGGTCCGCGATCGCGCGGCCGACCAGCTTCTCGTTCTCGCCCGCCCCGTACACGTTGGCCGTGTCCAGCAGCGTCACACCCAGCTCCAGCGCGCGGTGCACGGTGGCGATCGACTCGCTGTCGTCGTCGCGCACGCCGTAGGCCTGGCTCATTCCCATGCAGCCCAGTCCCTGGGCGCTTACTTCCAGCTCACCGAGTTTCCTCGTAGCGATCACGCGGAGATCTCCTCCATGGCGGACACGTGGCCGAGGACCTTGCGTTCCACCTGGTCGTAGTTGCTGATCTTGTAATCCAGAATGTCCAGGCACCCCTGGAGCTCGGCGATCCGGTCGGCTACCGACTGGCGCTGCTCCACGAGGATCGCCTTGCGGCGCCCGGCGCTCGCGACGCCGTGGCGCCGCAGTGACGCGTACTCGCGCATGCTCTTGATGGGCATGCCGGTGAGCCGCAGCTTGGTGAGGAACCCGAGCCAGTTCAGATCGTCGTCCGAATACGCGCGTCGCCCCGCCGCGTCGCGGGCCGGCGGGTCCAGGAGCTTGATCCGCTCGTAGTACCGAAGGGTGTCGATCGACAGGCCGCTACGTCGTGCGGCTTCCGCTATCGAGTAGCTCATACGCTCGACAGTACGACCTGGAGTGCGCTCCAGGTCAAATCCCGACCGGGTGGGGTGATGCCCGGATTGCGCAGGTCAGCCGGGCAACCCCGGTGAAATGCGCGCCGGCCCGCGAACTCACGCCCATCCCTCGACACCCTGGACCGACCACATCACCCGACTGACGGTCGCGTACCGTAACACCGTTGCGTTACCCTGAGCGCATGCCCCGTCCCCGTACGCACGACGAAGCCCTCCGGCTGAAGCTGCTGGACCGGGCCGGCGAGCTGATCTCCGCCGACGGCCCGAAGGCACTGTCCCTGCGCAAGCTGGCCGCCGACGCCGGGACGTCGACCACGGCCGTGTACTCGCTGTTCGGCAGCAAGCCGGACCTGGTCAACGCGCTGTACGTCGAGGGATTCCGCCGCTTCGGCGAGCGGCTGAACGCTGTGGCGCGGACCGGCGACGCCGTCGCGGATCTGGTGCGCCTCGGCGTCGCCTACCGCGCCAGCGCGCAGGCCGATCCGCACCTGTACGCGATCATGTTCACGCGCTCCGTACCCGGCTTCGAGCCCAACGCCGAGGCCGACCGCCTCGCCCGCACGACCCTCGAGCCGCTCGAGGACACCATCCGGCGCGGGATCGCGTCGGGGCAGTTCGCGGACGTCGCGCCCGAGGTGATCATCGTCAGCTCGTGGGGACTCGTGCACGGGCTGGTGTCGCTGGAGCTGTCGGGGAACCTGCCACCGGAGTTCAGCGTGAGCGGTGCGTACGAGGAAGCCTTGCGCGCCAACGCTTCTGGCTGGCTCAAGGGACCGAACCCGGCGTGAGCGCCACAAGGGGCGAGGATCGCCGCCGCCGTCAGCTCAGCTTGAGCGACGCCTCGATCACCACGTTTCCCGCGGCGTCGTAGGCCTTCACCTTCGACCCCGGGTCCGTATCCGGGTAGTTGTCGGCGTCGGTGTGCCAAAGCGCGAAGGTGCCGTGCGACAGCACCGCGTCCTGCGGCTGCCGGCCCGGGTAGGTGACCGAAACCCGCGTCACGTTCGGCGGCACACCGCCGGCGAACACCTGTCGCTCGGGCTCACCCGTTTCCTTCACCGGCGCCAGCACCGGGCTGAGCGCGCCGAACCCAGAGACCGGCTTCAGCTCACCCTGCCCGCCGGTCGGGTCGACCGCGTAGTAGGTGTCCCCCACCCTCCCCGGATAGGGGCGCGCCGAGCAGGTGATCACGTGCTGCCCCAGCCGCGCGACAACGAACTCGCGGTTGTTCCAGCTGAGGTAGGCGCCTGCCACGTAGGCGTCGCGGTCGGGCACCTGCAGCTGGGAACCGGCCAGGCACTCACCGAGGAACTTGCCCGCTTCCGACGTCCGCTCCTCCGGCGCCGGGAGATCGACCGTCGTCACCAACGGCGCCGGGACGACCGGCACGAGAGCGGACTCGTCCACCGGCCTGAGGGGCAGCACCGGTCCGAGGGCGACCGGCACGGCCGGCCCAGCGTCGGTGAACACCGCGAACTGGCGGGACTTCGACGAAACCGTCGAAACAGGAGGTCCGCCGAGCAGCAGGTTCGACCCCGGCGCAACCGCCTGCACGCTCTGCCATGACGGGTCCGCCAGCCCCGCGACCAGGCCGTCGGCCGTGCGCAGGAGCACCTTCGTGTTCGTGCCGGGCACCGGCACGGGCTTCGCCCCCGGGTCCGAGACGGTCACCGACGTCGCCGTCGCCTCGCAGAACACCGGCTTGTCCCCGATCGTCGCGGCGATCACGGTGGCGGCGCCGTGGACGGCGATGAACTCGATGTTCCAGCCCCGCGGATCGGTGATGGCGGAGCTGTAGGGCTTCGCCGCGTTCCAGCAACGATCGAGCACCGCCTGCCCGGCGCTACGCCCCTTGCTCGGCGCGGCGGGCGTGACCGGCCCGTTCGCGCCGTCGCGCAATACGCCCGTCGCGAACACCGCACCGGCCGCGAGCACCACGACGGCCGCCGTCGCCAGCCACATCGGACGGCGGCGCGGGGCCCGGCTCGCGTCGGCGAGCCCGGCTCGCACACGCAGCCGCATGCGGTCGCGCACCTCGGGCGGCAGTTCGCGGCGCGGGGGGAGGTTGTCGATCATTTGTCCTCCAGAAGGGCACGCAAATGGGCTCGCGCCCGGGACAGGTGCGAGCGGACGGTGACCTCCGCTACTTCGAGCAGCGCCGCCGCGTCGGTGGTCGGCACGTCGCCCAGCAGACACAGCTCCACGATCTGGCGCTGTGCCTTGGGCAACCGGGAGACGGCGTCAAGGATCGCCTTCAGGCGTTCCTCGCCGTCGAGCTGGGCCGCGACGGCTTCAGCGTGATCCCAAACCAGCTGCGGTTCCGGGATCCGGCTCAGCAGCCGCAGTCGCCGGTGGGCTCCACGGCGCTCCCTGCGGGCGAGATTGCCCGCGACGGTGTACAGCCACGGCAGCGCGCTGTCCCTGATCAGCTTCAGCTCGGCCCGCTTGCGCCAAGCGATCAGGAACGTGTTCGACGTCAGGTCCTCGGCCACCGCCCACGACCCGGTCAGCCGGTAGGCGTGGTTCCACACCGCCTGCGCGTGGCGTTCGAACAGCTCGCCGAACGCCCTCTCGTCCCCGCCTGCCGCGCGCCCGAAGAGCTCGGCGTCCACGGTTGCCCCTTGGATGGTCACACCGGGAAGTGGCCGGGAACCTCGGAAGTGTTGTGGGTGTTGTTCTGCTGGTTCAGACGGCTTGGTTCAGAGGGCTTGATTCAGACGGCTTGGTTCAGACCGCGCCGTACTGGCGGTCTCCCGCGTCGCCGAGCCCGGGGACGATGAAGCCGGAGTCGTTGAGCCGCTCGTCGATGCTCGCGGTGACCACGCGCACCGGCAGCCCCGTCTTCTCCAGGTGCGCCAGACCTTCGGGGGCGGCCAGGGCGCAGATGGCCGTGACGTCCGTGGCACCCCGGTCGGTGAGCAGCCGGATGGTGTATTCCATGGACCCGCCCGTCGCGAGCATCGGGTCGAGCACCATCACGGGCCGGTCGGCCAGCGACTCCGGCAGCGATTCCAGGTAGGGCGTCGGCTTGAGGGTCTCCTCGTCGCGCGCGAGCCCGACGAACCCCATCTGCGCGTCGGGGATCATCTTGTGCGCCTCGTCGGCCATGCCCAGGCCGGCGCGCAGCACGGGGACCAGCAGCGGCGGGCTGGCCAGCCGGTAGGCCTCCGTGCGCGCGACGGGCGTGTGGATCCGCTCGGTGCGCACCGGCACGTCGCGGGTGGCTTCGTACACGAGCATCACGGTCAGCTCGTGCAGCGCGGCCCGGAACGCCGCGCTGTCCGTCCGCGCGTCACGCATCGTGGACAGGCGGGCCTTGGCCAGCGGGTGATCGACGACGTGCACATCCATGCCGCCTAACTTACCGTCTAACTCAGCTGCCGGGTGTCGTCCGCGTCTCGGCTCATCTCGTAGTAGTTCACCGCCTCGAAGAAATGCCCGACGACAGGAGCCAGCTTGTCGAACGGCCACGCCGGCACATCCGCCACGTTCGCATCATCCGGCGGCTCGATGCAGACAATCATCCTCCAGTTGGCGTACGATCCACTGATCTTCCAAGACTGGCGCATGGGTTTCCTCCTCCGCGAGAACACGAGCCAAACGTTCTCCCGATGCCAGAACCGCACGCAACCTTCCTTCAGGTGAGCGATCTTTCGTGCCGACCGTGGCAAGAGGACAAAGTGTGCCCATGACGAAGAACAAAGGGGTTTCCGTTCGCCAGCGGAGAGTTTCCGGCGAACTGCGCCGGCTTCGGGTGCTGCGCAAAATGACCTGCAAACAGGTGGCCGAGGGCGTGGACTTCTCGGAGAGCAAGATCTCCCGCATGGAAACGGGCGACCGTGGCCTGTACCCCGACGACGTCGCGGCGATCCTGGGTTTCCTGCAGGCTCCGTCGGATCTGCGGCAAGAGCTCATGGCGCTCGTGAGGGGTGGCGAGGAGCGCAACTGGCATGAAGTGAACGGGAAGTTGCCACCAACGTGGAAGGACCTGATCCGGTTCGAGGAGCAGGCTTCGGTCATCAAGAACTACGAGACCCTGCTGATCCCTGGCATCGCGCAGATTCCAGAGTACGCCCGCGCCCTACTTCACGGCGGCGACCCGAAGCTCACAGAAGCAGAGCTCGAAAGCCTTGTTGCCGCGCGGGCCAAGCGCCAGTTGATTCTCAGCCGGAGCAACGCGCCCATTGTGCATCTTCTGGTCGATGAGATGGCCCTTCATCGGCCGATCGGCGACCAAGAAACCATGCGCGCCCAGCTCCACCACCTCCTGCTCGTCGGTCGCAGGTCGAACGTCACATTCCAAATTGTCCCCTTCGCGACCAGGGCGCATGCCGGATTACAAGGGCCGTTTGTCCTGCTCGAGTTCTTCAACGAACCAACACTCGCGCATGTCGAGACCCGCGGAACCAACAGCTTCCTCGAAGAAGACGACTTCGTCGACACGATCAAGTCAGCTTGGCGTGATGTTCGCTCGGTAGCGCTGTCAACTGGCGACTCGGCACGGCTGATTGCCGATATGATCGGCGAGACGTCTCAACGTGAGGAGTATGAAACATGATCGCCCCCGACTTCGCTCAGGCCGAGTGGCGCAAGAGCTCCTACACCACCAACCAGTCCAACTGCGTCGAGTTCGCAGCCTGGCGGAAGAGCTCCTACACCACCGACCAGTCCAACTGCGTCGAAGTTGCCACCTCACCGGTCGAGATCGGGATCCGGGACACCAAGGATCGCGCAGGTGGTCACCTGACCGTCTCGCCTGGCGCCTGGGTCGCCTTCCTCAGCTCCGCGCGCTAGCGAACCAGCGAACCCACTGCCGCTGCCAGGCCGTTTCGACGGCCCGGTGGTGGTGGTTCTCGCGTACCCATGTCACGGCTTCGTCGGCCCCGAGGCCGGAGAGTGTGGCAAGACAAGCGAGGACCGTCCCGGTGCGGCCGACCCCTCCGTAGCAAGCCACCTCCACCGATTCCCCCGCCAGCGCGCGGGCGTGCAGCGCCAGGATCTTGCCCCGTGCATCAGCCCAGTTCAGCGGCAGCAGGAAGTCCGGCCAGCGAATCCAGTCGTGGTCCCAGGTGAGCCCACCGTCGTACTTGCGCCGCAGCCGGCCCGACCCGAGGTACAGGCCATACGTCGGCTCCGGGCCTTCCGGGTTCGGCCGGCCGAGGCCACGTCCGCGCAGCACGGCGCCGTCGGGCAGTGCGAGGGTCCCCACCAGAGCAGATGCCATCGCCCCATCTTGGCCCTTATCCGTCGTTGGATGGACCCCGAGCGACCCCGACCGGGCTAGGCTGCCCCGGGTGAGTGACGACGCAGCCCTTCCGAGCCCCGACCAGATGCGGGCCTCCGACGCCGACCGCGAGCAGGTCGCGCAGGTTCTGCACCAAGCCCTGTCCGAGGGCCGCATCACGATCACCGAGCTCGAAGAGCGGCTCTCCACTGTCTACGCGGCGAAGACCATCGGCGAGCTGAAGCCCGTGACCCGCGACCTGCCGATCGGCGCGTCGCCGACCACGCCCGCAGCGCCCTCTTCGGCCCTGCAGCCGGCCACCAGCCGTGCCCTCGGCCTCCCCGACAACCGCATCGGCGGCCACCCGGGCTCGAACGTCTCGATCGGCGTCCTCTCCGGCGCCGTCCGCAAGGGCAGCTGGGTGCTCCCGCCCCAGCACACCAGCGTCGCCTTCTGGGGCGGCGCGGAAATCGACCTCCGCAGCGCCCGCTTCGCCGACAAACAGTCGACCATCACCGCCGTCGCCATCATGGGCGGCATCGAGATCACGGTCCCCGACGACATCAACGTCGACGTCACCGGCCTCGGCCTCATGGGCGGCTTCGTCCTCGAAGACAAATCCGGCGCCCCACCCGCGCCCCCCACGGCTCCCACCCTGACCATCAACGGCCTCGCCTTTTGGGGCGGCGTGGTCGTGTACCGCAAGAAGGCGAAGAAGGACAACCGGCAAATCGAGTCCTGAGCCGCGTTCCGATGTCCGTGGAGGAGGTTGTCCGCGCAGTCGCCGCCACGATCAGCGCACTCCGAGGCGCCTCCCTCGACCACGCCGGACGAGCGCTCGAGGACGCTCATGCGGCTCTTCGCGACGCAGTCATAGGCACCGACGACCAGGACGCCGGCGATGCAGTAGGCCTTCTCGCCGAAGCGATGCGATCGCTGGATCGTGTGAACCAGACTCTGGCTTCGACCGCCCGACGGCTCACCGACTACCTGGCCAAGATCGGAGAGGCGGAATCGCCACGGCCGACGTCCGAGCGACCGGAGGCTTCCGGAAAAGGGTCCTCGACAGCGACTGAAGGACTACCACCAGGCAAGATCGAGGAATTGCGTGCCGGTCTCCCCACCCCTGTGCCCAAGCCGAACCCCGACGGCAAGAAAACGCACGGCACTTGGATCGACGAGTCGGGTGTCATCCGGCAGATCGCCAGCGGAAGAGATGACGATGCCGAGGAAGCCTGGCGCCAGCTGCAAGCGGCGGGTCTCTCATCGGCCAGACGGCCCACAATCACCGAACACGTGGAAATGAAATCGCGGTGCGGATGGTGGAGCAGGGAATGCGGCACCTCGACCTCGTGATCAACAATCGACCGTGCGTCGGGCTGCTCGGGTGCGACCGCCTGCTCCCCGTCATCCTGCCGACGGAATACTCGATCACCGTGCACGGACCGAACTACCGCAAGACGTTCAGGGGAGGAAAGAAGTGGTCGAGCTAGAGATCTGGTACGACCAACAGCCGGAGAACGATTTCGCCGAAGGCGACCCGGCCATCGTCGTGAGCACCGCCGCCGCGCTCGACCAACTGCTCGACCGCGTGCTCAACGAAACGCGGGACAACCGGCTCGGCCAGATGATCCAGGTCGGCATCAAGGGCCGCACCGGCTACCCCGTGCTCGAGGTGGGCCTCGGCGAGGCGGTCGGCTTCATCATCTACCACGACGAGCCGGGTGGGAGTACCAGTGGCAGCGGCAGCCCCGACGAGTTTGTCGAGTACGTCTACCAGGGCAACCTTTCCGAGGTCCCGGCCGACGCCGAAGTGCCCATCGCCACTGTGCGCCGCGGACTGCACGAGTTCCTCACGAACGGGAAACAGCCCAGTGTCGTGCAGACCACCGTCGAGTAATCCACAGATTTCCGTGAGTGACCCGGCACAGGACGTGGCCGACCTACACTCACAGGCATGACCACAACCACCAGCCCGAACGCGGCACCGGACACCCCGGCGCCGCTGGCGGACGTGACTCGCGACGAGGCGAGCCTGCGGCGGTTCCTGCACGGGCTGCCCGGCGTCGACCAGGTCGGGGTCGAGCAGCGAGCGGCGGCCTTGGGCACACGCAGCATCAAGAAAGACGCCAAGCGCTGGGCGATCGACACCGCCATCTCGATGGTCGACCTGACCACGCTGGAAGGCGCCGACACACGCGGCAAGGTCCGCGGGCTGGCGGCGAAGGCCCTGCGCCCGGACCCGGAGCGGCAGGACTGCCCGCGCGTGGCCGCCGTGTGCGTGTACCCCGACATGGTCGAGGCCGCGGTCGACGCGCTCAAGGGCAGTGCCGTGCACGTGGCGAGCGTCGCGACCGGGTTCCCGTCCGGGCGCACCAGCCGTGAGGTCAAGCTGGCCGACACGAGGCTGGCCGTGGAGTACGGCGCCGACGAGGTCGACATGGTGATCGACCGCGGCGCGTTCCTCGAGGGCCGCTACATGGACGTCTTCGACGAGATCCGCGCGATCAAGGCGGCGTGCGGGGAAGCGCATCTGAAGGTGATCCTGGAAACCGGCGAGCTGGCGACGTACGACAACGTCCGCCGCGCGTCGTGGCTCGCGCTGCTGGCGGGTGGTGACTTCATCAAGACGTCCACCGGCAAGGTCTCCCCCGCCGCGACGCTGCCGGTAACCCACGTGATGCTGCAGGCGGTGCACGACTGGCACGAGCAGACCGGCGAGCTGCGCGGCGTGAAGCCCGCGGGCGGCATCCGCACGGCGAAGGACGCGATCAAGTACCTCGTCGCCGTGCACGAGGTGGCCGGCGAGCAGTGGCTGACCCCGGACCTGTTCCGCTTCGGCGCGTCCAGCCTGCTCAACGACCTGCTGCTGCAGCGGCGCACCCAGGTGGACGGCCACTACAGCGGCCCCGACTACGTGACGGTGGACTGACCATGGGCATCTTCGAATACGCCCCCGCGCCCGAGTCGCGCGACATCGCGAACCTCAAGGACCACTACCGGCCGTTCATCGGCGGCGAGTTCGTCGACGGTTCGGGCGAGCCGCTCAAGACGGTGAACCCGGCCACCGAGGAAATCCTCGCCGAGGTCGGCACGGCGTCGGTGTCCGATGTGGACACCGCGGTGCGCGCGGCGCGCAAAGCCTACGACACCGTCTGGTCGAAGATGCCGGGCAGCGAACGCGCGAAGTACCTCTTCCGCATCGCTCGCCTGATCCAGGAGCGCTCGCGCGAGCTGGCCGTGCTGGAGTCGCTCGACAACGGCAAGCCCATCAAGGAATCGCGCGACTCCGATGTCCCGACGGCCGCCGCGCATTTCTTCTACCACGCCGGATGGGCCGACAAGCTGGAATACGCCGGCTATGGCCCGAACCCGAAGCCGCTCGGCGTCGCGGGTCAGGTGATCCCGTGGAACTTCCCGCTGCTGATGCTGGCGTGGAAGATCGCGCCCGCGCTGGCCACCGGCAACACCGTCGTCCTCAAGCCGGCGGAGACCACGCCGCTCACGGCGCTGGTGTTCGCCGAGATCTGCCAGCAGGCGGAACTGCCGCCGGGCGTCGTGAACATCCTGCCGGGCGCCGGGGACATCGGTGCGGCCATCGTCGAACACGGTGACGTCGACAAGATCGCGTTCACCGGCTCCACCGAGGTCGGCAAGCTGATCCAGCGCACGGTGGCGGGCACGCGCAAGAAGCTCACGCTGGAGCTGGGCGGCAAGGCGGCCAACGTCGTGTTCGACGACGCGCCGCTGGACCAGGCCGTGGAGGGGATCGTCAACGGGATCTTCTTCAATCAGGGCCACGTCTGCTGCGCGGGTTCTCGGCTGCTGGTGCAGGAATCCGTGGCCGAGGAGGTCATGGAAAAGCTGCGCTACCGCGTCTCGACGCTGCGGATGGGCGACCCGCTCGACAAGAACACCGACATCGGCGCCATCAACTCCGCCGAGCAGCTGGCGAAGATCCGCGGGCTCGTGGAATCGGGCGACGCTGAGGGCGCGCAGCGCTGGACCAGCCCGTGCCCGGTGCCCGACCGCGGATTCTTCTTCGCTCCCACGGTGTTCTCCGACGTGCACCAGTCGATGCGGATCGCGCGCGAGGAGATCTTCGGGCCAGTGTTGTCGGTGCTCACGTTCCGCACGCCGGACGAGGCCGTCGCGAAGGCCAACAACACGCCGTATGGGCTATCGGCCGGCATCTGGACCGAGAAGGGCTCGCGCATCCTCTGGATGGCGAACAAGCTCCGGGCCGGCGTCGTCTGGGCCAACACGTTCAACCGCTTCGACCCCGCCGCGCCGTTCGGCGGCTACCAGGAGTCCGGGTTCGGCCGCGAGGGTGGCCGCACGGGGCTGGAGGCCTACCTCAGTGTCTGATTCAAAGCAGTCTGAGTCGCGCATATCCGTCGCGAAGACGTACAAGCTCTACATCGGCGGGGCCTTCCCCCGTTCGGAGTCGGGCCGGGTCTATCCCGTCACCGATCCGCAGGGGAAGTTCCTGGCCAACGCGGCGCACGCGTCGCGCAAGGACGTGCGTGATGCCGTCGTGGCGGCGCGCAAAGCCTTCCCCGGCTGGTCGGGCGCCACGGCCTACAACCGCGGCCAGGTGCTCTACCGCGTCGCCGAGATGCTGGAGGGCCGGCGCGAGCAGTTCGTGAGCGAGGTCGCCGCGTCGGAAGGCGTCTCGCCGAGCCAGGCGGAGTCCCTTGTGGACGCCGCCATCGACCGCTGGGTCTGGTACGCCGGGTGGACGGACAAGATCGCGTCGGTGCTCGGCGCGGCGAACCCCGTTGCGGGGCCGTACTTCTCGTTCACCGTGCCCGAGCCCACGGGCGTGGTCGGCGTGCTCGCGCCGCAGGAGTCGTCGCTGCTCGGCCTGGTAAGCGTGCTGGCGCCGGTGCTGGCCGGCGGTTCCACGGCCGTCGTCGTCTCGAGTGCCGAACGGCCGCTGCCGGCGATCACGCTGTCGGAGGTCCTGGCGACGTCCGACCTGCCCGGCGGCGTCGCCAACGTGCTGACCGGCCGCGCGGCCGAGCTCGGCCCGTGGCTGGCCTCGCACGGTGACGTCAATGCCCTCGACCCGACGGGCGCCACACCGGAAGACCGCATCACGCTGGCGCGCGAGGCCGCGGGCACGGTCAAGCGTGTGCTCACGGTCCCCGACGCCGAACCCGACTGGACGCCGACTCCGGACCTTTCGCGCCTGCGCCGGTACCTGGAGACGAAGACCGTCTGGCACCCGCTGGGCGTCTGATCCCGGACTGACCAACGGAAAAGGGGCGGGCGGCACCCCCTGGTGTGCCGCCCGCCCCTGAAACAAGAGCCGTCACGCAGTCGGCGCGAGCCCCTGCGTCACCGCGCCGACGTCGATGGTGTGGCTGACCGAGTCGGCGTCGACCTCGCCGAGGGTCCAGTCCACGGTGATGTTCGGGTTGATGTAGTCACCGTGCTGGTTGGAGTCGGACGGCGCCACGACGTTGAGCCCGTTGGGCGTCTGCTGCTGGGCGTAGGGCTCGATGCCGGTCCAGTGCAGCGGCACGTAGGCCGAGGAACCGTCGACGAGCGCCACGGCGGGCGCGTCGGCCGGGGCCTGGTTGTTGATCAGCACGTTGTGCGCGCCGACGAGGTCCACCTCGAGGTTGCCGGGCAGGTAGCAGCGCTCGCCCGGGTTGGCGGTGAACTGCAGGGCGCCGTAGCGGTTGCCCGCGCCCGCGCCGCCGTAGACGAGCTTCGAGGTGAACTGGTTCGACGTGCACGCCTGCACCGACGAAGCAGACGAAGCAGGCGCCGCACTCGCGGTCCCGGCGGCCAGAGCCGTTGCCCCGGCGGCGATCCCGGCCACGGCGACGGCGGCGACAACGCGGCTGATGGTCTTGCGTGTGGTCATTTCGGACTCTCCCCTTGTTCGAAGCCCGGGCAGCCTTTCCGCCCGGCAGAACGACCGTTTTGGTGATTCATTCCCCTCGGTCGCTCTCACCAGGAAAGACGTCCACGCCACAAGCGGGATGTCCGGCTGTGGGATCAGCCGCAGAAACGCAACCCCAGCCGCCCCGAAGCGTCACAAAGAGTGAACCCGCGCGCGGGCGCGGTTCAGTTGACCAGTGCCGTTCAGCCGGTCAGCGCGATTCAGTTGATGTCGTGCCGGCCCAGCGGCCGACCCGGCAACGGCGTCCCCGGCCGGGCCTGCAGCCCGTCGATCATGATCGCGATGCTGCGTGCGGTGGACATCTTGGCGACTTCCGGCGAACGAGACTCCAGCTGACGCAGCAGCAGCGCGAACAGCATGGCCACGTCGCCCTCGGCGACGTCCGTGCGCAACGTCCCCTCGTTCTGCGCGCCCCGCACCATCGCTTCCAGCTCGATCAGCAGCTCTTCGCGCAGCGTCGCGATCGCCGGGTCTTCCTTCAGGATCTCGTGCGCCTTCTTCGACAACATCGCCAGCTGCACGGAAAGGTGCAGCTCAACCGACTGGTGCAGCAGCCGCACCAGCGCCTGCCAAGACGTCGGCTCCTGCTCGGCCGCCTCACGCGCGTCGTCGAGCACCCGCGAGAAGTTGTCGACGGCGACCGCCCGGATCAGCGCTTCGCGATCAGGGAAGCGCCGGTACAGCGTGCCGACGCCGACGCCGGCCGCGCGGGCGATCTCCTCCATCGGCACCTCGGGCCCGAACTCCGCGAAGATCGTGCGCGCCGCGGCGATGATCTGGTCGCGGTTGCGCCGCGCGTCCGCGCGCAAGGGGACCTGGGGATCCGCACTCATGGCCCACCTTCCGCTCGCCGGAAACTCGTTACGCGCGCAAATTCTCGCATGGACAGCGCTCCGCGTATTGCGACCACAACCCGTCACCCCTTTGCTAGTGGACGAAGATCCTCCGTTTCGGTACCGTGGGCAATGAACCGGAATGTAATCCTCCACATACATTGCGTAAAGGTTCAAAACCACCAAAAGGGGATCCCACCATGACAGAAGTTGCCGAACCCGAGCTCGCCAGCTTCCCGATGGCGCGCACCTGCCCGTTCGCGCCGCCGCCGGAGTACAAGCGTTTCGAGGACGAGCGGGCGAAGCTCGTCGAGCTCGACTCCGGGCAGCGCGCCTGGGTGCTGTCGAAGCACGAGGAGGTGCGCGCGATGCTGAACGACCCCAGGTTCAGCTCCAACCGCTTCAACCCCGGCTTCCCGGTACTGTTCCGCGATGGAGCCCCGCGGCGCGAACGCAAGCTGAACCCGTCGCTGATCAACATGGACGCGCCGGAGCACGGCCCCGCACGCCGCGAGGTCGTCGGTGAGTTCACCGTGAAGCGGATGAAGGCGCTGCAGCCGCGCATCCAGGAGATCGTCGACGAACACATCGACGCGATGCTGGCCGGCGACCAGCCCGCCGACCTGGTTTCGGCGCTGTCGCTGCCAGTGCCCTCGCTCGTGATCTGCGAGCAGCTCGGCGTCCCCTACGCCGACCACGACTTCTTCCAGAAGCACAGCTCGCGCATCCTCAACCGCGAGGTCACCTCCGACGAGCGGCTGGAATCCGTTCTCGCCCTGGAGGAGTACCTCGACAAGCTGGTCGCGGCCAAGGAAGAGACGCCCGCCGACGACCTGCTCGGCCGCCAGATCGCGAAGAAACGCGAAGAGGGCGAGTACGACCGCGACGACCTCACGTCGCTCGCGTTCCTGCTGCTCATCGCCGGTCACGAGACCACGGCGAACATGATCTCGCTCGGCACCGTCGCGCTGCTGGAGAACCCCGACCAGCTCGAAGCGATCAAGGCCGACCCCGGCAAGACGCTCGACGCCGTGGAGGAGCTGCTGCGCTACTTCACCATCGCCGAGTTCGCTACCACGCGCGTCGCGGTCGAGGACGTGGAGCTCGCGGGCGTCACGATCAAGGCCGGCGAGGGCGTGCTGGGCCTGAGCTACGCCGCCAACTTCGACGGCGACGCCTTCCCCGAGCCCGAAAAGCTCGACATCACCCGCGGCGGGCGCAAGCACGTGGCGTTCGGCTTCGGCGCGCACCAGTGCCTCGGCCAGAACCTCGCGCGCATGGAGCTGCAGATCGTGTTCGACACGCTCTTCCGCCGCATCCCGACCCTGAAGCTGGCCGCCCCGGTCGACCAGCTGCCGTTCAAGCACGATTCCGCGATCTTCGGTCTCCACTGTCTGCCCGTCACCTGGTGAGGGAGGAAGCATGACCGCGATGGAGGAACTCCCGGTCGCCCGGAAGTGCCCGTTCGCGCCGCCGGAGGAGTACACGGCCACGCGCGAAGAGGCACCCGTGCACCGGGTGAAGATCCCGGACGGCAAGCAAGCCTGGACGGTCTCGCGGCACGAGGACGTGCGGGCCGTGCTCAACGACCCGCGGTTCTCCGCCGACCGCCTCCACCCCGACTTCCCGACGCTCGTCCCGGGCGGCAACGTCATCCGCCGCACCGAGGCCGAGCGCACGATGCTGGCGATGGACGCGCCGCAGCACGGCCCGGAACGCAAGGCGGTGCTCGGGGAGTTCACCGTCAAGCGTGTCGCGGAGCTGAAGCCGCGGATCCAGGAGATCGTCGACGGCCTGACCGACGACATCCTCGAAGCCGACGGGCCCGTCGACCTGGTGGAGAAGCTCGCGCTGCCGGTCCCCTCGCTCGTGATCTGCGAAATGCTCGGTGTCCCCTACGAAGACCACGACTTCTTCCAGGAGAACACCAAACAGCTGATCAACCGCGCGACCACCGCGGAAGACCGGCGCGCCGCGTTCGAGCGCGTGCAGGCGTACATGGGCGAGCTCATCGCGAAGAAGGAAGCCGACCCTGGTGACGACCTCATCAGCCGGCAGATCGCGAAGCGGCGCGAAGACGGCACGTACGACCGAGCGAAGCTCGTCAGCCTCGCGTTCCTGCTGCTCGCGGCCGGACACGAGACGACGGCGAACATGATCTCGCTCGGCACCGTCGCGTTCCTGCGGAACCCGGAGCAGCTCGCGCTGATCAAAGCCGACCCGGCCAAGACGCTGACCGCCGTCGAGGAGCTGCTGCGCTACTTCTCCATCGTCGACAACACCACGCGTATGGCGAAGGAGGACGTCGAGATCGGCGGCGTCACCATTCCCGCCGGCGACGGCGTGGTGGTGATGACGTACGCGGCGAACTGGGACCCCGAGGCGTTCGAGGATTCGTCGGCGTTCGACATCGAGCGCGGGGCTCGCCACCACGTGGCGTTCGGATTCGGGCCACACCAGTGCCTGGGCCAGAATCTCGCGCGGACGGAGCTGCAGATCGTGTTCGACACGCTGTTCCGCCGGATCCCTTCTCTGCAGCTGGCCGTCGACGTCGACGAGCTGCCGTTCAAGGACGACGCGCTCATCTACGGCCTCTACGAACTGCCCGTGACCCGGTGAAGGAGCAGCGATGACCACGGCCGAGGAACTCGAACTGCCGGTGGCGCGAAAGTGCCCGTTCGCACCGCCCGAGGAGTACACGCAGATCCGCGAGGAACAGCCGATCACGCGCGTGAAGATCCCGGATGGCAAGGAAGCCTGGGTGGTCTCGCGGCACGAGGACGTGCGGACGGTGCTCAACGACCGCCGCTTCTCCTCCGACCGCTTCAACCCGAACTTCCCGATCCTGGTCAAGGGCGGCAACGTCTTCCGCCAGACCAACGCCGAGCGCACGATGATCACGATGGACGCGCCGGAGCACGGCCCCGCGCGCAAGTCGGTGCTGGGCGAGTTCACGGTGAAGCGCGTGAACGCGATGCGGCCGCGGATCCAGGAGATCGTGGACGGGCTGATCGATGAGATCCTCGCGTCCGAAGGGCCTGTCGACCTGGTCGAGAAACTGTCGCTGCCGGTCCCGTCGCTCGTGATCTGTGAGCTGCTGGGCGTGCCGTACTCCGAGCACGACTTCTTCCAGGAGAACACCGCGAAACTGCTCAAGCGCACGGTGAGCTTCGAAGAGCGGCGCGCGGCGTTCGAGCGCGTGCGCGGTTACCTCGGCCAGCTGATCACCACGAAGGAAGCCGACCCGGGCGACGACCTGCTGGGCCGGCAGATCGTGAAGTTGCGCGAGGAAGGCAACTACGAGCACGGCGCGGTGCTGGGCCTGTCGTTCCTGCTGCTCGTCGCGGGCCACGAGACCACGGCGAACATGATCTCGCTCGGCACCGTCGGCTTGCTGCAGAACCCCTCGCAGCTGGAGACGATCAAGGCCGACCCGGGCAAGACGCTCGATGCGGTCGAGGAGTTGCTGCGCTATTTCACGATCGTCGACACGGCCACCGCGCGCGTCGCGGTGGAGGACGTGGAGCTCGACGGCGTCACCATCCGGGCGGGTGAAGGTGTGCTCGCGCTCGGGTACACCGCCAACTGGGATCCGGCCGTGTTCGACGAGCCTTCGAAGCTGGACATCACGCGCGGGGCGCGCCACCACGTCGCGTTCGGTTTCGGGCCGCACCAGTGCCTGGGCCAGAACCTCGCGCGCGCCGAGCTGCAGATCGTCTTCGACACGCTGTTCCGGCGCATCCCTTCGCTGCGGCTGGCCGTCGACGTGGACGACCTGCCGTTCAAGGAAGACGCGTCGATCTACGGGCTGTACCGGCTGCCGGTGACCTGGTAGAGATCAGTCTGCTCCCACCACGAGCCAGGAAGAGGAAGTCATGAAGATCATCGCGGACACCGGCAAGTGCGTCGGCGCCGGCCAGTGCGTGCTCACCGAGCCCGCCCTGTTCGACCAGAGCGAGGACGACGGCACGGTGATCGTGCTCAACGAGACGCCCGAGGGTGAGCTCGTGGAGAAGGCTCGCGAGGCCGTGAACGTCTGCCCGAGCCAGGCGCTGTCGTTGCAGGACTGAGTCAGCTCTTCGCGGCGGTGAAGAGCACCGTCGTGTAGTCGCAGGTGAACTGACCGCCGCGGGCGTCGATGACGGCGCCCACGGCGGTCAGTACCGCGTTTCGCTGTTGTTCGGAGACGCGCGTGAGGACCCCCTGGGTGGGGAGCAGGTCCAGGTATTCGTCGCGGCTGTAGTTCTGCTGCCAGCGGTATTCGTGCTTTTGTGGTTCATTCCAGCCGCTGCTGAAGGTTTTTTCGATCAACGGCCGGTACGCGTCGGGCGTCGGCGCTTTGGTCGCGTCGAACTTGATCGGTGATTCCGGGACGGCTCGGGTGAAGGCCTCGCCGAACGCCCGTGCGATGTCCCGCGGTGGCACGAACAGATGCCAGAACAGGACGAGCACTCCCCCGGGCCTCAGCACTTCGGCCGCCTTCTTGGCGCCCTCGACGGGATCGACCCAATGCCAGGCTTGCCCGGAGACGACGGCGTCGAAGGTGCGGCCCTTCGCGTCCCAGGTCTCGAAGGAGGCCACTTCGACGTCGACGTTCTGCCTTCGCGCGAACTCGGCCATCCGCTCGTCGGGCTCCACGCCGAGCACCGCCTTGCCCCTTTCCTGGAGCTGCCGCGCGACGATTCCGGTCCCCGTACCGACGTCGAGCACCTCCGACCCGGCGATGGCCAGGCGGTCGATCAGCTCCTCGGGATACCTGGGCCGCGCACGGTCATAACGCGCGGCATCAACACCGAACGACTCGGCGGTCGCCCTCAGCTCATGCGGCTCCGTTGCCCCCATCACGCATACTCCCGTCAGCAGGCACGTTCCGTCCGGCAGTCTCCCGCCGGGCATAACCCCACCCTCCCGAGGGGGCGTCCCATGTCCAGTTTACCGGCCACCCCCTGGCAAAACCCGTGCCCAAGCCGGAAACGCCCTGAGTAGTCCACAACTCGGCGGCCCTGTGGACAACCTTCGACTGAACTCGGGGCCACGCGCTCCTTCGGCAACACCCTCGCCGACCAGCGACGTCTGGCTCTTCGCTCGTGGATAGCTCGCGCTGAGCGCGTTTCTGCCGCCGCTCCGGCCCGCCCGCAAACACCCGTCCGGTCCGCACCCACCCATCCAGCCGAGCCTTGACAAAAAAGGTGGCCACCCCACCAAACGGGGATGGCCACCCCCGAACCAACGAGGATGGCCACCCGAAAAAACAGAACCTACTTCACCGCGCCCATCGACAACCCCCGCACCAGGTGGTTCTGCGCGAACCACCCCACGATCATCACCGGCAGCGAAGCCAACAGCGCAGCAGCAGACAGCTGCGCCCAATACAAACCTTCACTCGTGATAAACCCGACCAAAAACACCGGCACCGTCCCAGCACGGGCGGCCGTCAGGTTCACCGCGTAGAAAAACTCCGTCCACGAGAAAATCACGCAGATCAAAGCCGTCGCGGCGATGCCCGGGGCGACGACCGGCATGATGATCTTGCGCAGCAGCGTCGGGAGGTTGGCCCCGTCGATGTGGGCCGCCTCGATCATCTCGCCGGGGACCTCGAGGAAGAACGAGCGCATCATCCAGATCGCGAGCGGCAGGTTCATCGACGTGTACAGGATGATCAGCGCCCACACCGTGTCGAGCAGGTTGGTGTTCTGGGAGATCACGTACAGCGGGATGATGGCCGCGACGATCGGCAGCATCTTCGTGGACAGGAAGAAGCTCAGCGCGTTCTTCGTCTTCTTCACGGGCGCCAGCGAAAGGGCGTACGCCGCCGGGATGCCGAGCAGCAGCACCAACAGCGTGGACACCACGGTCACGAACGCCGAGTTCGCCAGGTACGGCAGGAAGCCGCCCTTGAGAACCCCCGAGATCTGGTCGAGCGTCGGGCTGAAGAAGAGCTTCGGCGGGTCCGTGTAGGCGTCGGATTCCTGTTTGAACGCCGTGAGGATCATCCACAGCAGCGGGAACACGAACAGGATCGCGACGATCCACGTGACGACCGTGAGCGAACCCGCCCCGTAGCGGCGCTTGCGCCCGGAAACCCCCGAAACCCCGGAAACAGCCGTGGTCATTTCGTCCCTCCGTCCACGGAGAACGCGCGGAACATCAGGCGCAGGGCGAACGTCGCCACGATCATCGTGATGATCACTACCACCACACCCATCGCCGACGACTGGCCGATGTCGAAGCCCTCGAACGCGCGCTGGTAGATGTAGAACGGCAGGTTGGTGCTGGCCGTGCCCGGACCGCCCTGCGTCATGAGGAAGATCGCGTCGAAGCTGTTCACGATGTAGATCGCGCCCAGCAGCGTCGCCAGTTGCAGAAACCGCGACAAGTGCGGCAGCGTGATCGACACGAACGTGCGCCAGCGGCCCGCGCCGTCGACCGACGCGGCCTCCAGCACGTCCTTCGGCTGGCTCTGCAGGCCGGCGAGCGTCAGCAGCATCATGAACGGCGTCCACTGCCAGATGATCTGCGCCATCACCGCGGCGAGCGGGAACTGCGAAAGCCAGTCGACGTCGGTGCCGAACACGAAGTGCAGCAGGCCGTAGGTCGGGTCGAACATCGTGGTCTTCCACAGCAGCGCGCCGGCCGCCGGCAGGATCAGGAACGGCGTGATCAGCAGCGTGCGCACAAAACCGCGGCCGACGAACTTGCGGTCCAGCAGGATCGCCAGGCCCAGCCCGATCAGCAGCGACAGGAACACGCACACCACGGTGAGCACCACGGTGTTGAGCAGCGCGCCGAGGAACGTCGAATCGGTGAAAACGTCGGCGTAGTTCTGGAAGCCGACGAAGTGGAAAGAACCCGGCCGCACCAGATTCCACGACTGGAACGAGTAGTAGATGGTGAGCAGGAAGGGAATCTGCGTCACCGCGATCACGAAGATCAACGCGGGCAGCAACGGCAACCGCCGCTTCCCGGCTTTGTTCGTGGCTTTCTTGGTGGTTGTCGTACGGGTGGTGGCCGGCGCG
Source organism: Amycolatopsis sp. NPDC051372 (assembly GCF_040682095.1). Classification (NCBI taxonomy): domain Bacteria; kingdom Bacillati; phylum Actinomycetota; class Actinomycetes; order Pseudonocardiales; family Pseudonocardiaceae; genus Amycolatopsis; species Amycolatopsis sp. NPDC051372. The sequence goes on from NZ_JBFBAF010000021.1 coordinate 92,469, forward strand.
GTGCCGGCGGGGACCGAAATCGTACTCATGGCTGCACCGCCTGATAGGACTCGCCGACTGTGGCCGCGTACTTCTGGGATTGCGCCAACGCATCAGCCACCGACGTCTGGCCCGCGATCGCGGCGGAGAGCTGCTGGCTCACGCGCGTGCCGAGGTCCTGGAACTCCGGGATCCCGACGAACTGGATGCCCGGGTATGGCACCGGGCTCACCATCGCCTTCTGCTGGTTGGCGTCGGCGATGCCGTCGAGTGTCGGCTGGGCATACGCCTTGGCCGCGTCGCGGTACTGCGGGATCTCGTACGTCGACTGGCGCGTGCCCGGCGGCACGCGGTTCCAGCCGTAGGTCTCGCCGACCTTCTTCGCGTACGCCTTGTCGGTCATCCACGCCATGAACTTCCAGGCGTCGCCGGAGTCCTTGGCGACCTTCGGGATCCCGAGCGCCCACGTGTAGAGCCAGCCGCTGGCTTGCGTCTTCTCGACCGGGGCCGGCGCGTAGCCATTCTTGCCGACAACCTTGCTGCTGGTGGGGTCTTCGGTGGTGCCGGTCATCGACGTGGCGTCGTACCACATCGCGGCCTGGCCCTGGGCGTAGCGAGTGCCGCACTCGGAGAACCCGGCGCTGGAGGCGCCGACCTCACCGTGGTCGCGCACGAGGTTCACGTAGAAGTTGGCCGCCTGCGTGAACTCCGGGCTGGTGAGCTTGGCGTTCCAGTCCTTGTCGAACCACTGCGCGCCGAAGGTGTTGGCGACCGTGGTGAACGGCGCGAGGCTCTCACCCCAGCCCGGCTTGCCGCGCAGGCAGATGCCCGCGATGCCGGCGTTCTTGTCGTCGAGCTTCGCCGCGTAGTCCGCGATCTGCTGCCACGTGGGGTGTGCCGGCATCGTGATTCCGGCTTTCTGGAAAAGGTCCTTGCGGTAGACCACAAAGGACGATTCCCCGTAGAACGGCACCGCGTACATCTGGTTCTCATACGACAGCGACTGCCGGATGCTGGGGATGAAGTCGTTCTCGTCGTAGCCCGGGGTGGCCTTCATGTGCGGTTCGAGGTTCTCGAGCCAGCCGTTGGCAGCCCACTGTGGGGCCTCGTAGTTGCTGATCATCACCACGTCGAACTCGCCGCCCTGCGTTGCGGTGGACGCGGTGATCTTCGCGCGCGCCTCGTTCTCCGGCAGGGAGACGAACTTGAGGTGCACGCCCGGATTCGCCTTCTCGAACTCACTCGAGAGCGAGATGGCGTCCTTCATCTGGGGGTTCGAGACGATCGCGATGACGAGCGTCCGCCCACCGTTGCCGAACGATCCAGCTCCGGCGCATCCCGTGACGAACAACGCTGTCGCGGCAAGGAGGCACAGGAGCTTACGCACGGCCACCTCCGGGGAGCACCTGGATCTTGAGGCCGGAGCCGCCGCGCATCTTGGCCAGCGCGTCGGGGTACTGCTCCAGCCCCACGGTGTCGGTGATCAGGGCTTCAGTGTCGATGAAGCCCTTGGCGACGAGGTCGAGCGCGCTCGCGTAGCTGTTGAGCACGGCCATGGAACCGACGATGGTGATCTCGTCGTTGTAGATGCGGAAGGGCGAGAGCGCCACGCGGGCCTCGGCGGGCGCGACGCCGAACACGAGCAGACGGCCGCCGCGGCGCAACGCGTCGAAAGCCGACTCGATGGCGGGGGCGGCGCCGGTGCAGTCGACGGCGGCGTCGTAGAGCTCATCGTCCAAAGCGGACACGTCCTCGGCCACGGCGGTGGCGCCGAGGTCGGTGGCGCGCGGCAGGCGGCTCGCGTTGCGGTCGACGACCGTGACTTCGGCGCCCGCGCGCTGGAGCAGCTGCTGCATGATCAGGCCCATCGTGCCGGCGCCGACCACGAGGAACCGTTCGCCGGCCTCGACGCCGATGCGGCGCACACCGTGCACGGCGCACGAGACGGGTTCGACGAGCGCGCCCTGCTCCCACGTCATGGAGTCGGGCATCTTGTGGCAGGTGTCGGCCGGGACGGCGACGTACTCGGCGAACGCGCCGTTGACGGTGTCGCCGGTGGCGTTCCAGTTGGCGCAGAGGTTGCCGTGGCCGGAACGGCACGGCGTGCAGTAGCCGCAGTACAGCGACGGGTCGACGGCCACGCGGTCGCCGATCTTCCACTCACGCGGCACGTCGGCGCCGAGCTCGACGATCTCGCCGGCGAACTCGTGGCCGGGAACGATGGGGTACGGCGTCGGCGGGAAGTGCCCGTCGGCGATGTGCAGGTCGGTCCCGCAGATCCCGCAGGCGCCGACCTTCACGACGACCTGGCGCTCTCCGGGCTTCGGATCGGGAACGTCGCCGACCCGGATTTCCCCGGGCCGGTCCACGATCGCGGCACGCATGCCTCATCCCCTTCCTGGGCGCTCTTTTGAGCGGTATTAACGTGTGGCGCAGCTAATTGGTGGAAGCATTACAGGTGTTTTCTAGGGGTTTCGTCAACCTTTTGGGTTGAATTCTGCGCTATGGTGCTCATATGAGCAGGAAGAAGGCTCGGCCGCTGCTGACCGAGAGCTTGGAGCTGGCCACCGTGGCCCGCCGCTTCTACGTGCAGGGCCGCTCGAAGCTGGAGATCGCCGAGGAGTTCGGTGTGAGCCGGTTCAAGGTCGCGCGCCTGCTCGACACCGCCCGCGAAACGGGCCTGGTCAGGGTGGAGTTCGAGCTGCCCGCGCCGCTCGACGTGGAGCTGTCCGACGAGGTCAGGCGTGCGTACGGGCTTCGCCGCGCTTTGGTGCTCGAACGAGCGGCGGCGAAGGAGCCACGCGAGGTGGTGCGCAAGAAGGTCGGGACGCTCGCCGCGCACCTCCTCGAGGAGATCGCCCGCCCGACGGACGTCATCGGGCTGTCGTGGGCCCGGTCGGTCAACGCGATGACCGAGGCCATCAGAACACTTCCGCGCTGCCCGATCGTGCAGTTGTGCGGCGTGCAGGCCGGCATGGACATGCGCGGGCGCTCCGTTGAAACCGTGAGCCGCGTGACCTCGGTCTCCGGCGGCGACGCTTATCCGCTCTTCGGCCCGCTCGTGCTGCCGGACCGGCGGACCACGGAGATCCTGCGCCACCAGCCTGGCATCGCGGAGACTTTCGGGCAGTTCGGCAAGCTGACGAAGGCCGTGGTGAGCATCGGCGCCTGGTCACCCGGCGAGTCCACCGTGTACGACGCCCTGGACGAAGCCGAGCGCGCCGCCATCGCCGCCCGCGGGGCGACGGCCGAGGTCGCGGCTCGCCTGTTCGACGCTTCGGGAAACGCTCTGTCGACGGGTCTGGCGCACCACGTCCTGGCGATCAGCACGGAGAAGCTGCTCGCAGTGCCCGAGGTGATCGCGATCGGCTACAGCGAACCGAAGGCGGCCGCGGTGGACGCCGTGCTGAGGTCCGGCATGGTGTCGACGCTCATCACGGACGCGGCAGCCGCGGTGCCGTTGCTGGAGCTGGCGGAGAAGCGACCTCTGTCAGAGTGAGCTGTCGACCGCGAGGATGTGGCCCGGCTCGCCGCGGCCCTCGGGCGCGCTGCAAGTTTGAGCGGCCAACGCGAGCACGCCGCTCGGGCGTCGAGGTCGGCGAAGGCGAGTCGCTCCCGACTGTCGTGAAGTGCGGTGGCATCACGTCGGGCCGACGCTCATCACGGACGCGGCGGCCGCGGTGCCGTTGCTGGAGCTGGCGAAGAAGCGGCCTCTGTCAGAGTGAGCTGTCGACCGCGAGCACGCCGGCGAGGATGACGAAGCAGATGCCCGAGCCGGCGTCGACCTTCTGCTGGGTCTTGGCCTTGACGCCGGCGACGCCGATGGCGCGGCCCACCAGCACGTAGGCGAGACCGACGACGAGCTCCACCCCGAGGTAGGCGGCGCCCAGCTCGGCGAGCGCTTGAGGCGTGCCGGTCGTGGTGAACTGCGGCAGGAGGGCGGCGAAGAGCAGCAGCGCCTTGGGGTTGCTGATGGCGACAGCGAACTCGTTGACCACTACGGCTCGCAGGTTCTTGCTCTTCGGCGGATCCTGCGTCTGGCTCATCTCGCGGCGGGCCTTGAGGATGCTGCTGATGCCGAGCCACAGCAGGTAGGCGACGCCGATCCACTTGAGGATCGTGAGCAGCTCGGCGGACGCGGCCAGCAGCGTCCCCAGCCCGGCCGCGACGAGGGCGATCAAAACCACGAACGCCGCGAACCTGCCGCCGATGCCGGCCATGGCGTAGCCGATGCCATAGCGGGCGGCGTTGCGCAGGCCCAGCAGCTGGTTGGCGCCCGGGATGAGCGACACCAGGACCGCGGCGGGGATGAATCCGGCCCAATCGACCATGGCTCGCCTCTCTCAGGTGTGAGGGCGACGGTAACCCGCGTTTGTCCGGCCGGGGCGGGGTTTGTGACGAAGTCTTCAGGCATTGGCACGTACGGGCCGGCGATGTCTTCGCCCGGGCGTTCGTCTCGGGGTGATCTCAGGGTGTTCACCGGATGTGCCCGCAGCGGTGTCCAGGCGATTGTTACTGCCGTGACTCGGGTTTCGCCGCGGTGGCGGCAGGCGGTGGTGTGGCTGCACGCGGTGTCGTCGATCGCGTGGATGAGCCAGGCGTTCGGGCTCATGACGCTGACGCTCGTGGCGCTCCAGGGCGACGCGGCCACGCGCGCCGCCGCGATGAACATGGCGCGGCACCTGGACACGGCGTTGCTGGCACCCATGGCGAACGCCGCCGCGTTCACCGGATTGGTGCTCGCGGGGGCGACGGCCTGGGGGTTCTTCCGGCATTGGTGGGTGCTCGTGAAGTTCGGGCTCACGCTGGTGCAGCTGTACGCCGAGATCTTCCTGCTGTCACCCGCCCTCGAGAACGCCGCCGCGACGGCCACCCCGACGTGGCAACAAGCTGCCGGCGCGGGGCTCATGGCGGGTGGATTGGCCGTGCAGGCGTGGATTTCCGTGGCGAAGCCGTGGTCCCGCACGCCCTGGTCCCCCGCCGCGAAACCCGCGACGGCGCCCACGTGGGTGTTCGTGGCGGCGATCGTCGCGCCGGTTCTGGACACCACCGTGGGTCTGGTGCTGGGCTACCCGTTGCCCGCGCTGTCCCTGGTGATGCTCATCGTCCTGCTCAGCGGGCGGCGGCAGCGCCTGGCCGTGGCCTGACGCTGCCGCTCTTTCACTCGACGTCTCCGCCGCTCGCGGGCTTGGCCTCGACGTCGCCGCCACTCGCCGGCTTCGCCTCCACATCCCCGCCGCTGGCCGGCTTGGCCTCGACGTCACCACCGCTGTCGTTCTTGTCCTCCACCATGGTTCCCTCCTCCTACTCGGCCCGCCCAACGCTAGGGCGCGCCGCGGAGCCCCACGGCCACTTGGACAAACCTCACTCAAACGGACGCGCGTCGTCAGAGTTGGTTGACGTCCGTGATGCGCACGACGGCCGAGCCGATCTCGTCCGAGGCGCGCAGGTCGACCTCCGCGCTGATGCCCCAGTCGTGGTCACCTGCGGGGTCGTCGAAGATCTGACGGACGCGCCACACGTCGGGTTCCTTCTCGATGAGCAGCAACGCGGGCCCGCGGGCGTCGGGGCCGATGCCCAGGGAATCGTGCTCGTCGAAGTAGTCCTCGATGGCGTCTTCCCAGGCGTCCGCGTCCCAGCCGGCGGCGGCGTCGAGCTCGCCAAGGGCGTAGTAGTTGCGGCGGGCGGCGAGTTCGACGCGGCGGAAGAGCTCGTTGCGCACCAGGACGCGGAAGGCGCGTTCGTTGCGGGTGACCGCGGGTGGTTCGGAGGGCGGGCGCTCCAAAGGAGAACCGTCCGCAGACGGATGCCGCAACGCTTCCCACTCGTCGAGCAGGCTGGAGTCGACCTGGCGGACGAGCTCGCCCAGCCATTCGATGAGGTCCTGCAGCGCCTCGGTCTTCGCCTCGTCCGGGACGGTGTGGCGCAGAGCGTCGTACGTGTCCGCCAGGTACCGCAGCACCAGGCCCTCGGAGCGCGCCAACTGGTAGAAGCCGATGTACTCCACGAAGTTCATCGCGCGCTCGTACATGTCGCGCACCACGGACTTCGGGGACAGCTCGTAGTCCGCGACCCACGGGTGACCCTGGCGGTAGCTGGAGTACGCCGCGGAAAGCAGCTCCTCCAATGGCTTCGGGTACGTTACCGCCTCGAGCAGCTCCATGCGCTCGTCGTACTCGATACCCTCGGCCTTCATCGCCTGCACGGCCTCGCCGCGGGCCTTGAACTGCTGCTGCGACAGCACGGGCCGCGGGTCGTCCACAGTGGATTCCACAATGGTCACGACATCGAGTGCGTACGAAGGCGATTCCACATCCAGCAGCTCCACCGCCGCCAATGCGAACGGCGACAACGGCTGGTTCAGCGCGAAGTCGAACTGCAGATCCACCGTCAGCCGCACGATCCGGCCATCAGCGTCCGGAGCGGACAGACGCTCGACGACACCCGCGGCCAGCAACGCCCGGTAAATGGCGATCGCCCGCAGGATCAGCTTGCGCTGCGCCGGACGGTCGGAGTGGTTGTCCTCCAGCAGGTGGCGCATGTGGTCGAACGCGTTGCCCGGCCGGGAGATCACGTTCAGCAGCATCGAGTGGCTGACCTGGAAACTCGAGGTCAACGGCTCGGGGTCGGCCGCGATCAGGCGGTCGAACGTGCTCTCCGTCCAGTTGACGAACCCCTCCGGCGCCTTCTTCCGGACGATCTTCTTCCTCTTCTTGGGGTCGTCGCCCGCCTTCTCCAGGGCCTTCGCGTTCTCCACGACGTGGTCGGGCGCCTCGACGACCACGTACCCGTCGGTGTCGTACCCAGCGCGACCCGCGCGGCCGGCGATCTGGTGGAACTCGCGCGCCTTCAGGTGGCGCTGGCGCACGCCGTCGTACTTGGTCAGGGCGGAGAACACGACCGTGCGGATGGGCACGTTGATACCGACGCCGAGCGTGTCCGTCCCGCAGATCACCTTGAGCAGCCCGGACTGCGCGAGCGTCTCGACCAGGCGCCGGTACTTCGGCAGCATGCCCGCGTGGTGCACGCCGATCCCGTGGCGCACGAGCCGCGAGAGCGTCTTGCCGAAGCCCGCGGAGAAGCGGAAGTCGCCGATGAGGTCGGCGATCGCGTCCTTTTCGGCCTTCGTCGTCACGTTGATGCTCATCAACGTCTGCGCCCGCTCGATGGCCGCGGCCTGGGAAAAATGCACGACGTAGACGGGCGCCTGGCCGCCGTGGAGCAGCTCGGACATGGTCTCGTGGATCGGCGTGAGCGCGTAGCGGAAGGTCAGCGGCACCGGCCGCTCCGCCGACGTGACGACCGCCGTCGAGCGGCCGGTGCGGCGGGTGAGGTCCTTCTGGAAGAACGTGACGTCACCCAAAGTGGCCGACATGAGCACGAACTGCGCGCCCGTCAGCTCGATGATCGGGACCTGCCACGCCCAGCCGCGGTCGGGCTCGGAGTAGAAGTGGAACTCGTCGGCGATCACCTGGCCCACGGGCGCGTCGGCACCGAAGCGCAACGCGATGTTCGCCAAGATTTCCGCGGTGCAGCAGATGATCGGCGCGTCCGCGTTCACGCTGGAGTCGCCGGTCATCATGCCGACCTTGTCGGCGCCGAAGATCTCGATGAGCTGGAAGAACTTCTCCGAGACCAGCGCCTTGATCGGCGCGGTGTAGTAGCTGCGGCGGCCGTGGGCGAGCGCCGTGAAGTGGGCGCCGACGGCCACGAGGCTCTTCCCGGAGCCGGTGGGCGTCGAGAGGATCACGTTGGCGCCCGAGACGACCTCGATCAGCGCCTCCTCCTGGGCCGGGTACAGCTGGATACCCCGCTCGGCCGTCCAGGTGGAGAAGGCTTCGAACAGGGAGTCGGCGTCGGGATCCGCTGGCAGGAGGTCTGTGAGTGTCATCGCGCTGCCCATCGTGCCATCCCCGGGCCGCCGGTTCCGCAGGGGCGATCGCGGGTGCTTGCCTCAACCCGTAGGCTTCGCGGTACCGCGCACCGACCGGGGGATACTTCCGGGCACGCGCGCGTACACGGGCGTTACTCCGGAGGGTTCAGGCATGGCACAGGACATCATCCCGATCGAGCTCGGGCTGCCGCAGGGCGACGTCGTCACCCTGTGGGCTCCGCGGTGGCGGGAGGACGGCGAGGAGTGGGAAGCGTTCCTCGGCGACGAGGACGACCTGTACGCCTTCCCGGACGCCGCTCACCTGGCCGCCTTCGTGCGCACGTCCGACCAGCACGACCTGCTCGACCACCCGGCGTGGGACGCGGTGCCGGCACTCAACGTGCCCGAGCTGATCCCGGACGACGACCACTCCTACGACCTCGTCGGCGTGCCCGAGCTGGTCGCCGAGGAGCCCGACTCGTGGACGATCGCGGAGCTCGCGGAGATCGTCGGCATCGTCCGCTCGCTCGCCGACGTCTGCGAGCTCGAAGAGGTGCACGAGGTCCTCGACGCGTATGAGGGCTTCTCGCTCTTGGAGCAGGGCCGGCTGCCGTTCACCGGCCGCGAGGGCGAGGCCCTGTGGAACGACCTGTCGAAGGCCGTGTCCGAGAAGTGGGACATCGTGCTCGACGCGATCGACAACCTCGTGACCGTGCCCGAGGTCGACGCCGCCGTGCTGGAGCAGACCGCCGAGGAGCTGGCGGCGTTCCACGAGGAGTCGGCCGAGGCCGAGGTCGCGCAGCCGGAGGACCTCGAAGCCGTGGACGCGCCCGACTCCGACGAGGAGGAGGACGACGAGCCGGTCGGCTTCTGGGGTGAGGTCGGCATCGACCCGATCAAGATCGTCACGGCCGGCGCCGAGTACTACACGCTGCGCTGCTACCTCGACGACAAGCCGATCTTCCTCGGCAGCGAGGGCGAGATCGACGTCTTCTCCTCCGAGAAGGCCCTGCTCGCCGCCCTCAAGGACGGCAAGGACGTGGCCGACACCGACCTCGCCGACGTGTCCACTTGGGACGACGTGCTCACGAAGGCGGCGGCGGACGACCTCGAGATCGACATCGACGCCGAGAACACCTACGTGCTCACCGGCCTCGACGACGACATCGCCGAGGGCGTCGAGTCCATCGACCCCAACCAGCTGGAGCTGGCGGTCGAGCTCATCACCGACGCCGCCGACTGGGCCGAGGACGACTCCGTCGAGACGGCGCTGTCGCAGAACGAAAGCCTCGGCTGGCTGGTCTCGTTCGTCCTGCGCCCCGACCCGACGCGCCTGGAGCCGAGCGCGCCGTTCGACACCGAGCAGAGCGCGTGGCGCAAGCTGGTGGAGTCGTTCGAGAACCGCCTGACGGTGGTCTGAACCTCTTTGGTTTGAGGAAGGCCATCCGCTGGGGATTCCCGGTGGGTGGCCTTCTTCGTTGTGGGCCTCGGGCAGACCCCGGCAGACAATCCCGGCCTCCTGAGGGGCGAGGGCGGGCTGAGCTGTCCACAACCCGGCCACTGTGTGGGCAACCAGCGGTCCCCAACCACAAGGTGTGCCGGGCTCGTCCCGCTCATCGGTCCGCCGAAGGACAGCGAGGGCGTCAAGCCACGGGTGCGTTGCGGTGTGGGCATCAGCGGTCCCTTCGCTCGGCGTTGTCGCCCCGAAGTCGAGAGTGCTCTCGACTTCGGACCGCGTCCCGGTCAGTGGGCCATCTCAGCTTCCGCGCGGACCGGGACCACGGCGATGGCCAGCGCGGGGAAGATCGCGACGAGGCAGAACGCCAGCGCGTAGCGGCTGTCACCGATGACGAGGCCGAGCAGGGGCGGCGTGAGGGCCCCGGCGATGTTCTGCGCGGTGTTCTGGGTGGCCATCGCGCGGCCGGACCAGGCGACGCCGGCGAGCTCGGCGGAGGCGGTGAAGCCGAGGCCGTTGTCGGCGACCGTGATGATCGCGGCGAGGACGAGGGCGATCAGCACGAGCCACAGCCACGTCACGTCGCCGAGGGCCACGAGCAGCATTACGACCACGCCGGCCACCGCGAGCTGGCGCATCGGGCGAAGGCGGCTGCCGACGCGGTCGGACCAGTAGCCCGATCCCAGCCGGCCCGCCGCGCCGAGCACCTGGGCCACCGCGAGGAACACGCCGGCGCCCGACGGGCTCCAGTGCTGCTGCGACACGAGGTAGACCGGCGCGAACGCCGACACCGTGAACTGAGGCACGACCAGCAGCGCGCTCGCGCCGTGCACACGCCACAGCCACGGCTTGCGGTATGGCGAAGGCGGCTTCGAAGCGCCGGCAGCGGGGCGCGGCGGCCGCGGCGGGTCGGCCACGAACAGCGCGACCAGCAGCGCGACCACGATCCCGAGCACGGCCGGCAGCAGCATCGCGGCCTGGAACCCCCAGCGCGCGGCCAGCGGCGGCAGGCCCAGCGCGGCCACGCCGACACCCAGCGGCTGCGCCGTCTGCCGGATGCCCATCGCCATGCCGCGTTCGGACTTCGAGAACCAGCCCATCACGACGCGGCCGCTCGCCGCGTTGACCGAAGCCGTGCACGCTCCGGCAACAAGGAACACGCCGAAGAGCAGCCCGACCGGGTGATGCCACAGTGCGGCGTACACCAGGAGTAACCCCGAACCGCCCAGTCCGAGGGCCATGATCAGGCGCTCTCCGTAACGGTCCGCAGCCGCGCCCCACACGATCAGGGTGAGCAGCAGGCCGATGCTCGGCGCGGCGACGACGGTGCCGGCCTCGGCGAGCGTCAGGTCGTCGGCGGCGCGCATCGCGGGGATCAAAAAGGGCAGCCCGTAAAGGAAGGAACAGCTCGCGGTCTGCGCGGCGAGGCCGAGCGCGAGAATGAGCCACCGTCGAGAACTGGGCTTTTCGCGTATCGACTCACCGGCCGCGACCTGCGACATCTTTCCCACCGTCTCATATATTGAGATTTAGTTCCTACATTCTGAACTTTAGTTGGGTATGCTAACGAACGCAACCGCCAAGGAGGCGGTCACGTCCGGAAGCGTCGGGAGTCAGGCCAGAGCGGCGTACCCGGGCTTGATCACGTCGTTGATCAGCGACAACCGGGCATCGAAATCGAGGAACGCGGATTTCATGGCATTGATCGTGAACCAGCGAAGATCATCAAGACCGAACCCGAACGTGGTCGCCAGAGCGGTGAATTCACTGGTCATCGTGCATCCGCTCATCAGCCGGTTGTCGGTGTTCACCGTGACCCGGAAGTGCAGCCGGGCGAGCTGGGCGATCGGGTGCTCGGCGAACGACGCGACGGTGCCCGTCTGCACGTTCGACGTCGGGCAGATCTCCAGGGGTATGCGGCGGTCCCGAACGTAGCTCGCCAACCGTCCAAGGTGGACCGTTCCGTCCGAATCGGTCTTGATGTCCTCGACTATCCGGACACCGTGGCCGAGCCGTTCGGCGCCGCAATACTGGATGGCCTCCCAAATGGACGGCAAGCCGAATGCCTCGCCCGCGTGAATCGTGAAATGCGCGTTGTTCTGACGCAGATATTCAAATGCGTCGAGATTTCGGGTCGGCGGAAAGCCGTCCTCGGGGCCGGCGATGTCGAAGCCCGCCACGCCGCCGTCGCGGTGGCGCACCGCCAGCTCGGCGATCTCGAGGGCGCGGGCGTGCTGACGCATCGCGCAGAGCAACGTGCGGACCTTGATCGCACCGCCCGCGGCGGCCACGCGCTGTGTTCCCTCGTCGAGACCGGTCTGGACCGCCTCGACCACCGCATCGAGTGACAGGCCGCGTTCGACGAACAGTTCGGGCGCGTAGCGCAGCTCGGCGTAGACCACGCCGTCGGCCGCGAGGTCTTCCACAGCCTCGGCCGCAACCCTGACCAGCGCTTCCTCGGTCTGCATCACGCCGCAGGTGTGGGCGAACGTCTCCAGGTAGGACACGAGCGAGCCGGAGTCGGCGGCTTCGCGGAACCAGCGGCCGAGGGCCGCGACGTCGGTGGTCGGCAGAGCGTCGTAGCCCGTCGCTTCGGCGAGCTCGACGACGGTGGCCGGGCGAAGGCCGCCGTCCAGGTGGTCGTGCAGCAGGACCTTGGGGGCTCGGAGCAGGGTCGCTGCGTCGAGCGGGGTTACGTCTGACATGCACCAACGGTAGTCTCGTTGTCATTCCCCTACATGGCGGTAACTCTCAGCGTCGAGGCAACCCTCAGCTTTGACGATCAAGGAAGGAATCGGCCATCCGGGTAACGCCAGCGTTATCCCGTCTTAGCGGGGCCCATACGCACAGCAATTTTTCACTGGATAAGCTTCGTGCCACGTCCCTTCCATTTCCCCGCCGACGAAGGACACAGCAGTGACCACTGACAACCACATTGCCGCTCCGTCCTTCGACCGGATGCGCAACATGCTGGTGCGCGCGGCCGAAGTGCGCGAGAGCGAACAGCAGCAGATCTTCGACGCGCTGGACGACATCTACGCCCGGCTCGCCCCGGTCGACTCGCTGGGCGCCGTTCGCAAGCGGCTGTCCGAGATGCCCGACCGCACCGAGGTCGGCGTGATCGCGGAGCGCCTCGACGAGGCCATGACGCGGCTGGAGGCCCAGGACAACGCGATCGCCGCGATCACCCACGCGGTCGAGAGCATCGTCGACAAGCTGGCCAAGCCGTTCGCGCAGCTCGACGGCCGGCTCGACGGCGTCGCCGCGCGCTTCGAGGGCGTCGCGGGCCGGATGGACGGGCTCGAGGACAAGCTGCAGAACATTCACCGCCGGCTCGACGAGCTGGGCGGCCACCTGGACAAGCAGGACGCCAAGCTCGACTCGATCCCGCAGACCACGCAGGCCCCAGTGCGCGAGCGCATCGAGCTCGCGGAGGCCACCCTGCGCGAACGCATCGAGACGGCCGACCACGAGCTGCGCACCCGCGTCGACGAGCTCGACCGCGCCACTCGCGAGCGCTTCGACAGCACCGCCGACGCGCTGCGCACCGCCATCACGGAGACCGGCGAAATGGTCGACGCCTCCGAGCGCCTCGAAGGTCTGGTCAACCGCCTCGACACGGTCACCCAGCGCCTCGACGACCTGGGCAACCGCCTGGACAAGGTCGAAGACGGCTTCGTCTCCCAGCTGGGCGACCTGGACGGCTCCATCAAGTCCGGCCTCTCCAAGGTCGAGGGCACGCTCGCCAAGCAGCCCGACACCGACTCCGTCGACTCCCTGGTGCGCCGCTCGAACGACGAGTCCGTGCGACGGATCGGTGGCCAGCTGGACGAGGCCATGGCCACCTTCGCCGAGCTGATGCTCGGTGGTGGGCCGGCCGTGCAGCAGATCGCCCCGCCGGCTCCGGCGCCGCGTCAGCCGCGGCGCAGCTCGCGCAACGGACGGTCCCCGAAGGCGGTGGACCCGAAGGCGAAGAACGGGTCTGAGCCCGAAGATGCTGCTGGTGAGTGAGGTTCAGTCCTCTTGAAGAAAGCCCCCGTTTCGGCGGGGGCTTTTTTCGTCTGGACCACTTTGCCGACGTTGGCTACTGCGGGTCGTCGGTTCGCCAGGGATAGCCGAACTGGTCGGGATGCAAGTGCCACGCTTCGAGGGTGGCGGTCAAATCCAGCTCACCGGCGACGGTCGAGGCCTTGACCAGGATCGCTCCGACGTCGTAGCCGAAGCCGTCGAGACGGTCAGCGGCGTAGTCCCAGTGCTGGAGTGTGAAGGTGCGGGCGTGGTCGGCTCGTTTCCAACCTTGGTTGAGGGCTTCGATGTCCGCCGTGGTCATGCGCGGGGTGATGTCGAGGAACGCCCGCCGACCGGGTTGGGAGACCGGCAGCTCGGCGACCAGTCGCTGGCCGAGTCGCAGCGCGGTCAACGTGTCCGTGGGCCACTGACGTGTGCTGCCGGTCGGGTCGGCTGGAGTGCTCACGTGGGCACCGCCTCTCCCCGCCGTGCGACGAGCCGGCCGTTGTCGAACTGGGCACCCGCGCAGGCAAGAACGACGAGCTGCGGTGCATTCACTGCCCGACGACAGCCCTGGACGGACTCGATCAGTGTGAACGCCATGCCAACCCTGCCTCGCGGGAGCCTGGTCCTGGCGTGCTCGACGCGGTGGCACACCGCCACTGACGGCGCGCGACAGCCGCGTCCCCGCGTCTGCTTTCCAGCGGGCCAAACCCCCTCCGGCCGGGAGGCAAGCCCCCACCCTCCCAAGGGGGCGTCCCCACATCCATCCAAGACCGCAAGCCCAAGCAATCGCCGAAAACCCAGGCGACCAGCAAAAACCCACCGCTCCCAAGGCGTCAGGACCGGATCGTCTCCAAAACTATCGGTCCCGGCACCGGAGCAGCCGACGACACCGTGAACGCGCCGTCCAACGCCTCCAGAGCGCCGGCCACCGCTGAAGGCGTATCGGTGTGCAGCTCCAGCAGCGGCTCCCCCGCCACCACCTGATCACCAGGCTTCGCGAGACACAACACCCCAGCCGCGGCCTGCACCGGGTCTTCCTTCCGAGCCCGCCCGGCACCCAGGCGCCAAGCAGCCACACCAACGGCGTAAGCGTCCAGCGAAGCCAGCACCCCCGAAGAAGGCGCGGGAACCACGTGCACACAAGAAGGCTGAGGCAGCGGAGCCGAAGGATCACCGCCCTGAGCAGCGATCATCCGGCACCACGTCTCGTACGCCTCGCCCGAAGCGAGCACCGCCGCCGGATCCACTGAGGACAGTCCGGCCAGCGCGAGCATCTCGCGAGCCAGCGCCACGGTCAGCGAGACCACGTCCGAAGGCCCACCGCCCTGCAGGACGGCGACCGCCTCGGCGACCTCCACGGCGTTGCCCACCGCGCGGCCCAGCGGCACGTTCATGTCCGTGATCAGCGCCGTCGTGGGAACACCGTGATCAGCGCCGATCGAGACCAGCGTGGAAGCCAGGGCGCGAGCCGAAGCAACGTCCTTCATGAAGGCGCCCGTACCCGCCTTCACGTCCAGGACCAGGCCCGATGCCCCCTCGGCGATCTTCTTCGACATGATCGACGAAGCGATCAGCGGCACGGACTCGACCGTCGAAGTGACGTCCCGCAGCGCGTACAGCTTCTTGTCCGCCGGCGCCAAGCCCTCGGTGGCCGCGCAGACGACCGCGCCCACCGAAGACAGCTGGTCGGTGATCTCGGAAAATGACAGCGCCGCCCGCCAACCCGCGATGGACTCCAGTTTGTCGAGCGTGCCGCCGGTGTGGCCGAGGCCGCGGCCGGAGAGCTGGGGCACGGCGGCGCCGCAGGCCGCGACGAGGGGCGCCAGTGGCAGGGTGATCTTGTCGCCGACGCCGCCCGTCGAGTGTTTGTCCACGGTCGGCCGGGAAACGGACAGCCTCAGGCGTGAGCCCGAAGCGATCATCGCCGCGGTCCAGCGGGAGATCTCGGCCGAGGTCATCCCGCGCAGGAAGATGGCCATCGCCAGGGCGGCCATCTGTTCCTCGGCGACCACGCCGTGGGTGTAGGCGTCCACGACCCAGTCGATCTGCGCATCCGAAAGAACGAGACCGTCGCGTTTCGCGCGGATGATGTCCACGGCCGCGAAAGTCACGGGAGGTCCTCGGGCCCGAAGGCGTCGGGCAAGACGTCGGACATCGGCAGGACCCCGCGTGGAGTGTCGACCAAACACGACGACCCGCCCAGCTCGAACAGGATCTGCCGGCACCGCCCGCACGGCATGAGCAGCTCACCGGCGCCGCTGCGGCAGGCGACGGCCACCAGCCGGCCCCCGCCTGACAAGCGCAGCTGGCCTGCCATCGTGCATTCTGCGCACAGACCCAAGCCGTACGAGGCGTTCTCGACGTTGCAGCCCGTCACCATCCGGCCGTCGTCGACGATGCCCGCGACGCCGACGTGCAGGCCGGAGTAGGGCGCGTACGCCGAAGCAGCAGCTGTGACCGCCGCCACGCGCAGGGCTTCCCAATCGAACGAGGTCATCAGTCCCCCTCCCCTCGCCGATAAGGCGCACCATCAGCCTTCGGTGGACGAAGCCGTTGCGACGCCACCGCCAGCACGATCAGCGTCACGAAGTGCGCCGTGTACGGGATCAGGTCGCTCGGCAGCGTGTCGTTGGTCCAGTAGATCGCATACAGCGCCCCGGCGGCGATCACGCCGAGCGCGGCCGCCAGCCAGCGCTTCCGGATCAGCTGCACCACCACGATGATCGCCAGCAGGATCACCGCGCCGTACAGCAGCGCGAGCACCGCCTCGCCACCGCCGGCGAGCTGCAGGCCGTCCGCGTACCCGAACAGCGCCGCACCGCCGAGCAGGCCGCCCGGCCGCCAGTTGCCGAAGATCATCGCCGCCAGGCCGATGTACCCGCGGCCGTTGGTCTGGTTCTCGAGGTAGTCCGCGCCGCCCTTGAGCAGCACCAGGGAAGCGCCACCCATGCCGGCGAAACCGCCGGAGATCAGCACGCCGAGGTACTTGTAGCGGTACACGTTGACACCCAGCGACTCCGCGGCCACCGGGTTCTCACCGCACGAACGCAGGCGAAGGCCGAAGCGCGTGTGCCAGAGGATCCAGTAACTCACCGGCACCAGCACGATCGCGATCATCGTCAGCGGCGCGATGCCGGTGATCAGGCCGCGCAGCACGCCGGCGACGTCGGAGATCACCACACGCTGCCCGTTCTCCAGCGTGCCCAGCCAATCGGACAGGCCCGTCGCCGAGTACGTGTCGAACTTCGGCACCGGCGGCGACTGCCGTGGGTTGCCCGAAATCGGCTCGAAGATCAGGTTCGCCAGGTATTTCGCGACGCCCAACCCCAACAAGTTGATCGCCACACCGGAGACGATGTGGTTGACGTTGAAGGTCACCGTCGCGACCGCGTGCAGCAGGCCGCCGAGGGCGCCGAACGCGATGGCCGAGATCAGGCCGACCCACACGCCGCCGTAGTACGCGCCCCAGGCCGCGCCGAACGTGCCGAGGATCATCATGCCCTCGAGGCCGATGTTGACCACGCCCGCGCGCTCCGACCACAGGCCGCCGAGCGCACACAGCAGGATCGGCAGCGCGAGCCGCAGCGCCGTCGACGTCGTGTTGCTCGACGTCAACGCCGAAACGCCCGTCGAGTACGACGCCGTGGACATCACGCCGATCGCCACGACGGCCCAGATCACACCACGCAGCCAGCCCGGGAGCCGGCGCCGCCGTTCCACCACCGGCTCCGGCATCCCGGAGGCCGGCTCCGGCATGGGGAACTCCGTCACCTGGCTCACACCGCACCGCCTTCCGCGACGGAGGCACCCTTGCGCCCGTTGCGGGCGAGCGCCCGGCCCACCCTGCGTTGTTCGGCCGCGAGGTCGGCGCGGCGCACGATCTCGTACGCGACGACGACCGACAGCACGATGATGCCCTGCATGATCGTCGCGATCTCCTTGGACACGTTGATCTGCTCCAGCGACACCGCCGAGGTGTCGAGGAACGCCCACAGCAGCGCGCCGAACGCGATGCCGCCGGGGTGGTTGCGGCCCAGCAGCGCCACGGCGATGCCGGTGAAGCCGTACATCTGCGTGGCCGTGATGCCGTAGCTGTAGTCGCGGCCGAGCAGCTCCGGCATGGCGACGAGACCCGCCACCGCGCCCGAGAGCAGCATCGCGATCAGCGTCATCCGCTTCGCGCTCACGCCACCGGCCGCCGCCGCCGTCGACGACTCACCACTCGCCTTGAGCTCGAAACCGAACCGCGTGCGGTTGAGCATGAACCAGTAGGCGATGCCGATCACGATGGCGATGAAGAAGAACCCGAACAGCACGCCCGAGCCGAGGGGGATGCCCGGGATCCGGCCCGACGGCGCGATCGTGCGCGTGCCGATGTTGTTGCCCGACTGCACGCCGAACTGGTCGGCGTTGACGAGGAACGCGATGATGCCGGCGACGATCGAGTTCAGCATGATCGTCGAGATGACCTCACTGACGCCGCGGGTCACCTTCAGCACGGCGGGGACCAGCGCGTACAGCGCGCCCGACGCGACCGCGACGATCAGGATCACGATGGTGTGGAGGACCGGCGGCAGCTGCAGCGCGCCGCCGATGATCGCGGCGACCACGGCCGCGAACCGGTACTGGCCCTCGACACCGATGTTGAACAGGTTCATCTGGAAGCCGATGGCCACCGCGAGCCCGGACAGGTAGTACACCGTCGCGAGGTTCACCGTGTCCACGGCGGTGGAGCCCTTGAAGAGCTGCCCCACCATGGTCCCGTACGCCTCCAGCGGGTTGGCGCCGGAGATGACGAGCGCGATCGCCGTGAGCAGCACGGCGAACACGATCGCGAGCAGGGGCGGCAGCAGCCGCGTGCGCCACGAAGTCATTACGCTTCTTCACCTTCTTCGGCACCGGTCATGGCGGAACCGAGTTCCTGCGGGGTCACCGTGGCGGGGTTCGCCTCGCTCACCAGGCGCCCGCGCAGCATCACGCGGATCGTGTCGGAGAGCCCGATCAGCTCGTCGAGGTCGGCGGAGATCAGCAGCACCGCCAGGCCGTCGGCGCGCGCCTGCCGGATCTGCTCCCAGATCATGGCCTGCGCACCGACGTCGACCCCGCGCGTCGGGTGCGAAGCGATGAGCAGCACGGGGTTGCCCGACAGCTCGCGTCCGACGATCAGCTTCTGCTGGTTGCCGCCCGAGAGCGCGGCGGCCGGCACGTCGATGCCCGGCGTGCGCACGTCGTACTCGCGCACGATGCGCTCGGTGTCGCGGCGCGCGCCGGCGATGTCGAGCAACTGTCCACTCGAGACGGGTTTGCGCGTCTGGTAGCCGAGGATCCGGTTGGCCCACAACGGTTGCGTGAGCAGCAGGCTGTGGCGCGTGCGGTCTTCAGCGATGTAGCCGATGCCGGCCTCTCGCCGCGCGAGCGTGCCCAGCTTCACCAGGTCGTGGGTCTTGCCGTCGGCCTCGGCGAGCTCGATGTGCCCGCCGCTGGCCTTGCGCATGCCCATGATGGTCTCGACGAGCTCGGTCTGGCCGTTGCCCTCGACGCCCGCGATGCCGAGCACCTCACCCGCGTGCACCGTGAACGCGATGTCGTCGAGCAGCTTCAGCTCGGAGTTCTCGGCCGTGAGGCTCAAGTCCTTCAACCGCAGCACGTCGCGGTCGGTCACCGTCGACTCGCGTGTCTCGGGGCTGGGCAGCTCCGAACCGACCATCATCTCCGCCAGCTGACGGCTGGTGATGGTCTTCGGGTCGGCCGTGCCGACGGTGGTGCCGCGCCGGATCACCGTCACGGTGTCGGCGATGGCCCGCACCTCGTCGAGCTTGTGGGAGATGAAGAGGAAGGTGTAGCCGTCGGCCTGCATCTCGCGGACCGTGCTGAACAGCGCGTCGACCTCCTGCGGCACGAGCACCGCGGTGGGCTCGTCGAGAATGATGATCTTCGCGCCGCGGTAGAGGACTTTCACGATCTCGACGCGCTGGCGGTCGGCCACGCCGAGCTCCTCCAGCAACGCGTCCGGCTTGGCGCGCAGGCCCGTCTGCTCCGAGAGCTTCTTGAGCCGGGCGCGCGCCGCACCGCCGATGCCGTGCAGGGCCTCGGCTCCGAGAAACACGTTCTCGGAGACGGTGAAGTTGTCGGCGAGCATGAAGTGCTGGTGCACCATGCCGATCCCGGCCTGGATGGCGTCCTGCGGGTTGCGCAGCTTCACCTCGGTGCCGTTGATGGCGATGGTTCCCTCGTCGGGCTGCTGCATCCCGTAGAGGATCTTCATCAGGGTCGACTTGCCCGCGCCGTTCTCGCCGCAGAGGGCGTGCACCTCGCCCGCGGCCACGGAGAGGTTGACGTCGGAGTTGGCGACCACACCCGGGAAGCGCTTGGTGATCCCGGTCAGCTGGACGGCCGTCGTGCCCCGGTCGGGGACGGCTTCGGCCTCGGCAGTGCTCATCGCTGGGGCATCCAGTTCTGTCGAAACGCGTGAGGGCTCGGAAGGAAGATCCTTCCGAGCCCTGGCACGTGGCGGGTCCTACTTGGTCGGCTTGTCCGAAACCTGGATGGCGCCCGAGATGATCTGGGCCTTGTACCCGTCCAGCACGTCCTTGATGTCGTCGACCTTGCCGCCGGAGGTGGCGTAGCCGACGCCGTCGACCTTCAGATCGAAGCGTTGCGGCAGCACGCTCAGGTCGCCCTTCGCGTCGGCCTGCAGGAAGTCGAACACCGCGACGTCCACCCGCTTCATCATCGAGGTGAGGATGATGTCCTTGTCCGCGGCGACTGTGGCCTGGTTGTACTGGTCGGAGTCGACACCGATGGCCAACGCCTTGCCCGACGTCTTGGCGGCGTCGAACACACCTTTACCGGAGGCACCGGCGGCGTGGTAGATCACGTCCGCGCCGTTGTTGATCTCGGCGGCGGCCTTGACGTTGCCCTTGGCCGGGTCCTGGAAACCGGAGAAGTCACCGGCCGGCGTCAGGTACTCGTCCTCGATCTTGACCTTGTTCGACGCGGCCCGCGCACCCTGCAGGTAGCCGGCCTCGAACTTCTGGATCAGCGGCGTGTTCACGCCACCGACGAAGCCGATGTGGCAGTTCTTGCTCTTGTAGACGGCGGCGACGCCGGCCAGGAACGAGCCCTGCTCCTCGGCGAACACCAGCGGCGTCACGTTGGGGAGCTTGATGGTGTCGTCGTCGACGATCGCGAACCGGGTGTTCGGGTGCTTCGGCGCGACTGCGGCGACCGACGGCGCGTAGGCGAAACCGACCGCGATGATCGGGTTCAGGCCCTGCGACGCCATCTGCTCGAGCCGCTGCTGCTTGGCCGACTCGCTCTCGCTCGGGCTGGCCGTGCTCTCGCTGACGGTCGTGATGCCGAGCTCGGACTTCGCCTTGTCGACGCCGGCCGCGGCCGCGTCGTTGAAGGAGGCGTCACCCCGGCCGCCGATGTCGAACGCCAGGCCGACCTTGAGCTTGCTGCCGTCCACCTTCTCGCCGGACGAGCTGCTGGTCGTGGCTGCTGCCGGAGCCGCGGGCGGCTTCGGCGCGGTGACGCAGCTCGAGCCCGAGCTGCCGGCCGCGGCGGTGTTGTTGCTGCTGCCCCCGCCGGTGTCCTTCGCGCACCCTGCCAAGGTGAGGACCCCGGCCATGGTCGCGGCGGCCAGCGCGGTTCCACGCATGCGACGCAACGTGTGTCTCCCTCCCCGCTGATCCAGCGGACTAAGTGGAAGCGACCCGGCTCCGGTGTCTCCTTCGGTGCCGAGTTCAACCGCCAGACCGTACCCAACTGCCAGACAACCGCCATAGGAAAGGCACGCTACGTAACACAAACGTTTACTCAGCGGTCTGATTCGCGACCGATCGTGTACTTACGGTGATCAACCGGATCAGGCGGGTACTCACCAGGAGTCATCCGAGGGCCTCCTGGGCCCGACAGACGGCTGCCATGGACCGATCACTCACATGGTCGGCCTGCCAACTCAAGGACAGGGTCGGCAGGCTTGGATATCTCTGAACCGGCAGCGACGTCGGGACCTACTCGTCCGGGATCGCAATGCACGAGATCCAGACCATTTGCGCCGCCCCGCTCCGTCCCTCGGTCGAGGAGCGGGGCGGTTGTGGAACAGCACTCCGGAACCCGTCCCGACGATCTTCGTCCACCCCGGTGGAGGGCCCGGCCGAACGGGCGTTGCGGACATCACGAAAACCGTTCGGGCCCGGCTGGTTTTTCACTCGCCGCCGCAAGCGGTACCGGCCTGCTGAATCGAATCGACCGGGCCGGGAGCTCCAGGTCGGATTCGCCCTGGACCGCCCGCGCCGCGTGGCCGGCGCCACACGTCCGAGTGGTGCGGGACGCTCCGGGTGTCTGGTCCATCACAGAGACGAACCCGGAGGTGAGCCGGGTCCAGATGGCGGGTCTAGCATCCCTTTCATCCACGCTCGATGGCCCTAGATCTCGGCACCGCTGCCGGCGTTGTCCCCAGTGGACCGACGCGGAAGCGGGTGCGGACCTCACCGGTCAGCCGGGCACAACAGATGACGTTGGAGGCCGTTCACCGATGTCCACCACGGCGAGCACTGCCACCGAGGCAGGAGCGAGCGATCGGGCGGGTGCCTCACGCCGGCAGGGGACCTTCTACCGGGGCGACCCCGGCATGTGGTCCTGGGTGCTGCACCGCATCACCGGCGTGCTGACATTCTTCTTCCTGTTCGTGCACGTGCTCGACACCGCGCTCGTCCGCGTGTCGCCGAACACCTACGACCAGGTGATCGAGACGTACAAGACGCCGCTCGTGAACCTGCTCGAGGTCGGTCTGGTCGGCGCGGTCCTCTTCCACGCCCTCAACGGCGTCCGCGTCATGCTGGTCGACTTCTGGTCCAAGGGCCCGAAGTTCCAGAAGACGATGCTGTGGGTGATCGGTGTCGTGTGGGTCGTCGTGATGATTCCCGGTGCGTTCTTCATGCTGAAGCGCACGGTCGAGACGCTCTTCGGGGGTAACTGACCATGGCCGACTCGCTCGTCATCGAATCGCCGCGCACCCCGAAGCGCCCGGCGGCCCGCCGCAGCAACTTCGAGCTCTACAGCTGGCTGTTCATGCGCATCTCGGGCCTCGCGCTGATCATCCTGGTGCTGGGCCACCTGCTGATCATGAACATCCTCGACGGCGGTGTGCACCGCATCAACTGGGGCTTCGTCGCCGGCCGCTGGGCTTCGCCGTTCTGGCAGTTCTGGGACCTCGCGATGCTGTGGCTCGCCGAGATCCACGGCGGCAACGGCCTGCGCACGATCATCGACGACTACGCCCGCAAGGACTCCACGCGGTTCTGGCTGAAGATCCTGCTGTACGTCTCGATGGTCCTGATCCTGGCCGTCGGCACACTGGTGATCTTCACGTTCGACCCCGAGATGCCCGCCAGCTAGGCGCACCCACCACACACAGTGCTCGATTCCTGATAAGCGGAGCAATCCCTATGCAGTTCCACAAGTACGACGTGGTGATCGTCGGCGCCGGCGGCGCCGGCATGCGCGCGGCCATCGAGGCCGGCCAGCGCGCCCGCACCGCGGTCCTCACGAAGCTGTACCCCACGCGGTCCCACACCGGCGCCGCCCAGGGCGGTATGTGCGCCGCGCTGGCGAACGTCGAAGAGGACAACTGGGAGTGGCACACCTTCGACACCGTCAAGGGCGGTGACTACCTCGTCGACCAGGACGCCGCGGAGATCATGGCCAAGGAGGCCATCGACGCGGTCCTCGACCTCGAGAAGATGGGCCTGCCGTTCAACCGCACGCCCGAGGGCAAGATCGACCAGCGCCGCTTCGGCGGCCACACCCGTGACCACGGCAAGGCGGCCGTGCGCCGCGCCTGCTACGCCGCGGACCGCACCGGCCACATGATCCTGCAGACGCTGTACCAAAACTGCGTCAAGTACGGCACGGAGTTCTTCAACGAGTTCTACGTGCTCGACCTGGTGACCAGCGAGGACGAGAACGGCAACCCGATCGCGTCGGGCGTCGTGGCCTACGAACTGGCCACCGGCGAGCTGCACGTATTCCAGGCCAAGTCCATCGTGTTCGCCACCGGCGGCGCGGGCAAGATCTTCAAGACGACGTCGAACGCGCACACCCTCACCGGCGACGGCCTCGGCATCATCTTCCGCAAGGGCCTGCCGCTGGAGGACATGGAGTTCTTCCAGTTCCACCCGACCGGCCTCGCTGGCCTGGGCATCCTGATCTCCGAAGCCGTCCGCGGCGAGGGCGGGATCCTGCGCAACTCCGAGGGCGAGCGGTTCATGGAGCGCTACGCCCCCACCATCAAGGACCTCGCGCCGCGTGACATCGTCGCGCGCTCGATGGTCCAGGAGGTGCTGCAGGGCCGCGGCATGGGCCCGAACAAGGACTACGTCGTCCTCGACGTGACACACCTGCCGGTGGAGGTCCTCGAGACCAAGCTGCCGGACATCACCGAGTTCTCGCGCACCTACCTGGGCGTCGACCCGGTGAAGGAGCCGGTGCCGGTGTTCCCGACCTGCCACTACGTGATGGGTGGCATCCCGACCAACATCCACGGCGAAGCGCTGCGCGACAACGAGAACGTGATCCCGGGCCTGTACGCGGCCGGCGAGGTCGCGTGCGTGTCGGTTCACGGCTCGAACCGCCTGGGCACCAACTCGCTGCTGGACATCAACGTGTTCGGCCGCCGCGCCGGCATCGCGGCCGCGGAGTACGCGCTGGCGCACGAGCACGTCGAGCTTCCGGAGCTGCCGACCAAGCTGGTCGAGGAGCAGCTGTCGGGCCTGCTGTCGGAGCACGGTGACGAGCGCGTCGCCGACATCCGCAAGGAAATGCAGCAGACGATGGACTCGCACGCCTCGGTGTACCGCACCGAGGACACGCTCAAGCAGGCGCTGACCGACATCCAGGCGCTGAAGGAGCGGTACACGCGGATCACCGTGTCGGACAAGGGCAAGCGGTACAACACCGACCTGCTCGAGGCCGTTGAGCTGGGCTTCCTGCTCGAGCTGGCCGAGGTCCTGATCGTGGGCGCCCTCGCGCGCAAGGAGTCGCGCGGCGGCCACGCCCGCGAGGACTACCCCAACCGCGACGACACGAACTTCATGCGCCACACCATGGCCTACAAGCAGGGCGAGGGGCTGTCGTCGGACATCCGCCTCGACTACAAGCCGGTGACCTTCACGCGTTACGAGCCGATGGAGCGGAAGTACTGATGACTGCGGCAACCACCGAAGAAGCACCCGCGGCTGCGCAGGACCACACGCCGGTCACGGTCACGCTGAAGATCCTGCGCTTCAACCCCGAGGTCGACTCCGAGCCGCACTGGGAGTCCTACGACGTCCCGGCGCAGCGCACCGACCGGCTGCTGAACCTGCTGTTCTACGTCAAGGACTACATCGACGGCACGTTCTCGTTCCGCCGGTCGTGCGCACACGGCGTGTGCGGCTCGGACGCCATGCAGATCAACGGCATCAACCGTTTGGCCTGCAAGGTGCTCATGAAGGACCTGCTGGAGAAGGACGGCAAGAAGACCGTCATCACCATCGCCCCGATCAAGGGCCTGACGACGTTGAAGGACCTCTACGTCGACATGGACCCGTTCTTCGAGGCCTACCGGTCGGTCAAGCCGTATCTCATCAACTACGGCCACGAGCCCTCCCGCGAGCGCATCCAGTCCCAGGCCGACCGCGACCGCTTCGACGACACCACCAAGTGCATCCTCTGCGCCTGCTGCACGTCGTCCTGCCCGGTCTACTGGAACGACGGCTCGTACTTCGGCCCCGCCGCGATCGTCAACGCGCACCGCTTCATCTTCGACTCCCGCGACGACGCGGCGGAGGAGCGGCTGGACATCCTGAACGACTCCGAGGGCGTGTGGCGCTGCCGGACGACGTTCAACTGCACGGACGCTTGCCCGCGTGGGATCCAGGTGACGAAGGCGATTCAGGAAGTGAAGCGCGCACTTTTGTTCAAGCGCGTCTGAGAATTTCGTTGCGGAGAGGCCCCCGTCCGGTTCGCCGGATGGGGGCCTTTTCGTTGCCGATTCGCAGCCGACACGGACAAAACTCCCCTGAACGGAGCTAGGGCGACTGTGCGTGATTGGACTAGCCTGTCGAGTTACCGATGACTCGGACGGTCGTGCGACGGGGAACGAACAGATGAGTGCTGGTGCGGAACTACGTAAGGTGCTTTCCCAACACTTGGCACGGTTCATCGCCGATGTCGAGGAACTCGTGTTCCGACAGGGCTACTTGCGGGTGTTCGCGGCGACGGTCGCCATGCTCGGCAGCGTCGGCCTGCTCGGCGAGGTGCTCGGCATGGAGTGGTTGCGCACGACGTTCGCCAGCATCGCGGGCGGGTTGTTCGTGATCGCCAGCGCGATCTCCTTCGCCGGCACCCACAAGCTCCGCACCCAGGCGCAGCACAGCGAGGAGCTGCTGCACCGGTACGCCGACGCGCTCGCCGGGCGCACGCGCAAGCCGATCGCCGTGCAGGAGTGGATGCAGGAAGTGACCATTGAGGACAACGGCGACGCGTTCTGCCGGCGCGTGCTCGTGCTCCACGAGGCGAACGACAACGTCCCGCGTTACCTGTCCGTGAATCTCGTGTACTACGGAACCACACCGCTGTCCGAGCGGGCCCGTCGACTGGTGCAGTACAAGGCTTTCCACGCCGGGCCTGAAGACGTCGACCAGAAGACCCGCGCCAACGCGACTTCGATCTGGTCCACCTCCGCGAACGGGAAACCGAAACTGGACATCTACATCCACCTCGGCACGATCGTTCAGGAAGGCGACGTGGTCACCGTGGAATGGATTTGGCCGAGGTATTCGGTGGATCTGATGTCGGGCGCCGAGCCGGAATCGTTCGACGTGATGTTCCGCAAGGAAATCAGCAAGTTCGAGCACCGGGTGATCTTCCGCAACGTCAAGCGTGATTCGGCCTTCGTCGTGCGAAACCAGGGCGCACAAGGACTGCGGCGGCTCCGGCAGGGCAAGGACGTGATCGTGGAGTTCTCCGCGGCGAATCCGAAGATGTCTCAGTACATGGGATTCATCGCCGACTACTCACCTGATTTGTGACGGTCATAAAAAAACCCGGAGTGCGGACTCCGGGTTTTTCGGGTGTGCGACCGGAACAACCGATCAGTTGCCACCCGTTTCGGAACCGCCGGACATACGAATTCCATTCGGGTAATGCGAGCCAACGCTGGAAGGGCTCGCGTGAGCGCTGACACTACTCCATTCGCGCGCCCCTGTCATACCGGCGTACGGCCGTATCCGGCGAACGCCGAGCCACCCGCTCCGGCTCAGGAATCGGACTAAGATCGTTCCTTCGATCGGGTGGAGCGCAGCGCCCGCCAGCCCAGCACCCCGATGATCGTGCCCAGCACGAACGACACCACCGTGAGCACCGCGTGCACGATGAAGTAGGCCGTGGGGGAACCATCGGCTGACCAGGACTGGGAGCTGGCCCAGAGGTTCTTGGCGAAGGTGATCCAGATGATCCAGGACCACACGCCGAACAACAGCAGGAAGACCGCAGTACCTCGCGAAATGCGCATGCCCCTGAGTATGCAACCGGGCTCGCGACGCTAGATTGCGTGGGTGCACAGCGTTTTCTCCCGGTCGCTCCCGGTTCTCGTCGCAGTGGTGGCCGTTGGGCTGTTCGGCGGTGGAATCGGCCCGACGGCAGCGGTAGCCCAGGCTCAGCCCTGTCAGGACCAGGCCGCACCGCCCGCGCCGGTGGACACGTCGGAGAAGCCGGCGCCCGGGCAGCCGGCCCCGCCGCCGTTGCCGGTGCCCGTGGAGCCCGTCGGGGGGCTGCGCATGGGCGGCTGCGGGATGATCCTGCCCGACGGCGCGCTCAACCCGCCGGACGGCAACACGGCCGCGTCGTGGGTGGTGCAGGACCTCGACACCGGCGACGTCATCGCGGCGAAGAACCCGCACGCGCGGGAGCGGCCGGCGTCGCTGATCAAGACGTTGCTCGCACTCGTCGTCATGAGCGAGATGAAGCCCGACCAGATCGTGGTGCCCACGAAGGAGGACGCCGAGCAGGAGTGCACCTGCGTCGGCATCGAGGCGGGTGCGAGCTACACCGTCGACCAGCTGCTGCACGGCCTGCTGATGCACTCGGGCAATGACGTCGCCCACGCGTTCGCGACCGCGCTCGGCGGGGTCGACATCGCGACCACGAAGATGAACCTGCTGGCCAAGCGCATCGGCGCCACGGACACGCGCGCGGCGACGCCGTCGGGCCTCGACGGGCCCGGGATGTCGACCTCGGCCTACGACCTGAGCCTGATCTTCCACTACGCGATGAAGCAGCAGGAGATCGCGCAGGCCGTGGCCACGAAGTCGTACACGATTCCGGCGGCGGGCGGCAAACCCGCCATTCCGGTCTTCAACGACAACAAGCTCCTCGGTGTCTACCCCGGCTTCCTCGGCGGCAAGACGGGCTTCACCGACGACGCCCGCCACACCTACGTCGGTGCGGCGGAGAAGGACGGCCGCCGCCTCGCCGTGGTGATGATGCGCGCGGAGCAGCGGCCCACGAAGGTCGTCGACCAGGCGGGCAAGCTGCTCGACTACGGCTTCGCGCTCGAAGCCGACCACGCCGAGCCCGTCGGGCGCATCGCGTACGAGGCCCTCGTGGCCACGGCGCCGCCCGCTCCCCCGGCGAACGTCGCCGCCGGCGCCGCTTCGTCGGCCGCCCCGGCGACGGAAGATCCGTTCGGCACCACGGGCTGGATCCTCACGCTGGTGGTCGCCCTGATCATCCTCGGCGGGTTCGTGATCGGCCACCAGCGCAAGAAGCAGGTCCAGCAGTAGATCAGGGCTAGTCCAGCGTCTGACAATGCGCTGGTCCAGGTGATCACGGCGTGACGGATCAGCTGGTTCGGGGATCACGGCGGTGATACCGCGGGCGCGCAACTGCCCGCGGATCGAGCGTGAGGATCAACACCCACTGCTCATCTGACAACAACTGAAACCGCGACACACCGGCAGCATCACAACCGCCACCCACGATGTTTGTCAGACACGCCCTAGTCCCGCCGTCGCCCCATCCAGCCGAGCAGCGCACCCACGCCGAACACGCCCGCGGCCGCGCTCAGACCGAACCCGCGTTGGACCGTCACGCGCGGCTCCAGCAGCACCGGCGCCGGCGGCCGCACGACCTTGCGCTGGTTCTCCTTCGCGGTCGCCGTCCACGCGGTGACCATGAGGAGGAACCGCGAGACGAGGTTCGCGAACACGAGCAGACCGATGATCGGCCCGAAGATCGCCGCCGCCGGCGATTTCGTCACGCTCTCCAGGTAGATCGACGCCACCTGCTGCAGGATGACGAACCCGATCGCGGCGACGATCGCGCCCTTCACCGCGCTGCGCATGGCCACGTGCTCACGCGGCAGCCGCGCGATGACCCACATGAACACGAGCGTGTTGGCCGCCAGGCCGAGGATGATCGTGGCCACCCGCAGCACCCACACCGCCCACGTCTGGTGTTCCAGGCCGACGAGCTCGAGCAGGTACTGCCCCACCCCGCCGCCCGCGGCCGTCACCGCGAACGACACGATCAGCGCCACGCCGAGCCCGACGAGCGACAGCAGGTCCTTGATCGTCGTCGACACGATCGGCTGCGGTTTCTTCTCCTGCCCCCACTGCGCTGTGAGCGCGTCGCGCAGGTTCGACATCCAGCCGATGCCGGAGTAGAGCGCCAGGAGCAGACCGAAGATCCCGATGCCGCTGCCCGACTTGATCGCCGCGTCGACGATCTGCGTCACGAGTCCCTGCAATGCCTCCGGCACGGAACTCTTGATGCCGTTGGTGATCTGGTCGATCACCGCCTGGTCGCCGCCCACGACCATGCCCACGATCGCGAACGCCACCATGAAGATCGGGAACACCGCCAGCACGCTGAAGTACGTGATGGCGGCGGCGTAGTGGTTGCCGTAGTTCTCGCCGAAGGATTCGTTGGCTCGGATCAGGTGATCCAGCCACGGGTACTTCCGCCGCAGCCGAGGCAGCAGCTTTTCCTGGTCACCAGTCTTGTTCGCCACCGTAAAACGCTAACCACGGTGGGTGATAGCCGCAACGCGAGCGGGTACTCGGGGGTCAGTCCAGGGCGGCGAGCACCGCTCGGTAGGCGTCGTCGACGTGTCCGGCCGACGTCGTGATGATCCGCGCCCGCGGCCGGTCGGCGAGGAGGGATTCGAGGCGGTCGTGGAACGCGGCGACGTCGGCCGCAGTGGTGTCGTGGTGTTGCGTCCCGGGCGTTCGTGAGGCAAAGCGGCTGAGGACGTTTTCGCGGGTGTCCCAGAGCACGAGTTCATGGAACGAAGCGCCGACGTCGTGGGCCAGTTCTTCCAGCTGCAGCAGGAAATCCGGGCGTGCGAGCAGCTGCGGCACGATCACGTCGTGGCCCGCGGTGAGGTGCGCGCGGGCGGCCGCGAGAGCCAAGGCGCGCGCCGCCAAGCCGGACTCTTTCGGCTGCGCGCGCCAGCCGCCGACAAGCGAGCGCACGCGGTCGACGTCGAGGTTCAGGGTCGGCGGGTGGGCCTGCGCGAACCGCTCCGCCAGCGTTGACTTACCGATGGCGGGCGGTCCGTTGAGGACGATCAGCCGCACTTACGTCCCCTGAAAAGCCAGGGCGATCTTCTGGCCGGCGGGCACGAGCAGGCTGTTGGCCTCGGCGAGGGTGCTGCCGATGGGGTGGCCGTCGTGGTCGACCAGGTAGAGCTCGAAGGCGAAGCGGCCCTTGCGGAAGATCAGCACACCCTGGGTCCTCACCGACATCGTGTCGGTCATGATCCGTGACTCGTCGCCGATCGCGGCCGAAGGGGCCTGGCCGCCGTGCGCGCCCGCGGTGTTGTCGACGTATCCCTTGGCGGCGTCTTCGGTGAGGAAGCTCGTCGCCGTCAGCGACAGCGCTTTGCGCGAGAGCGGGTCGTCCTCGCCGGTGCCGCGCTCGCACTCGAGCTGCACGTAGTTGCGCGGCTGCGGGTCGTGCGGGAACGCGATGACGCCGACGGCCGTGCCCGGTACCTCCGAGACCAGCGGCGACGCGTCGGTGCCGATGGCGGGGCTCACCACGTCGGCCGTGAGCAGCGGGCACGGCTGCGCGACCGGTTTCGGGAAGACCGGGCTCGAGTAGCCGACGGTGCTCGGCCCGGCCGGCGCGTTCGTCTGCTTCTCGAGGTCTGCATCACGCGCTTGGCGATGTCCTGCAGCTTGCCGGCACTGCCGTCGCCCTGCACCTGGCCGAGCGTGATGCTCGCCGGGGCACCGACGAACGCCGCGGCGGTCTCGGCGGTGCCGGACACGTACGCGGGCTGCGAAACCGCGACGGCCAGGCTCTCCTGCAGCGTGCCGTCCTTCGGCTCCAGGGCGTAGGCGCACTTGTCGACCGCCAGCCCGTCGGCCTTCGAGTAGGTGCCGAACGAGGTCTCGAGCGGGCCCTTGCCGTCGCCCACCAGGTAGGTGCGCTCGAAGTTGACGACGTTCGGGTCCGGGCGCGAGCCGACCTTGATGCCGAGATCCTTCAAGTCGTTCAGTGACAACAGGTTGCAGGCCTCGATCACCGGCTTCCCACCGACCTGAACGCCCTGCGCGTCGGGCAGTTCCTTCAGCGGCGCGGCATCCGGGTAGTCGGAGCCTTCGTAGCCGGGCCGCTGCGTGGTCTGACCGTCGCCTTCCGGCGACGCCGTCTGGCTGTCCGGAGTGGACTCACCGCAGCCGGCGGAGCAGCACCAGGACAGCTAAAATAGCCAGACTCTTCTTCAATTTTTGTCCACCGACAAAAGATCGATCAGCGAGAGGCGGGCAGGAAGCCCAGCCGCTCGTACACGGTGGCGAGCGTGGGCGCTGCCACCTCCCGGGCGCGCTGCGCACCGCGGGCGAGAACCTTGTCGAGCTCGGCGACGTCGTCCAAATAGGACTGGACTTTGGCCTGCAACGGCGTGACCCACTCGACGAGCACCTCGGCGAGGTCCTTCTTCAGGTCGCCGTAGCCCTTGCCCTCGTACGCCGCTTCGACGTCGGCGATCGAGCGCTCGGTGAGCGCCGAGTAGATGCTCAGCAGGTTGGAGACGCCGGGCTTGTTCTCCGCGTCGAACTTGACCTCGCGGCCGGTGTCGGTCACGGCGGAGCGGATCTTCTTGGCCGAGCGCTTGGGGTCTTCGAGCAGCTCGACGAGACCGTTGGCCGCGGACGCCGACTTGCTCATCTTCGCCGTCGGGTCCTGCAGGTCGTAGATCTTCGCGGTGTCCTTGACGATGTAGGGCTCGGGCACCGTGAACGTCTTGCCGAGGCGGTTGTTGAAGCGCTGCGCCAGGTTGCGCGTGAGCTCCAGGTGCTGGCGCTGGTCCTCGCCGACCGGCACGGCGTTGGCCTGGTAGAGCAGGATGTCGGCGGCCTGCAGGACCGGGTACGTGAACAGGCCCACACTGGCGCGGTCGGCGCCCTGTTTGGCCGACTTGTCCTTGAACTGCGTCATCCGGCTGGCCTCGCCGAAGCCGGTCTGGCACTCGAGCACCCAGCCGAGCTGCGCGTGCTCGGGCACGTGGCTCTGGACGAACAGGGCACTTCGGTCAGGGTCGACGCCGATCGCGAGCAGCTGCGCGGCCGAACGGCGCGTGCGCTCCAGCAGCACCTTCGGGTCCTGCTCCACCGTGATGGCGTGCAGGTCGACGACGCAGTAGAAGGTCTCGTGCGTGTCCTGCAGCTTCACCCACTGCCGCAGGGCGCCGAGGTAGTTGCCGAGGTGGAACGAGTCGGCCGTCGGCTGGATCCCGGAAAGCACCCGCAGGCGCCCGTTCTGTTCGTCGGACACGTCGGCGATTCTTTCAGGAGCCGGAGAGGCGGGTCACAGGGAGGTCTCCCTGGAGTGCTCGGCGGGGGTTCTCAGTGGGGCTTCCGGGCAGGCTTCCAGGGCGTCGCCAGGGCTTTTCTAGGGGTTCTGGATCGGCGCGAGGGGCCGGGTGGGCTCCTCGGTGTCGACCGGCTCAGGGGTGGGCAGGGCCATCGCGGTCGCCGCGCGCGCCTTGCGGCGCTGACGCAGGACGCCGAGGGCCATGCCGACGATGCCCAGCGCCACGGCGACCAGCCCGACGGGGCCGAGGATGCCGAAGCCCGCCGAAGGGGTCTCCGCGCGGACGACGCCGTCGTCGGCGAGCGCCGTGCCGCTGCCCGCGAGCAGCAGGACGGCCGGCAGCACGACGAGCGTCGCCGACCGGGCCGAGCGCAGCGTGGGCCGCAACAGGAGATGACCTGGGTTGCGCACCGGAGTGCCTCCCGCGAAGTGATGTTCCTGGCGAGATCTCTCACCCGTAAGGATGGGTCATACAGTGAAAAAACTACCGAGCGTGTCAAGACCTGTCGGTTCTGATCAACTCGGGCGCCGAGACTAGCGCCCGTCCAGGGAGGGCCGGTGACCACCCCCGGGCTGACGGTGTCACTGGTGGTCAGCGCTCTCTCGCCGGTTTTTCGTGCTGCCGAGGTCGCTCGAACGGCTGTCACGAGTGTCGGCTTGGTCCGGTTCCGGTCGCGCGGCGCGAGCAAAACGTGAAAAACGTTCACCCGTTTGGCGGCGACGAACTACGGAAAGCAAGTTATTCACCAACTTCGTTGGTCTGATCGCGTCTTTTTGACCGGCTCCCGACACTGGGCTCTGTTTTCTCTCCTGCGATTGGTCTATACCTCTATGGTGTAGACCACTTCAAGGGCTAACAAAGGAGTGAGCCCATGTCTCTCCGAAGGATCCTCACCGCCGTCGGGATGGCCGCCGCGGCCGCGATCACGGTGCTCGTGCCGGCCACCACGGTTGCGAATGCCGCGCCGGCCGCGAGCTTCGTCGTCAGCGAGTCGCAGTTCAACCAGATGTTCCCGGGCCGGAACTCGTTCTACAGCTACAGTGGACTGACCAATGCGCTCGGTGCATACCCCGGCTTCGCGAATTCCGGCAGTGACACAGTGAAGAAGCAGGAAGCCGCGGCGTTCCTCGCGAACGTGAGCCACGAAACCGGTGGCCTGGTGTACATCGTGGAGCAGAACACCGCGAACTACCCGCACTACTGCGACACGAGCCAGTCGTACGGCTGCCCCGCGGGCACCGCGGCGTACTACGGGCGCGGCCCGATCCAGCTCAGCTGGAACTTCAACTACAAAGCCGCGGGCGACGCGCTCGGCATCGACCTGCTGAACAACCCGAACCTCGTGCAGAACGACTCGGCCGTCGCGTGGAAAACCGGCCTCTGGTACTGGAACACCCAGTCCGGCCCCGGCACCATGACCCCGCACGACGCCATGGTCAACGGCCGCGGCTTCGGCGAGACGATCCGCAGCATCAACGGCTCCATCGAATGCAACGGCGGCAACCCCGCCCAGGTCCAGAGCCGCATCGACGCGTACCGGAAGATCACCGGCATCCTGGGCGTCGACCCGGGTGGCAACCTCAGCTGCTGAGGCTGTCGAGGTTGCCGGCAGGGCCCCTCGGTGGCGGCCGAGGGGCCCTTCTGCTTGGCAGGTAAGGAATTCAACACGGGTGCGGTGTGGCGTGGTCTCGTCGAGCCGCCACGCCGCGCCCGGTTATCGGATTCGGCGGGCAACTCAAGACCCTGCACACCCGCCCACGGCGCAGGCACGCGCGACGGCGCCGTACACCGGGCAGCAACGCACTCGCCGCTCGGCGAGGGAGCGCGCCGCGTGCCGAGGTATTACCGCGCATGCTCCGCAACCCGGGCACAACCGAGTGCACCCACCACCGCGACACCCGCGTTCGACGCCGCGCCGAGACCGGGAACCACGCGGAGCCCCGCACGCCGGCGGCGCCGCGCGGTAAGGAAATCAGCCCCGGCGGCGGCACGACCGGCGCCGGGGCTGCACCGCGCTTCGGCGGGGAATCAGCGCGGGAAAGGCACGTCGTACGTCGCCGTGACGGGGGCGTGGTCGGACCAGCGTTCGGCGTAGGTGGCGGCGCGCTCCACGACGACCGACTGCACGGCGTCGGCCAGGGCCGGGGTGGCGAGCTGGCAGTCGATGCGCCAGCCGGAGTCGTTGTCGAAGGCCTGGCCGCGGTAGGACCACCAGGTGTAGGGGCCCGGGCCGTCGTGAAGGCGGCGTTGCACGTCGGCGTAGCCGGCCTCTTCGAAGACGCGGCCGAGCCAGGCGCGTTCTTCGGGCAGGAAGCCCGAGTTCTTGTGGTTGCCCTTCCAGTTCTTCAGGTCGACGGTGTCGTAGGCGATGTTCCAGTCGCCCACCACCACGACCTCGCGGCCCGCCGCGGCTGACTTGGCGCGCAGCTCGCCGAGGTAGGGCAGGAAGGCGGCCATGAAGCGCTCCTTCTCGTCCTGGCGCTCGGTGCCGACATCGCCGCTCGGCAGGTACAGGCTCGCCACGACGACACCCGGCAGGTGCATCTCGAGGTAGCGCCCGCTGTCCTCGAACTCGGGCTCGCCGAAGCCGACGCGTACCTCGTCGGGCTCGACGCGGCTGTAGAGCGAGACGCCGTTTCGCCCCTTCGCAACCGAGGGCGCGTGGGCGGCGAACCAACCCTCCGGTTCGACGACGTGCGCGGGCAGCTGCGCGGCCTCGGCCCGCACCTCCTGACAGGCGACCACGTCGGCCTTCGTGGTGGCGAGCCACTCGACGAAGCCCTTCTTCACGGCGGCCCTCAGGCCGTTGACATTCACGGTGGAGACGGTCAGCACCCCGCGCACGCTACCCGCCGGGTCCGACAATCCTGTGCCAGACTGCGCGCATGGCGCGACTCACCGTGCTCGGCAGCTGCGGCGCCTGGCCCGAACCCGGCCGCGCGTGCGCGGGATTCCTTCTCTCACAAGGAAACCATCACATCGTGCTCGATCTCGGGTACGGCTCGGCGAGCCGGCTCTTCACGCACGTCGCCGCGAAAGACCTCGACGCCGTCGTGATCACCCACGAGCACCCCGACCACATCGCGGACCTCACGGCGCTCGGCCGCGCGTGGCACGACACCGTCGAGGACCAGCGTCTGCCGCTGCACTGCACCCCCGGCGTGCTGCGCCGCCTCGAAGCCGCCGAGCCGCGCCCGCACCCGGCCACGATCTTCGACATCCGCACCTTCGCGCGGCCCGAAACCGTCGGCCCCTGGCAGCTCACCTCGACGCCGCTGCCCCACCACGTGCCCAACCACGGCGTGCGGCTGAGCTCGCCGCGCGCCACCGTCGCGTACTCCGGCGACACCGGCCCGTCGCGGCTGCTCGTGGAGCTGGCGCGCGACACCGATCTGCTCATCTGCGAAGCCACCCTCCAAGGTGAGCCGCCGGACGAGCCGCGCCGGCTGCTCACCGCCGCGGAGGCCGGGTGGACGGCGGCCGAGGCGGGCGTCCGAACCCTGCTGCTGACCCATTTCTGGCCCGGCGCCGACCGTTCCGTGTCCGCCGCGGAAGCCCGCCGGGAGTTCGACGGCGAGGTGCTCGTCGCGGACGAAGGCCTGACCGTCGAGCTTGGCGCCCACTAGCTAACAGGCTTAGCTTTAAAGCTATGATAGTTAGCCAACCTGATGTCCCCTAGGGCCGGCCTCACGCCGGACGCCGTCGTCACCCTCGCCCTCGAGGTGGTGGACGCCGACGGCGCCGACGCGCTCAGCCTCGCCAAGGTCGCCGAACGCGCGGGCGTCGCCACGCCCTCGCTGTACAAGCACGTCGGCGGGCTCGCCGCCCTGCGCCGGCTGGTCGACCTGCGTGTGGTCGCCGAGATGACCGAGGCGTTGCGCGGTGCGGCGACCGGCCGTTCCGGTGACGACGCGATCGAGGCCCTCGCCGACGCCTACCGCGCGTACCTGCGCGCCCACCCCCACCGCGTCGCCGCGCTGGAAACCGCGCCCGACGCGGGCGACGAGGAGCTCGCGAAGGCCACCCTCGGCGTCGCCGAAGTCGCCTTCGCCGTGCTTCGCCCGTACGGGTTCGACCAGGCGAAGACCGCGCACGCGACGCGATGCCTGCGCGCGGCCGTGCACGGCTTCGCGAGCCTCGAAGCGTCCGGCGGCTTCGGCCGGCTCGAAGACGTCGATGCCAGCTTCACGCTCCTGAAAACGATGCTCGTCCGCGGCATCACCGACTACGCCAGCTGAGGAGAACCATGTCCTTCGTCCTCGCCGTTCTGCTGTTCACCGTCGCGCTCGGTATCCCCGACGCGCGGTTCCCCTGGCAGGCCAAGGCCAAGGCCACGCCCGTCGAGAGCGAGGCCGGCAGATGATCGCCGGGCACTTCGGGCTCGCCGCCGCCGTGAAAGCCGGCCGGCCCGCCATTCCCGTGTGGACGATGATGCCGGCCACCGCGTGGCTCGACATCGTGTTCACGCCGCTCTACCTGACCGGCATCGAGACCATCGACCAGTCGGGGGGCACGGGCTACGGCGAGGGTGTGATCCACGCCGACTACACCCACTCGCTCGTCGGCGCGCTCGTGCTCTCCGCACTGTTCGGCCTGGTCGCGGCGCGGTGGCTCGGGCGCAGCGCCGGCGTCACGCTCGGCGCGGTGGCGTTCTCGCATTGGCTGCTGGACCTCGTCGTGCACCGCGCCGACTTGCCGATTCTGCCCGGCAACGCGGGCAACCTGCCGACATTCGGCTTCGGCCTGTGGCGGCTGCCGGCGGTGTCGATGACCGTGGAGTTCCTGCTGCTCGTGGTCGGGATCGGCCTCTACTGGCGGGCCGCGGCGAAGCGCGACCGGCGCAAGGCGCGCACGCTGGCGCTGATCGCGGCGCTTTCAGGCGTGGTCACGGTGGCGCTGGACTTCGCGGGCTTCTAGCCCTACTCGGTCATGAGGTTGGTGACAGTCATAGGCGACTGACCGGTGGCTGACCTCCGAGTGCGGTATGACGGCGTCGAGTGTTGTAGAACTCGAGCCAGGGGTCCAGCGCGGCGGCGCGTTCGCCGTTGCTGAGGAAGACTCGGGCGTAGGCCCATTCGGTTTGCAGGGTGCGGTTGTAGCGCTCGACTTTCCCGTTCTGCCAGGGGCAGTGGGGCCTGATGAATACGTGCCGGGCCCCGAGCACGGTGATCACGTCGCGAACGTCGTGGGAACGCTTGTAGCTGAAGTGGTTGTCGGTCATGACCCGCTCGATCCGAGCGATCCCGCGCTCGGCGAAGTAGCTGGCGGCCCGGCGCAGGAAGCCGGCGCAGGTCGGGCCCTTCTCGTCGGGCAGGATCTCGGAGTAGGCCAGGCGGGTGTGGTCATCGACCATGGAGTGGACGTAGTCGAATCCGATTCTGGCGCGCTTCTGCGCACCGCTTTGGCCGTGTTCGCGTCCGTGGGCTTTCCAGCCGCCGCCGTCGTGGATGCGGCCGACTTTTTTGACGTCCATGTGGACCAGTTCGCCGGGCCGGTCGCGTTCGTAGCGGATGGCGGTGGTTGTGGAGGCGCGGATGATCTGTCCGGTCAGTGGATCGCATTCCCGCAGGTGGGGCAGGTGGTGGCGGCGCAGGATGCGGGAGATGGTGCGGGCGGGGATGCCGAGCTCGGGGCCGAGCCAGTCCTGGCCGCGGCGGTGTTCGTGACGCGCCCGGACGACGCGGGCCTCGACCGTGGCAGGGGTCTGGTTGGGCGAGTGGTGTGGCCGTGATGAACGGTCGTGCAGGTCGGCGGGCTCACCGGTGGCGTGGAAGCGGGCGATCCAGCGGTGGGCGCATTGCCGGGAGATCCCGAGCTCTTTGGCGACGTGTGATACCGGCCGTCGCTGGCGACACACACGGTCGATCAGGAGTAGTCGGCCATGCAGAGTTAGGCGGGCGTTACGGTGGGCCATGAAGACCTCCGGACTGGTGAAGACGGCTATCTCCACCGCATCCGGAGGTCTTCGCTACGTCAACGACCAACACGCCCGCGCGTCACCAACGTCCCGGCCGAGTACATCTAGCCCTTCAGCGCCCGTCAGCGCCGAAAACCATTCAGCACTTCGAACCCTCGACCGGCTTCACGAAGCTGCTCGCCACCCACTTGTCCTTGGCGACCTCGCGGAATCCGTTCTGCTGCACCGGCATCGCGTCGAACTCGGCGCCGTTGAGGTACTTGCCGACGATCTTGCCGTTGCCGTCCGGAGTTTCGCGGGCGTTGAGCACGTCGGCGGTCACCGCGACCTTGCACCCGGTCGGGGAACCCTGGGCGTCGGCCTGGCCCTTCTGGTTCAAGACGTAGATCACGATCACGGCAACGATCACACCGATGATGATCAGGGTCTTCTTCGGTATCAAACCCAGGATCACGGCCGCTCCTCCGTCACCAAAGTCAGTCGCGAAAAATCGGGCTCCACCAGGGTAGACACGGAGTCGGTCCGCCCGACAGGTCCGGCCGGGCAGACCACCCGGAGGCGCCAACAGCGTCACCCTCTGGTGACAACCGGTAGTCACGACGAAGGGGCACCTCGGAAGACTCCTCCGAGGTGCCCCTTCGCGGTGGTGGGAAAAGGCAGTTCAGCCGGTGGCTGGTGCGGCCTTCGAATCAGCCCTGGGCGATCTTCTTGGCCAGGTTCTCGTCGAGCGTCCCGAGGAACTCCTCGGTGGTCTGCCACGCCTGCTCCTTGCCGACGAGCAGCGCCAGGTCCTTCGTCATCTTGCCGCCTTCGACGGTGTCGATGACCACGCGCTCGAGGGTGTTCGAGAAGCCGATGAGCTCCGCGTTGCCGTCGAGCTTGCCGCGGTGCTCCAGGCCCCGGGTCCACGCGTAGATCGACGCGATCGGGTTCGTGGAGGTCGGCTTGCCCTGCTGGTGCTGGCGGTAGTGGCGGGTGACCGTGCCGTGGGCCGCCTCGGCCTCGACGGTCTTGCCGTCCGGCGTGCGCAGCACCGACGTCATCAGGCCGAGCGAGCCGAAGCCCTGGGCCACGGTGTCGGACTGCACGTCGCCGTCGTAGTTCTTGGTGGCCCAGACGTAGCCACCCTCCCACTTGAGCGCCGCGGCGACCATGTCGTCGATGAGGCGGTGCTCGTAGGTGAGGCCCTTGGCGTCGAAGTCGGCCTTGTACTCCGCCTCGAAGATCTCCTGGAACACATCCTTGAACATGCCGTCGTAGGCCTTGAGGATCGTGTTCTTGGTGGAGAGGTACACCGGGTAGCCGCGGTCGAGGCCGTACTGCAGCGACGCGCGCGCGAAGTCCTCGATCGACTTGCGGTAGTTGTACATCCCCATGGCGACGCCGCCGCCCTCGGGGAAGTTGGTGACCTCGAACTCCATCGGCTCGGAGCCGTCGGCCGGGGTGTAGGTCATGGTGACCGTGCCGGGGCCGGGGACCTTGAAGTCGGTGGC
The DNA here is from genome assembly GCF_040682095.1 of Amycolatopsis sp. NPDC051372. Taxonomy (NCBI): domain Bacteria; kingdom Bacillati; phylum Actinomycetota; class Actinomycetes; order Pseudonocardiales; family Pseudonocardiaceae; genus Amycolatopsis; species Amycolatopsis sp. NPDC051372. The sequence continues at coordinate 132,072 of NZ_JBFBAF010000021.1, forward strand.
CTTGTACTGGTCGCCGTGTGCGTGGCGGCCGATGATGATCGGCTTGGTCCAGCCGGGTACCAGACGCGGCACGTTCTGCATGATGATCGGCTCGCGGAAGACCACGCCGCCGAGGATGTTGCGGATGGTGCCGTTGGGGCTCCGCCACATCTTCTTGAGGCCGAACTCCTCCACGCGCGCCTCGTCGGGCGTGATCGTGGCGCACTTGACGCCGACGCCGTGCTTCTTGATGGCGTTCGCGGAGTCGATGGTGATCTGGTCGTCGGTGCGGTCCCGCTCCTCGATGCCCAGGTCGTAGTAGTCCAGGTTGACGTCCAGGTACGGGTGGATCAGCTTGTCCTTGATGAACTGCCAGATAATGCGGGTCATCTCATCGCCGTCGAGCTCGACGACGGTGCCCTGGACCTTGATCTTGGCCATGAGCAGCGGTGCTCCTTCCGCGGATCTTCGCGTTACTTCTTCGACTTCGTCGGTAGCGGTACAAGCGTACTGCTTGCCGGAGCTGGATGGTTCCAGAAGTGGTCGGCATCAAGTCTCCACCCCTGGCGCGAGGCTCCGACGGGTGGGCACACCACGCGTTCGCCGGTCGCGGAACCGGGTGAGGTCCGCGACCATCCCATCGGGGAACCAGCCACTCGGGAGGTCACGCTGTGTCGTACTCCGACCCGTACACCACCTTTCAACCGCCCGCCTACCAGCCACCGCCGCCGAGCCGGGCCTTGGCGCGGGTGTTCAGCGGGCTGCTGGGCCTCGTCCTCACGCCCGTGGCCCTGGGCCTGCTCGCGGCCGGGGGCTACCGGCAGCAGATGATCGTGATGGAGGCCTTCGCCGCGCGCCGCGACGCGCTCGGCATCGCCCTCATGGCAGCCGGCGCGATCCTGTTACTGGGTGTCGCGGCGCTGGGCGCGTGGTCGTCCTCGGGGCCGCTGCTCGGCGGGCTCGTGTGGGGCGTGCTGCCCGGCGTGATCGCGCTGGCGATGCCGGAATGGGGCTTCGACCTGCTGAACGGTCTCCCGCACGGCGGGCTCTCGTTCGGGTTGACGTCGTGGCTGTTCTCCGGTGCGCTGCTCGCGGCCGGGTTTCTGCTGGTGGGCACGGGTCTGGCGACGACGGTGGCGCGGCGGCGACCTGGGCGGTGATGGGGTTCGGAACACAGTGAGAACATCGTCACATGGGTCTGTTCACCGTGGCCGAGGCGCGCGCCGAGCTCTCCCGGCTACTCCCGGTCCTCGCCGAGCTCGTCCGCGTGCGCGCCGACGCCGCCGAGCTCGCTGCCTCGCTGCGCCCGGGCGGCCGCGACACCCCCCTCGGCGGCCTGCCGGAGTGGAAGGCCGCGCAGGCCCGCCTCGACGAGCTGATGACCACCGTCCAGCGCACCGGCGCCGAGCTGAAGGGCTTCGCACCCCTTCTGGTCGACTTCCCGGCGTCCTTGAACGGCGACGACGTCCTGCTCTGCTGGCTCGAGGGCGACCGCGAGCTCGCCTGGTACCACCGCGTCGACCTCGGCTTCGCGGGGCGCCGGCGGTTGAGCTGAAAAACCGCTGGTCAGGGCCGGTACGGTGCTTGTCGTGACCTCAATCTTCGACGAAAAGGCCGCCAGTTACGACGACGATCTCTTCCACCCCCTGGTGGCGGACACTCTGATCTCCCTCCTACCCCCGCGCCCCGCGTTGCTCGTCGACGCCGCCACCGGCACGGGCGCCGCGGCGTTCGCTTCGCTTCGGCTTTCGCCCTCGTCGGTGCTCGGGGTGGACTTCTCCACCTTGATGATCGAGCGGGCACGCGCGAAGGCCACTTCGCTGGATCCGGCGGGCGTGATCTCGTGGCAGGTGGGTCCCGCCGTGCCCCTGCCGGTCGCCGACGGCGCCGCCGACGCGGTGGTGTGCGCGTCGGCCCTGCACTTCCTGGGCGCCACAGCCCTGACCGACTGGGCACGGGTGCTGCGACCGGGCGGGGTGCTGGCCTTCAGCATCTCTTCGTCGGCGCGCTTCAAGCGGGACGGGCCGATGGCCGAGCTGATGCCCCGGGACCTGCGGATTCCGGGCTCGGAGCAGGAGGCCGCCGCGCTGGCCACGGCGGCGGGATTCTCGTCGGCGGAGGGTCAGACGGTGAAGGCCCACCTCGGAGGACGGGAGCGGTCGGTGTTCGCGGTGAGGGCGGTTCGGTAGCTGCTTACCCGCGGTTGATCGGAACGGCGGCCCCGGCCACCAAAGCCCGATGGCCGGGCCCGCCGAAGCGAAGCTTGTGTTCGATCAGTGGTGGAAATAGACCGCACCAGTCGTGGCGGGACCGGTGGGGCCGGAGCAGTGGAGGGTGAAGGTCGTGTCGAGGTCGGTGATGGTGCCGTCGGCGGCGCGGGCGAGGCGGGTGACGGTGAAGTCGGCGGTGGCGTCGTCCACGACGTCTGCGCAGACCTGGGTGCCGTCCGCCTGGGTGCCGCGGAAGGCGGCGAAGCCCGGGGTGTCGAGTTGCGGCGCAGACTGGCCCCGGAACCGCGCGCCGGTGTAGGTGCCTTCCTGCAGTTGCCCGCCGGCGGGCGCGCTGAGCTCCAGACGCGCCCAGTCCCAGCCTCCGTCGGCGTCGACCTTCACGGCACCGTTGGACTCCCACTCGGTCAGCTGGTCCGCACCCCACGAGTAGCTGCCCACGAACGCGTGCGCGCCGGCCTCGGACGTGTAGGTGAAGGCGTCCTGTGGATCCGCCTGAGCCACCGCGACGCCCGCGGTACCGAACACACACGCCGTGGCCGCGACGATCAACACCCGGCTCGAGATCATGGAATTCCCCTCCCCTGGACGTGCTGCTCCTGCAGCACCGACGAAGATCCTTCCAACGCCAGAGCCGCCAGGGATAGCCGCCGTTGGGCGGATAACCGCTCAGCGGGGCAAGAGATCGGCCGTTCGGCCGGGCCGGCGCGACGCTACTTCTTCGCGGCCGCCTTTTGCTCCTTCTTGAAAGCCCGAACCTCCGCCAACGTCTTCGCGTTCACCACATCAGCGATAGACCGCCGCGACCCACGATCCCCATACGCACCAGCCGCCTCGCGCCAGCCCTTGGGCTGGACGCCGTACTGCTTCCCCAGCAGCGCAAGAAAGATCTTGGCCTTCTGCTCCCCATACCCAGGCAGGGCTTTGAGCCGCTTGAGCACCTCCGGCCCGTCCGGCTTGGGCCGCCCCTCCGTCCAGATCGCCTCGGCATTGCCGTCGTAGTGCTCCATGATGAACTGGCACAGCGCCTGCACCCGGCGCGCCATCGACCCGCCGTAGCGGTGAATGGCAGGCGGCGTCACACACTTCTCGACGAACTCCTCCGTGTCCGCCTCCGCGATGCGCCGCACGTCGAAGCCGCCCATGCGGTCGGCGATCTTGCGCGGGCCGAGGAAGGCGACCTCCATGGAGACCTGCTGGTCGAGGAGCATGCCGACGAGCAGCGCGACCGGGTCCTCACTCAGCAGCAAGTCGGCCTCGGCGTCGCCGCTCAGGTGCACTTCACGCGTCATGCGGTCCATTTTGGCAGGTCGTGACCCAGACGCGCAGCTCCCCGAGCGGGGTGGCGCCGTAGGCCAGCGCCGAGGCCAGCTCGTCGCCGTGTTCGTAGCCGACGATCGGCAGGCCCGGGAACGCGGCGGCGGCGCCGGCGACCGCGCCGGCCCAGTCGTCGCCGGTGAAGTTCCACAGGCCGACCGCGGTCGCGCCGCGGTGGGCGATGGTCGGGCCTCGGAGGTGGACGAACGACGGGTCCGGTGACGCGGACGAGGGCCACCCCGACGACGACAGCACCGGGAACTGCAACCACGTCGCCGAGAACAGCACCTCGAAGCCCGGCAGCTCAAGTGACGCGAAGCTGTCCTTCACCGAGCAGCCGGCCGAAGCGTCGACGAACGGCAAAATGTCGGCGGCGGTGGCGTCCGGCGACAAGGTCACCGCGTCGGGGTAGAACTCGGGTGTGCGCGCGGGCGAAGTCCACGCGTGCGGGCCGAAGACGCCGGAAACGCCGCCGATGCGGCAGAAAACATCGCACCAGGCCGCGTTCTCCGAAACGGCCGCCCTCAGCAACGGGCGAACCACAGCACGTCCGGTTCACCGCGCGGCACCGGGACTTCCACCACGCGTACGTCAGCGAAGCGCCCCCGCAACCGATCCGTGAACGCAGGAGAAGCGCCGGCACTCCACACCGCCAGGACACCGCCCGGGCGCAGCAGGCGAGCCAGACCGTCCACTCCGGACTCGCCGTACAACGTGGTGTTGCCCTCAGTAACCGTCCACTCGGGACCGTTGTCGGTGTCGAGACACAGGGCGTCGAAGGTTTCCCCCGAAGAACGCAGCCACGTCACCAGATCCGCCTCCACCAGCGACACCCGGTGATCCTCCAGCGCCGCACCGTGCACCGCGCGAAGCGGGCCCGTGCGGTTCCACGCGATCACCGCCGGCTCGCGCTCCACCACCACAACCGACCCGACGTGCGGGTGATCCAGCGCCGCCCGCAATGAAAAACCCACCCCCAGGCCGCCGATGAGCACGCGGGCGCCCGGCGCGAGCAAGTCGGCGGCCCCGGTCACGAGAAGCCGTTCGGATTCGCCGTTTCGGGTGTCCATCAGGAACACACCGTTCTCGATCACCTCGAGCGCCGCACCTTCGCGGCGGAGCACGAGCTCACCGCCCGACCCGCGGGCCACGTCCAGAACCTCAGCCACGCCGTCAGCTTCGCACAACTGCTCTGTACGCGGCCGCGAAGCGCTCCTACTCTCAACCACGGAGGTGAAACCCCATGCACGCGACGGTAGGAGACGAGATCCAGGTCCACGGGCGCACGGTGGGAGCTGCCGAGCAGCGCGCCGAGATCCTCGAGGTGCGAGGCCCGGACGGCTCACCACCGTACGTGGTCAGGTTCGCCGACGGACACGAAGCACTGCTGTACCCCGGGCCCGACTGCGAGATCCTCAGCGACTAGCCGACGGCCACTTCTTCCCGGGCCGTCACGCGACGAGCGCGACGCGTCTCCCAGAAGAACACCGTCACCGCGATCGCGACGGCGCTCAGCACCGCGGCGATCTCCGGCAGCACCGTCGGCCCGGCCGACGTCAGCACGGCGCCGCCGACGATGCCGGAGAGCCCGACGCCGAGGTAGATCGCCGACGCGTTGAGCGAGAGGGCCAGGCCGGCGTGCCCGGGCGAAAGCTCGATGAGCCGGTGCTGCATCGGCGGGTTGATCGCCCACGTGATCGTGCCCCACACGAAGAACGTCACGCCCGCGCCGGCCACGGTCACCGACGTGAACGGCAGCAGCGCCAGTACGACGGTCATCCCGCCCAGCACCAGCAGCACGGGCACGCGCGCGCCCCACCGGTCGGCCGCGCGGCCGCCGAGGTAATTGCCCAGGGCGCCGCCGATGCCGTAGCAGAACAGCAGCACGGTGACGGTGCCTCCGGTGATCCCGGCCGTCACGGCGAGCAGCGGCGACGAGAGCGTGTAGACCATGAACGCGCCGAGGCACGCGAGCACCGTGGTGACGAGCAGCGCGACCACGCGCTTGTCGCGCGCCACCGCGAAGCGTTCGGCCAGCCGCACCGCGGGCGGCGGCGCGACCCGCGGCAGCACGAGCCGCACGGCGACCGCGCCGGCCAGCGACAGCACGCCGACGAGCAGGAACGCGGCCTGGTAGTCCCACTGCTGCGAGACCAGGCTGCCGAGCGGGACCCCGAAGATCAACGCGACCGTGAGCCCACCGAACACCATCGCGACGGCGCGGCCGCGGCGTTCCGGCGTGGTCAGCTCCGCGGCCACGGCGCTGGCGGCCGGGGTGAAGACAGCGGCGCCGACGGCCGTGACAACCCGCGCGAGAAGCAGCGTGGTGTAGCCGGGCGCGACGGCAGCGAGCAGGTTGCCGAGACCGGTGACGACGAGCGCGGCAACCAGGAGCGTCCGGCGCTCCCAGCGCCCGGTGACAGCGGCGAACAGAGGCGAGCCGATCGCGTACGCGATGGCGAACGACGTGACGAGCTGCGCGGCGGCGGTGGCCGAAACGTGCAGCTCCGAGACGAGCGACGGCAGCAGTCCGGCGACGATGTAGCCGCTGGTGCCGACCCCGAAAGCCCCGAACGCCAGCACGGCGTTGCGCGAGCTCCCAGAGGTGGAGACGCTGGACATGGTGGTGCCCCCAAGAGGTGAACGGGATTGGTTCGACGAACGTCGTAGTTCGATGACAACCGTACACCGCGGGCCTGACAATTTCGAGGAACGTCGTACTATGGACGCATGGCCGCCACCACGCACCTGACTCCGCTCGTCCACCCCGAGCGCGACGAGATGACCGTCGAGTCGGTGCTGCGCGCGCTCGCCGACCCCGTGCGCCTGGCGATCGTGCGCCAGCTGGCCCGGACCGAAGCCGAGGTGTCGTGCGGCGGGCTCGAGGTGCCGGTGACCAAGTCCACACTCACGCACCACCTCGGCATCCTGCGCGCCGCGGGCGTGATCGCCGGCCGCCAGGAGGGCACGACGCGGTTCAACTCCTTGCGCCGCAACGATCTTGACGAGCTGGCGCCGGGCTTGCTCGACGGAGTGCTCGCCGCGCGCCGCTGACGGTCGCGCTACGTGAAGAGCCTCACCCGGATACCGGGATGACAAAGGCACGCCCCATCGGTTGAACTGGGTGCAGACAGCACGACGGCGTCGGGGCCGCACACGGCTGTCTTATTTTTTGCCCTTCGTCTAAAGCGCTTCAGAACGGGGTCGCCCCGGGCTGAGTAATCGATTTCTCAAGGAAGGAGAGCCGTGCCCGTCGCGTTGCTCGCGCTCGCCATCGGCGCCTTCGGCATCGGGACCACCGAGTTCGTGATGATGGGTGTGCTGCCCCAGGCCGCCGCGGACTTCCACATCGACATCCCCACCGCCGGCTACTTCATCTCCGCCTACGCACTCGGTGTCGTGATCGGCGCCCCGCTGCTGACCGCGGTGGCCGTGCGGCTGCCGCGCAAGACCATGCTGCTCGCGATGATGGGCCTGTTCACGCTGGGCAACGCCCTGTTCGCGCTGTCGCCGAACCAGGGTTTCGGCATCGCGTTCCGCTTCCTGGCCGGCCTGCCGCACGGCGCGTTCTTCGGCGCCGGCGCGGTGGTCGCGTCGAGCCTGGTGAAGCCGGGTGTCCGCGCGAAGGCCGTGTCGATGATGTTCATGGGCCTGACGCTGGCGAACGTCGTCGGCGTGCCGCTCGGGACGTTGCTGGGCCAGCAGGTGGGCTGGCGGGCGACGTTCGGGGTGGTCGCGGTGATCGGCCTGTTCGCCGCGGCTGCCATCGCCAAGCTGGTGCCGCACCAGGGGCGGCCGGCCGAGGCGTCGCTGCGCGGTGAACTGGGCGCGTTCCGGCGGCCGCAGGTGTGGCTGGCGCTGGCGATCGTGACGTTCGGGCTCGGCGGGGTGTTCGCGTGCATGTCGTACATCGCGCCGATGCTCACGGACGTCGCCGGTTACTCGCCCGCGGACGTGACGCTGCTGCTGTCGCTCGCGGGTGTCGGGATGACCGTCGGCAACTACCTGGGCGGCCGGCTCGCCGACCGCGCGCTGATGCCTTCGCTGTACGCGGCGATGCTGTCGCTGGCGGTGGTGCTGGGGATCTTCACGCTGACGGCCCAGTCGAAGGTCGGCGCCGCGATCACGATCTTCTTCGTGGGTGTCGCGGGCTTCATGATCGGCCCGATGATGCAGACGCGGATCATGCAGAAGGCCGGCGGAACTCCGTCGCTGGTGTCGGCGGCCGTGCAGTCGGCGTTCAACATCGCGAACTCGATCGGCGCGTACCTCGGCGGGCTGGTGATCGCCGGCGGCCTCGGGTTAGTGGCGCCCAACTGGGTCGGCGCGACGCTGGCAGTGCTCGGGCTGTCGATCGCGGCGGTTTCCGGGACCTTGGACCGGCGGGACGCGCGGGCCGAGGAGCAGCGGGAGCTGGCCCTGGCGTCGTGAGGTTCTGACAGAAGCGGCCCCGCACCAGTGCTTGGTGCGGGGCCGCTTCGCGTTCCGGGGCTACAAGCCGTCAGGACGTGGCGTCGAACGGACCGCCCGTGATCGTGAAGGCGATGTACAACACGGCAGCGCACAGAGCCGCGTACGTGACGATGTCCACGACCTTGCCGCGGATCGCCAGCAGCCCGACGCGGTCCTCCGGCAGCAGCAGCCGCAACAGCCCGCCCACGAGCAGGGCGGCGCCGACCAGCACCGCGCCCTCGCGCCAGTGGTACTGCAGGATCCGCAGCGCCGCCGCGAGCAGCAGCAGCATGACCAGCACGAAGGGCACGTGGACGGTCCACGACCGTTTCGTGCGGGGCCGGTCGGCGGTCATGGTCACCGGCTCGCGACCGCGCGCTCGGCGGCTTCGACGACGTTCGACACGAGCATCGCGCGGGTCATGGGGCCGACACCGCCCGGGTTCGGCGAGAGCCAGCCCGCGACCTCGGCCACGCCCGGGTCCACGTCGCCCGTGAGCTTGCCGTCGACGTGGGAGACGCCGACGTCCAGCACGGCCGCGCCGGGGGCCACCATGTCGGGCTTGATGATGCCGGGGACGCCGGCGGCGGCGATGACGATGTCGGCGCGGCGGACCTCGGCGCCGAGGTCGCGGGTGCCGGTGTGGCAGAGCGTCACGGTGGAGTTCTCGCTGCGGCGCGTGAGCAGCAAGCCCATCGTGCGGCCGACGGTGATGCCGCGGCCGACCACGGTCACGTTGGCGCCGTTGAGCTCGACGCCGTGGCGCTTGAGCAGCTCGATGATGCCGTACGGCGTGCACGGCAGCGGGCCGCGCTGGCCGAGGACGAGGCGGCCGAGGCTCGTCGGCGCGAGGCCGTCGGCGTCCTTGTCGGGGTCGATGCGCTCGAGGACGCGGTTGGCGTCGAGGTGCTTGGGCAGGGGAAGCTGCACGATGTAGCCGTGGCACGCCGGGTCGGCGTTGAGGTCGTCGATGACGGCCTCGAGCTTCTCCTGCGAGATGTCGGCGGGCAGGTCGCGGCGGATCGAGTTGACACCGATCTTCGCGCTGTCCGCGTGCTTCATCTTCACGTACGAGTGCGAGCCCGGGTCGTCGCCGACCAGCACCGTGCCCAGCCCGGGGACGACGCCCCGCTCGGCGAGCGCGGCCACCCGCGGGCGCAGCTCCGCGAAAATGGCGTCCTTCGTGGCCTTGCCGTCCAGAATCTTCGCCGTCACGGTGACCATTCTCGCAAAGGGCCGCCCGCGCCCGGACCTCGCCCGGGGCGCATACGCAGCGTGCTCGCCACACCACCCGATCGGCCCGCGCGTCGTGATCGGACGCGCAGGGCCACCGGACGTAGACTCGTCGTCACCCCAACGCCGGAGCCCAGTCCCAGCCCGCACGGGTGTGTGATCTTGAGCATCGCGCGTCGACCGAGGTCAGACCGCCCCTGAGTGGCAAAAGACCTATGCGGGGTGCGTTCGCGCGCGCGAACAGTCAAAATGTTCCCGTGGCACAACCGACGACGCAGCTGAACGCGACCGAGCAGGACACACTGGTCAAGCAGATCGGACTCGCCCTGCTGCGCGCAGCACCACGCGACTGGCGCAAGGTCACGGTGGAGTACCGGGCCGTCGGCAGGTACCACGAGCTGACGGGCGAGATCCGCACCGAAGACGGCACCGGGCAGGAGTGGGTCGCCACCCACGACATCGCGACGCTCTTCGGCCGGCTGCGCGCGGGCATGTACCGCGACGGCCGCGGCACGTGGTTCAACGCGCGCTACCAGCTTGACCACCCGTCCAGCTACAACCTCGAGTACAACCGCGAGGAGCCCACGTGGCACCTCGCGCCGCCGCCCCAGGCGTACCAGGACGAGCTGCGCATGTTCCCCCGAACAGAGGAGAACGTGCCGGAGTGGCTGATCCGGCGCCTGTCCGGCCTCGGCCCCGAGCAGCCCGGACCGCACTTCCGCATCGCGCGGATCTTCGACACGATCGGTCCCGCCGGGCGTCCGGTCATCAACCGGCCCGACCTCGACGTCGCCGAGCAGGACCGCCTGCTCGACTACCTCGACCACGCGCCCGTGGTGGTGCAGGACCGCGGCTACGACATCGACCGCCTCGCGCCGTCGCCCGAGGCGACCGTGCCCGTGGCCTTCCACAGCGACGGGCAGTGGATCTGGCCCGCGGCCGTGAACTTCTACCTGCGCCAGTACGGCGTATCGCCCGAGCCCGACCTGGTCGAGCACATCCGGTCCAACGGCTTCCAGCTGCCACAGGTCGACGACCTCGCGCTGCAGGGCGCCACCGCGTACCTCACGCGGGGCAGCCAGCAGCAGCGCCCGGGCCCGCCGCCGCAACAGCAGCAGCCGCAACAGCCGCCCATGCCGCCCGCTCCCCCGGCCGCCCAGGCGCCGCCGGCCCCGGCTCCCGAAGCCGCTCCGCCCGCGCCGGTCGACGTGCCGCTCGCCGTGCACACGCCGCCCGCCGAGCCGGCGGCCCCGGCCGAGCCTCCGTTCGAGCAGGTCTTCGACGGTTCCGGCTCGCAGCACGACGACGGCCCGGGCTTCGAGAACGAGCAGTACCAGGACGAGCGCTACGACGAGTTCGGCGACCGCTTCGGCGGCGAGGACCACTTCGAGGACCAGCGGCACGAGGGCTTCGAACCGGCCCACGACCAGGCCCCCAACGCCGCCGGGTCGAACGCGGGCGCGCCGCCGAACGGCGCCGCGGCCGACAACCCGACGCCGGTGGCCGAGCGGACCGCGCTGTACGCGCCCGTGGACCCGAACGCCGCACCGCCCGCGCACGAAGAGCAACAGCGCACAGCGATGTACGCACCCGTCGACCCCAGCGCCGCACCGCCGCAGCAGCAGCACGACGATCAGCGCACGGCGATGTACGCGCCGGTCGACCCGAACGCCGCCCCGCCGGAGGAGGACGCCGAGCAGACGGCGCTGTACGCGCCCGTCGACGCCGCTCCGGCCGAGCAGCCGCTCGAGGAAGAGCCGGTGCTGTTCACCCACGCTGATGAACCTTCGCGGCACGAGGAGCCGGCCGAGCAGCACACCGCGCTGTACGCCCCGGCCGACCGTGGCGAGGAGCAGTACGGAGAAGCCGAGTCCTTCGAGGACGCGCGGTCGTTCGAGGGTCGCCAGCCGCTCGAGAACACGCAGACGTTCGAGAACGGCCCGCACTTCGAAGACGGCCAGTACGACCAGTCGGGCCAGTACCAGGACGAGCAGTACGAGGACGACGAGCACTACGACGAGCAGCCGTACGGCGAGTCCCAGTACGGCGAAGGCCAGTACGGCGACCAGCCGCGCGACGGTGGCGCCCCCGCCGGCCGCGAACCGGACTTCGACTCGGGCCCGCCGACCACGATGATCACGCCCGACGACGGGGTGCCGGGTGCCCTGCCGGTGCCCGAGCTGCCCGTGCCCCCGCGCGCCGGTGCCCGGCCGGAGCCGGCCGCGGAACCGCAGGCCCCGCCGCGGCGGCCCCAGCAGCCGCCGAGGCGGCCGCGCCGCGAGCTGCCGGCCGAACCCGCGCTGGCGAAGCTGCAGACGCGCCTCGACGAGCTGGACGTGCCGGACGCCGCCTACCAGCTGGGCACGCCGACCGAGCGCGGCTGGACCGTAGAGCAGGTGGACGAGGGCTGGCGCGTCGGCTGGTACGACGGCGAGCTGATCAACCCGGCCGTGTTCGGCGACTCCGACGACGCCGCCGCGTTCATGCTCGGCAAGGTCCTGCTGCACCCCGACGGCCACGAGCCCGCCGAGGAGCAGCCGCCCGCGCCGCCGGCAGAGCCCGTGGCCGAAGCCCCGAAGCCGCCGGTGGTGGCGACGCTTTCGCCGGAGGTCGCCACGGGGTCGTTCCCGGTGCGCCCGCGCGAGGCCGTGCCGCCGCAGGAGCAGACGGCGTTCACGCCGGCCGAGGAGCTGCTGGGCGACGAGCCCGAGGCCGAAGAGCCGCCGCAGCGACAGGTCCCGCCACCCCCGCCCCCGCAGCCGCCGACGCAGGTGACCCCGCCGGTTCAGCCGCTGCAGCGCCGGGAGCCGCCGATGCCGCCCGCTCCCCCTGTGGGTGGCGGGCTGGGCCTGCCGACCGGGCCCGGTGTGCCGCCGGGTGCTCCCGTCGGTGGACCGGGTGGGCCTGGTGGACCCGGTGGGCCTGGCGGTCCTGGTCTCGGTGGTCCGGCCGGTCCTGGTGGCCCCGGTGGACCGGGTGCGCCGGTCGCGCCGCCGCGTCGGGAGGAGCCGGCGCGAGCCAACGGAGCGCCGCGAGCCGCAGCCGGTGGCGGTGGCGGTGGCAACAACCAGTGGCCGATCGGGCCGCTGTCGGGTGAGCCGCCGCTGACGTTGTTCCGCGGCAAGGAAATACGTGAACTGCCCGCGGGCAGCGAACTCGACCGCTTCGGCGGCCCGAGCGGCAACCTGACCTACGCGGCGGGGACGCCGTTCGAGGAGCGTTCGCTGGTGCCGGAGTGGGTGAACCGGCCGTACCACGTGTACCGCGTGCAGCGTCCGCTCGAGACGCTCGCCGGTGTCGCGATCCCGTGGTTCAACCAGCCCGGCGGGGGTTCGGCGTACCTGCTGCCCGCGTCGATCGAGGAGCTGCTGGCCGAGGGCGATCTGCTCGAGCTGGAGCCGGGTGAACCGCCGATCGACTGAGTTGTTCGGTGATCGAGTTGCGTGCTGAAGGGGCGGGGCCTGCGGGTCCCGCCCTTTCTCATGCGCCGCGGGTGTAGCGGTGCTTGACGCCGACCGGGAAGTACTCGGGATCGCCGGCCGGCCGCAGGACGATCTCGGGCAGCTGCCGTTCGGCGGGCACGTAGTGGGCGAACTCGCTGTTGAGACGCAGGAGCTGGGCGCGGATCGAGGTGGCGAGCTGCGCGGCGTCGCCGTCGTGGCCGGGCGCCAGCTCCACGGTGATCCGCAGGCGCCGGTCGCGGTCGGCGTCCTCGTAGGTCTCGAGCACGAACTTGCCGGTGACCCAGCCGCTGACTTCCGGCTGTTCGAGGCCGACGGTCACGTTCTCCGGGTAGATGTTGGCGCCGAAGAAGGAGACCGTGAACAGGGAGCGGCCGAAGAGGTAGACGAACGGCAGGTCCGGGCCGTCGGCGGGCGTGAAACCGTTGCGGGAGCAGAACTCCAGCAGGTCGGCATGCGAGAGGACACCGCCTTCGTCGGCGATGTGGTAGCGGATCAAGGGCACGCCGTTGTCGCCGGAGAAGAGCAGGGTCCCGTTGTCGGCCTCGAAGAAGCGGCTGGCGGGGTCGTACTGCACGAGGGTCGGGAGGCGAGATTCGCCGAAGAGCTCGCGGGCGAGTTCCGGTCGTCCCGCGAGGAACCGGCGGATCGACACCGACGTCGGGGTTTCGGTGCCGAGCACGCCGGCGTCGGCGGTGCCGTAGAGGGAAACCATGGCGCTGACGGGATCCACGACTCCTGCGCGCGCAGCGACGAGGTCGCGCCACTCCTCGCTGAACACCTCGCCGGCGAACACCATCTTGATCACGTGGTCGGCCCAGCCGGTGCCGCTGTCGACCACGTCCTTCACGAATGGCGGGTAGCCCAGCAGCACGACCTGCTCGAAGTGCGGCGCCAGCTCCGGCAGCACGCGCAGGATCTCGGCCTTGTTGTTGCCCGGCGCGACGGTGGTGATCGGGAAACCCTTCGCCGCCAGGTGCCGCACGCACGCGGCCGTGAACAGGCCGCCGACCCACGTGCCCAGCGGAAAGCAGACGACGGCGAGCGTGCTGCGGGTGTCGGCTTCGAACGTGCGGAAGACCTGTTCGAAGCGCTCGGCGACGTGGAGCTCGTCGGCCAGGGACCGCGGCCAGATCGTCGGGGTGCCGGACGAACCCGAGGAGACGGCGATCATGTCGCAGGCGTCGAGCCGGCCGTCGCGGCAGAGCTCAGGCAACGGGTACTGGCTCTGGTAGGTGGCCTTCGACGTCAGCGGGAGCTGCCGGAAGTCGTCCTCGCTCCGGACGGTTTCGGGGTCCACGTCGGCGGCCGCGAGGAACTTCCGGTACGCGGGCACGGTGGCCACCACGTCGTGGAAGAAGTCGACGACGTCGAGAGGACGCCGCTCGCCGGCGAAGAACGCCTGGTAGGCCTGGATCACGTCGTCGGGTTGCACGCGCCCATCATGTCCCGGCTCCCGGCGCGGCGGCCACTTTCGTGCCCGGTTTTACTTGACGATGAGGCCGTGGGCGGCGGCGAACCCGATGGCCGTCTCGACGTCGACGTAGGCGCCGCGCAGGTCGGCCTGCACGAGGGCGTTGGCGTCGAGCCGGGTGCCGCGCAGGTCGGCGCCGGAGAGCTTGGCACCGAGGAGGCGGGCGCCGGTGAGGTCGGAGTCGCGCAGGTCGGTGTCGGTGAGGTCGGCCTCGGTGAGGTTGACCTCGCGCATGCGCAGGCCGGACAGGTGCAGCTTGCGCAGCCGGCCGTGGGCGAGAGACGCCAGCGACAGGTCGCACTCCGTGAGCGCGATGCCCAGGAATCGGCAGTCCACAAAGGACGAACCGAGCAGTGAGCACGACGACCACCTGCTGTCGGCGAGCACCGTGCGGTCGAACGTGCAGCTGCGGAAGGCCGAGGCGTCGTGGCGCGAGCCGGCGAGGTCGGTCTTGGTGAAGTCGCAGTTGTCGAACGTGCAGCCGCGCGTGCGCAGGTCACGCAGGTCGGCCTCGGTGAAGTCGCAACCCGTGAACTGACGCTTTTCCCACCACTGCCCGGAAAGCACGGCGTCGCGGTAGTCCTCACCGGTCTCGATCACCCCGACAGGATGTCACACGGCTTCAGCGGGCTTGGCGCATGCCGCGGAACATGGCCCGCGCCGAAGCTCTCGCGGGGAGCTCGTCGGTGGTCGCGGCCGTGTCGAATGACTCGATCATGCGCTCGCAGCTGGTCGACGAGCCGATCCTGCCCCGGCCGGTGCAGTCGCCGCTGCCGGTGTGCCTCGCGGCAGCCCCGCGTCCGTGGTTCGCGCCGGGCGGCTCGGCCTGCCGTTCGCGCTCGGCGTCCTCGGCGGGCAGGCACCGCAGTTCGCCCCGCTGATCGAAGTCCACCTCCGCGCGCTCACCCACTACGGCCACGCCGCGCAACCCATGGCGATCACGCTGCACGGCTTCGTCGCCGACACTTCGCAGGCCGCGGCCGACCTCTAATCGCCGAGCGTGGCATCCCACCCATGACCCGCGCCGAGTTCACCGCGAAGACCACCGTCACCGGCGCCTACGCGGTGGGCTCGCCGGCGGCCGTGGCGGAGAAAATCCTGTACCAGCACGAGCTTTTCGGCCACGACCGGAGATTGCTGCAGCTGGGCATCGGCTCGGTCTCGCACCGGGATTTGCTGCGGGCCATCGAGTTGCTGGGTACAGAGGTGGCGCCGATCGTGCGTGGAGAAGTCGCCCGCCGGGCCCCCGCCGTGGTCACCGGAAGTCACGCGACTTCGCCGTGATCCGCAACGGCAGTGGCTCCAGCCTCTGAGCCCGCACGCTCGCCACGCCGTCCGCCTGCTCGACGACGCCGCGGACCAGCAGGGCGGTGCTGGAGCGCGCGACGCGGTGGAAGCGTTGCCAGAGGCCGAGAGTGCAGACGACGTTGACCATGCCCGTCTCGTCCTCGAGGTTGATGAAGGTGACGCCGCCGGCGGTGGCGGGGCGCTGGCGGTGCGTGACGGCGCCGCCGACGAGGACGCGGGCGCCGTCGGGCTGGTCGAGCAGGCGGGCGGCCGGGACGACGCCGAGGGTGTCGAGGTGGTCGCGCACGAACTCCGTCGGGTAGCTGTCCGGCGAGAGGCCCGTGGCCCACACGTCGGCGGCGGCGAGGTCGAGCTCGTCCATGCCGGGCAACGTCGGGGCGTCGACGCCGGGAGCCGTGCCCGGCAGCTTCTCCGGGCGGTCCTGGGCGACGGCGCCCGCGGACCACAGGGCCTGCCGGCGGTCGCCGCCGAAGCAGCTGAAGGCGCCGGCCGTGGCGAGGGCCTCCAGCTGCGGCGCGGTGAGCCGCACGCGGCGGGCGAGGTCGGACATGCTCGCGAACGGGCCGCCCGACCGTTCGGCGACGATCTTCTCCGCCAGCTCGTCGCCGATCAGCCGCACGGTGCCGAGGCCGCCGCGGACCGCGTGCAGATTTCCCTTGTCCGGCAACGGTTCCAGTGTCGCATGGGGCAGACTGCGGTTGATGTCGGGGCCGAGCACCGTGACACTGTGACGCCGCGCGTCGGCCACCAGCGACTGCGGCGAGTAGAACCCCATCGGCTGCGCGCGCAGCAGCCCCGCGCAGAACGCGTCCGGGTGGTAGTACTTGAAATACGCGCTCGCGAACACCAGGTACGCGAAGCTCAGCGCGTGGCTCTCGGGGAAACCGAAGTTCGCGAACGCCTTGAGCTTCAGGAAGATCTTCTCCGCGAGCTCCGGTTCCAGGCCGTTGGCTGCCGCGCCGTCGAGGAACCGCTGACGCAGCAGCTCCATCTTCCGCTCGGAACGCTTTGACCCCATCGCGTGGCGCAGCTGGTCGGCCTCCGCGGCGGTGAAGTTCGCGACGTCGAGCGCGATCTGCATCAGCTGTTCCTGGAACAGCGGCACGCCTTTGGTCTTGTGCAACGCGTTTTCCAGCAGCGGGTGGTCGTACTCCCACTTCTCGCGCCCCTGCTTGCGCCGGATGTACGGGTGCACGGAGCCGCCCTGGATCGGACCGGGGCGGATGAGCGCGACCTCCACGGCCAGGTCGTAGAACTCCTCCGGCCGCAGCCGCGGCAGCGTGGCCAGCTGTGCGCGACTCTCCACCTGGAACACGCCGATCGCGTCGGCGCGGCAGAGCATCCGGTAGATGTTCTGGTCCTTCAGATCCAGGTCAGCCAGGTCGATCTTCTCGCCCTTGTACTCCTCGACGAGGTCGAGCATGTAGTGCAGCGCGGACAACATGCCCAGGCCCAGCAGGTCGAACTTCACCAGCCCGGCCGCGGCGCAGTCCTCCTTCTCCCACTGCACCACGCTGCGGTTCTCCATCCGCGCCCACTCGACCGGGCAGACCTGGCTCACCGGCTCCTGGCAGATCACCATGCCGCCGGAGTGGATCCCGAGGTGGCGCGGAAAGTCCTCGAGGGCGAACGCGAGCTGCACGACGTCGTCCGGGATGTCGTGGTCGTGGTCCTTTTCGGTGCTGCGCAACGCTCCCCAGCGGTCGATCTGCTTGCTCCACGCGTCCTGCTGGCCGGGTGAGTAGCCGAGCGCGCGGGCGGCGTCGCGGATCGCGGAGCGGGCGCGGTAGGTGATCACGTTGGCGACCTGCGCGGTGTTGAGGCGGCCGTGTTTGGCGAAGACGTACTGGATGGCCTCTTCGCGACGGTCGGACTCGATGTCGAGGTCGATGTCGGGGTAACCGTCGCGGTCGGGGGCGAGGAAGCGTTCGAAGAGCAGCTTGTACTTCACCGGGTCGACCTTGGTGATGCCCAGCGCGTAGCAGACGGCGGAGTTCGCGGCCGAGCCCCGGCCCTGGCAGAGGATGGTGCTGTCGCGGCAGAACCGGACGATGTCCCAGACGATCAGGAAGTAGCCGGGGAAGCCGAGGTCTTCGATGATCTTCAGCTCGTGCTCGATCTGGGCGTACGCGGCGGCTTCATCCTCCTTGCCGAGGTAACGCGCTTCGGCGCCTTTCATCGTGAGGTGGCGCAGGTACGTCGTCTCGGTGTGGCCCTCCGGCACGTCGAACGGTGGCAGCTCGGGCGCGAGGAGCTCCAGCTTGAACGAGCATTCGACGCCGAGCAGCGCCGAGCGTTGGACCGCGCCGGGGTACCGCCGGAAACGCTCGGCCATTTCGGTGCCGGAGCGCAGGAAAGCGGCGCCGTCGCTGGGCAGCCAGCCTTCGAGGTCGTCGATGCCGCGGCGCGCGCGGATCGCGGCGACGGCGTCGGCGAGGCGGCCGCGTTCGGGACGGGCGTAGTGCGCGGCGGTGGTGGCGACGGTGGGCAGGCCGAAGTCGTTCGC
This sequence comes from Amycolatopsis sp. NPDC051372, assembly GCF_040682095.1. NCBI lineage: Bacteria > Bacillati > Actinomycetota > Actinomycetes > Pseudonocardiales > Pseudonocardiaceae > Amycolatopsis > Amycolatopsis sp. NPDC051372. The sequence continues at coordinate 150,030 of NZ_JBFBAF010000021.1, forward strand.
CAGCTCGGCGAGAAGATCGTTGTGGGTGCTGTCGAGGGGCTGGCCGTGGTCGAAGAGCTCGACGTAGACGTTGTCGCGGCCGAAGAGCTCGACGAGTTTTCTCAGCTGGGTGGCCGCGGCGGCCGGGCCGTCGCCCAGCAGTGCTTGCCGGACGGAGCCTTTGCGGCAGCCGGTGAGCACGGCGCACTGGCCGGTGACCTCTTCGGCGACGGCGCGCAGGTCGTAGACGGGACGGCCTTTTTCGGCTCGTTCGCCGACGACGCCGTCGTAGCCGCGCAGCTGGCCGGCGGTGATGGCGCGGCACAGGCTGCGGTAGCCGTCGTCGCCGCGCGCGAGCAGGAGCAGGTGCTCGCCTTCGGGGTCGGCGACACCGTTCTGCGGGGCGGAGAGGCCGAAGCTCAGCTCGGTGCCGAACACCGTGGCAACGCCCAGCTCCTTCGCGGCTTCGGCGAAACGGACGACGCCGTACATGCCGTCGTGGTCGGTGAGCGCGATGGCGTCGAGGCCGAGCCGCGCGGCCTCCTCCACGAGCTCCTCGGGGTGACTGGCGCCGTCGAGGAAGCTGAAGTTGGAGTGGCAGTGCAGCTCGGCGTACGGCACGCGCGGACCGGACTCGACCTCGCTGCGCGGCGGCGGCACGTCGGCGGGGCGGCGGTAGACATCGCGTTTACGGCCCCACGCCGGGCTGTCGCCGTGGTCGCCGGGCGGCACGTCGCCGTCGCCGGACAGGGCCCGCGCGAGGTCCTGCCAGGGGACGGGCGGGTTGTTCCAGCCCATCTAGTCGTTTTCGGGGGAATTGCGGGGCCCCGGGATGAGCGGGGGTTCCCGGCGCACGGAGGCGGTTTCGGTCTCGTCGTCCATCAGTCGTAGATTCCTTCCACTGTCCACACAGGATTTTCGGTGCCGGAGCACAGGACCAGCACGGCTTCGTCGGCGTCGTCTCCTCCGGCGGCGGCCAGGAGCAGCTGCAGGCGGGCCTGTTGCGGCGTGGCCACGCGACGGCTGGCCGCGACGGGCCACGGGCCGGCCCAGTCGAGGACCATCCGCGGAGGGGCGCCCGCGACGCTCAGCCGGCACGGCGGTGCCGTGAGCTGCTTGCGGCTGGTGATGCCGACGGGCACGCCCTGCTCGTCGACGACCTTGACCGGTACGGGTTGTTCGAGCACCGTCGCGGGTGACGGTGCGGGCAGGCGGCCCGGCCACGTGGCGTCCGGCGGCGAGACGGGCTCGCGCGGGTCGCCCCACGGGATGAGGCGGACGCGGCCGGCGGGGTCGCGGCCGCCGTCGAGAATCGGGGTGACGACGCCTTCGGGGCCGAGCAGGCCCTGCACGCGGACGAAGGCGCGGGCGGCGCGTTCGGTGGTGAGCTCGTCGTCCTCACTGCGGTTGCCACCGTGCCAGAGGCCGAGCTGCAGGGACTTGCCCTCGACGGTTTCCTCCGGCTCCAGCCGCAGCCGCGCGACGCCCGAGGTGGGCCGGTTGCCCTTCAGCCAGCCCTCGAACTGCCACCGCACGCGGTCGGCGGCCCCTTGGGGCGTCAGGGGTTCCGCGCAACGCCAGACGCGGCCGAGCTGCTCGCCGTCCTCGGTGGTGGCGTAGATGCCGAGGCGCGTGCACGCCAGGCCGCGATCGGCCAGCGCCGCGTGGAACCGCGCGCCGAGGTTCTTGGCGAGGAACGCCGCGACGTCGATGCGCTCCAGCACCGGGTCGAACTCCTCGGTGAGGGTGAGGTCGGCCGGCGGTTTGCGGCGCAGCGGAGGGCGCTCCGACAGCCCGCGCGCCAGCCGGTGGGCGAGCACGCCGTCGAGGGCGAAGCGGGACATCACATCGCGTTCGGTCAGCTCCGCGAACGCCCCGAGTGTCTTGAGGCCCAGGCGTGTGAGCAGGTCGACGAGCTCCTTGCGCTCGACGTCGGGCTGGTCGAGCTCGGTGATGCGCAGGGGTGCGAGGAACTGTCTCGTTTCCCCGGGCGGCACGAACTCACCGTGCCGGGCCGCGATCGTGGCCCCGAACAGCCCCTCCGCCACCCCGACCTGGCACTCGACGCCCGCCACCGCGGCCACCTGGTCCAGCAACTTCTCCGCGAGCGGGTGCTCGCCGCCGAAGTAGCCCGCCGCGCCCGCCACCGGCACCGCGATCAGCCCCGGCCGCACCACCTCCAGCCCGACGACCAGCTCCTCCACGGCGCGCGCGACGTTCTCGAACAGCCGCGCGTCCCGCCCGTCGTCCACGCCGAACACGCCCAGCTCGGGACACTTCGACTCCGCCTCCCGCCGCCGCATCCCCCTCCGCACGCCGTTCTTGCGCGCCACCGCGGTACACGCCACGACACGGTTGGCGAGGAACACCGCGGCCGGCTTGGTGAGCGGCGCGCCGGCCGCGGCCACCGCCGCGACGGCGGGCCAGTCGGGGCACCAGAGGACGAGCATCCGGGCGGGGAGGGTGGTGGTTCTGGGGGTTTCTTCGGTGATGGTCATCCGGCCACCTCGGAGTGTCTGATGTGGACGGATGTCACGCGAGTTCCGCGGCTCGGCTCGGCGACCGGCGCCGATCCACTTCCGGCGACGGACCACGATCCGGATCCGGCGGTTGCCGAAAAGGACAGGACGTGCGACCCGGGCGCACGCCGGCGCAAAGCCGACCCACGCGGCACTACGGCGAGTGCGAAACCCGCGCAGGCGGCGCCACGGCCCCTGTCAACCTTCGCACGACCATCCCGCGCGAAGTCCGGAGCGAAACGACGTGAATCGCGTAGTCGCTGTCCCAGCGATCCACGTGGCGAAACACAGACGGCGGTCATCCCACGGCCTCCTCGTCAAGCCGCTGCAGCGGAAGACCCACCGGAACCACGAGCGGCTCCACCGGAAGCGCACGACCCTCGGGGCCGGGCAAGGCGACGGAAACCGATCGGGGCCGAGCAGCGGAACCCCGCCCGCGAGCGTGGACCTCGGCGGGCCGGGATCGCAGGAACCCCGCCCCAGAGCCGAGAAACCCCGCCCACTCGCCCGGGACGCAGTGGAGTTCCACGTCGGCCGCGGGCCAGGGGCCGAGGGTGAGCAGGACGGTGCCGCGGTGGCGAGCGCGGGCGGAGAGGCGCCGGGCGACCGCGGGGCGGACGGAGCGGGGCTCGGTGACCACCAGGTCGACGCCGTCGAGGAGGGCGGCGACCACGGACGGGTACTCGGCGCCCGGGCGGGGCACGAGGGCGAGGCGCGACACCTCGACGCCGTGCTCCGCCGCCGCGGCGATGCCCAGGGAGGGCACGCCGACCACCGCCGCCCACGACCCGGCGGCGGTGGCCTCTGCGAGCAGGGCGAGGAGCAGCGACGGGGAGCGGTGGACCGCCACGGTGCTCCCGCGCCGGAGCCCCGCGTCGGGCAGCAGGCCGGCCAACGCCGGGGACACCGGGAGCACCCTTCCCGTCGTCCTGGCGTGCTCCGCCTGCTCCGCGACCCGGCTCGCCGTGCTCACGCCGGGCAGCGCAGCGAGCCGAGCCACCGGCTCCACCACTGCCGTCACCGCACACCCCTCCCCTCCACGCACAAGCCGGCGCCCACCCTCACCGCAGGCCCAGGCCAGGGCCCCACAGGACGAGCACCGACGCACCGCGGGGAAGGCGGCCCTCGACACCCTTCATCGAACACCTGTTCGATGTCTCAAGTACACCGGGATCCGGCAGCCGTGTCAAGCCGGGTCTGATGTCGAATTCCTGCCAGCCTCGCCCACGCGACGACCGCATCCTCGAAGGGAGATCACCGCGAAGGAGACCCCCGAGTGCTACGCCCGTTCCGCAGCGAAACCACCGAAGAACAGCTCACCGACCTGAAAGACCGCCTGGCCCGAACCCGCTTCGCACCCACGTTGTCCGGGCGCGACTGGACCCACGGCACACCGCCGGGTTACCTGGCCGAGCTCATCGACTACTGGCGTACCGAATTCGACTGGCCCGCGGCCGAAAACCGGCTCAACGCGCTGCCCCTGTTCCTCGCCGACGTCGGCGGCACCACGTTGCACTTCGTCCACACCAAGGAACTGGGCCCCGGCCGGTCCCGCTGCTGTTCTCGCACGGCTGGCCGGGCTCGTTCTTCGAAGTCACGAAGATCATCGGCCCGCTCACCGACCCCGCGGCACACGGCGGCGACCCGGCCGACGCGTTCGACGTCATCGCCCCGAGCCTGCCCGGCTTCGGGTTCCCCGCACCCCGGCACACCCGGGATGAACCCGACGGCCATCGCGAACCCGTTCGACCGGCTCATGACCGACGTCCTCGGCTACTCGCGCTACGCCGCGCAGGGCGGCGACTTCGGCGCGCAGATCACTAGCCGCCTCGGGCGCGACCACGGCGACCACCTGATCGGTATCCACCTCGACCTGATGGGCGCCACGCCGGCGCTCGACGGCACCCCGCTCGCCTCCGCCGAAGAAGCCTTCCTCGCCCAGGCCGAACACTTCTTCACCGCCGAAGGCGCATACGCCCAGCTCCAGGGCACCAAGCCGGCCACCCTCGCCGCAGCGCTGTCGGACTCCCCCGCCGGGCTGGCCGCGTGGATCGTCGAGAAGTTCCGCGAGTGGAGCGACTGCGGCGGCGACGTCGAGTCCGTGTCAGCAAGGACGAACTCCTCACCGACATCACCCTCTACTGGCTGACCGGCACCATCACCACCTCCGCCCGCCTGTACTACGAAACCATGCACACCGAAGGCATGCTGGGCCGCAACACCCCCGGTCACGTCGCCACGCCCACCGGCTTCGCCTCCTTCGCCAGGGGACAACTTCACCCCGCCCGAGGAGTGGGTCCGGCGTGCGTACAACTTGACACGATTCACCCGATTCGACGACGGTGGTCACTTCGCAGCTCTGGAGCGACCGGACGAGCTGGTCACCGAGATCCGCGAGTTCTTCCGCCCGTTGCGCACGCAACCGTCCTAAGTAGAACAACAGAACCCGAAGCGCGACAACCACAACACGCTCGGTGTCCGCGATACACTGGGCCGAACGGGGCCACCGGTCCGTACCACGTCCGAGCGAAGCTGGTGGAGACAAGCATGAAACACCTCGCCCTGCGGCCGTTCGCCGAGGAAGATCTGCCGGTGCTCGATCGGTTCGCCGTGGAGCCCGAGGTGCTGGGCGCGTTCCAGTGGGCCGGGTTCGGCAGCACGCAGGAGCGCCGGCGGCGGTTCGCCGAGGACGGGTTCGTGGGGGACGCGTCGACGGCCCTCGCGGTGAGCGTGGACGGGGTGGTGGCCGGGATGGCGAGCTGGGAGGCCGCCGATCGAGGTGGGCCGGCGGGTGGCTGTTTCGAGATCGGGGTGACGCTGCTGCCCGACCACCGCGGCCACGGCCTCGGCACGAAGGCCCATCGCCTGCTGGTCGAGCACCTGTTCCGCTTCACGCGCGCCCACCGGCTCGAGGCGTTCACCGACAGCGAGAACCTCGCCGAGCAGCGCGTGCTGGAGAAGGCGGGCTTCCACCGCGAGGGCCTGATGTGCCAGGTGACCTGGCGAGACGGCGCTTACCGTGACGAAGTCGTATACGCGCGCCTTCGCGAATAAAAAGAAGGCCGGCCCTCGAAAGAGAGCCGGCCCCCAAGAAAACCTCAGTGTGCGAAGTGGCGCGTCCCCGTCAGGTACAGGGTGACGCCCGCCTTCTCGGCCGCCGCGATCACCTCGGCGTCGCGGATGGAGCCGCCGGGCTGCACGACGGCGCGCACGCCGGCCTCGAGCAGGACCTCGAGCCCGTCCGGGAACGGGAAGAACGCGTCGGACGCTCCGACGGAACCTTTCGCCCGGTCGCCCGCGCGCGCGACCGCGAGCCGCGACGAGTCGACGCGGTTGACCTGGCCCATGCCGACGCCGACGGTCGCGCCGTCGTGGGCCAGCAGGATCGCGTTGGACTTCACCGCACGCAACGCGCGCCACGCGAAGGCGAGGTCGGCCAGGGTCGCCGAGTCGGCCGGCGTGCCCGTGGCGAGCTGCCAGTTGGCGGGGTCGTCGCCGGGCGCGTCGATCGCGTCGACGGTCTGCACCAGCACGCCGCCGGAGATCGGGCGCAGCTCGACGGGCGCCGGGTTCTCGATCACGGGCAGCTTCAGCAGCCGCACGTTCTTCTTGCGCTGCAGGATCTCCAGCGCCTCCGGCTCGAAGTCCGGGGCCAGCACGACCTCGGTGAACACCTCGGCGATCTGCTCCGCCGCGTCGACGGTCACCGGCCGGTTCGTGGCGATCACGCCGCCGTAGGCCGAAACCGGGTCGCACGCGTGGGCCTTGCGGTGCGCCTCGGCGATGTCCACGCCCACCGCGATGCCGCACGGGTTGGCGTGCTTGATGATCGCGACGGCGGGGTCGGCGAAGTCGAACGCGGCGCGGCGAGCGGCGTCGGTGTCGACGTAGTTGTTGTACGACATGGCCTTGCCGTGCAGCTGCTCCGCGTGCGCGAGGCCCGGCTGCGCACTCTGGTACAGCGCGGCCTTCTGGTGCGGGTTCTCGCCGTAGCGCAGCACGTCGGCGCGATCCCAGGTGGCGCCCAGGAAGTCGGGGAAACCGGAGTCGTCCGCCGGCGCGTACACATTGGCGAACCACGAAGCGACAGCCGTGTCGTACGCCGCCGTGTGCGCGTACGCCTGCGCCGCGAGCCGCTTGCGGTCGACGAGCTCGAAGCCGCCCGCCGCGACCTGCTCCAGCACCCACGCGTAACGCGACGGGTCCACGACCACCGCGACGCTGCCGTGGTTCTTCGCGGCCGCGCGCACCATCGCCGGGCCGCCGATGTCGATGTTCTCCACGCAGTCTTCGGGGCTCGCGCCCGACGCCACCGTCTGCGTGAACGGGTACAGGTTCACCACGAGCAGGTCGAACGCCGCGATCTCGAGCTTCCGCAGCTGCTCGACGTGGTCGGGGTTGTCCTGGTCGGCCAGCAGCCCCGCGTGGACGCGCGGGTGCAGCGTCTTCACACGGCCGTCGAGCGACTCGGGGAACCCGGTCACCTGCTCCACCGGCGTGACGGGCACCCCGGCGTTCGCGATCACCTTCGCGGTACCGCCGGTCGACACGATCTCCACACCCGCGGCGTGCAGACCGGTCGCGAGCTCGAGCAGGCCGGCCTTGTCCGAGACGCCGATCAGCGCGCGCCGGACCGGGCGTCGTCCCTCTGGAGTGCTCACGAAAACCTCACCTTTCGTCCGTCCACGGTGCAGCCACCACGGCCGAGTCGCTCGATCGTTTCAACCAGCAGCCTGCGTTCCACGGCCTTGATCCGCTCGTGCAGGACGTCTTCGGTGTCGTCGGCCTCCACGACCACCGCCTCCTGGGCGATGACGGGGCCGGTGTCCACGCCCGCGTCGACGAAGTGCACGGTCGACCCGGTCACCTTCACGCCGGCCGCCAGCGCGTCGGCGACCGCGTGCATCCCCGGGAACGACGGCAGCAACGCCGGGTGCGTGTTGATCACCCGGTTCGCGAAGCGCGACAGGAACTGCGCGCCGAGGATCTTCATGAACCCCGCCGACACCACCAGATCGGGCTCGTACGCGGCCACGGCGTCGGTGAGCGCCTTGTCCCACGCGTCGCGGTCGGGGTGGTCGGCGACGCGGACGGTGAACGACGGCACGCTCACGCGCTCGGCCCGCGCCAGCGCCTCGATGCCCGTGCGGTCGGCGCCCACGGCCACGACCCGCGCCGGAAAGGCGGGGCGGGCAACGGCGTCGAGCACCGCCTGCAGCAGCGTGCCCGAACCGGACGCGAGCACGACGATCTTCACCGGGGTCGGCAGGTCCAAGCGGCTGGCCAGAACGGGCTCCTTGCACGGCGGCGGCGCACCTCGGGCGCACCGCGCTTCACCAGGTCACCCCAACCCTAACGGTCGCGCTCGCGGCCCTCGTCCTCACCGGAGCCGTCGGTGGACTCGGTCACAGCTCCGGGCCCGTCGGAAGCCCGGTCCGGGCCGGCTTCCGGCTGGTCGAGCGCGACGTCTTCGGGCAGCTCGAGGCCCAGTTCGGCCTCGGCTTCGGCGTCGTACTCGTCGTAGTCGGGCTCGGGCTGCCGGGGCCGGGGAGCGGTTCCGGGCTCCGGCTCCGGCTCGGTGAACTCGGCCTCGAACTCGTCGGTGTCGAACTCTTCGGTGTCGACGTCGGCCAGCGCCTCTTCGGGATCGAGCTCGGGATCGACCTCGTCGACGTCTTCCTCGCCCGGCTCGTCCGTGTCTTCTTCGGACTCGCCCGGCTCGTCCGTGTCTTCTTCGGACTCGTCGGACTCGTCGGAAGCTTCGGCCAGGTCTTCGTCAGCCAGGTCCTCTTCGCCGACGAACTCGCCGGCGTCCTCGACCTCCAGCGTGTCCGGCGGCGCGGCCGGCGCGTGCTCACCGGCGAAGAACGCCACGAACCCACCCGGGATCACGATCCAGCAGAACGCCACGATCGACGCCACCCCGACCGGCACGCTCACCGGGTCGAACGGGCCGTCGGCGAGACGTCCGCCCGCGAGCGTCCCCAGCACCACGCAGCCGAACCCGACCACGGCACCCGCGACGGCGACGATCCGGATCCGGCCGGCAGGGTCGTCGTCCGCGTGGCGCACCGACCAGCCGACCAGCGCGCCGACGGCCGCCGGCAGCACCAGCAGCACGGGCCACCACGCGGCGGTGTGCTCGGGGATTCCGCCGAGCAGCGGCACCGCGGGCACGGAGCCACCGCGGTAGCTGACGAGGCTGACGTCGAGCGACCCGACCGTGAAACCGGGTCCGCTGACGAACGACAGCGCCGCCACCACGGCGTTGGGCAGGTACGCCACCGAAAGCAGGAACAGCCCGAAGCTGTTGCCGAACGAAGGCTCGAACAGATCGTCCACAGTGGACACTGACGCCACCGTGGCGACGGTGAACACGATCGCGCCCACGGCCAGCAGCGCCGCGAGCCCCAGCGCGCCCGCGCGCAGGCCGCGCACGGCCGACGGGTCGAGTCGCTCGGCCACCGCCGCGGGCAGGCCGCAGCGGCGCACCGCACCGCCCGTGGCCGCCAGCACGGCGAACACGCCGGGCACCACGAACGCCAGCAACGGGTTCACCCGCACCGGCGCGCTGAGCGAGAGCAGGCCGATCAGGAGGCCGAACAACGCGTGCGCGGCGCCGATCACGGAGATCAGGGGAACGGCCTGCCGCAGCGTCGTGCAGCCGAGCCGCAGCGCGGCGCCGGACGCGGTGCGCGCCACGAGCAGCACGGCGCCGATCGTCGGCAGCAGCGGCAGCACGCCCAGCGGGTGGCCGCCGATGCCGAGCTGCACCTGGAACCCCGCGAGCCAGCCCGGGCCGGCCGAGAGCAGCACGCCGACGGCGGAGAACGCGGTGCGTTCGGCGGTCAGCGCGACGAGCGCGACCAGCGTCGCGACCACGGCGTACTCCGTGATCAGCGGGCCGAAGGCGGCGGTGAGCAACACCCGCACCCGGGTGGCCGGAGCGACCTCGGCGTCGAGTTCGACGGTGTCGCCCACCGGCTCGCCGCCCGGCGGGCGTTGAGAACTGGTGAGCTGCTGCATGCTTCGCACCTTGACACCCGTGCTGGACCGTTCGGGTGAGGCACGCCGCCCACCCCGGGCGTGGCGAAGCTAACCCACCCGGTCGGGGGCACCCGAACACAAGAAACACCCGCTGTGACACGGAGAGTCACAGCGGGTGTTTTCACGAGGTGACAAGCGCACCGAACGCCGTGTTGGGGCGGTCGGGCCGGCGCCGGGTCAGCCCTGCTGGCCGAAACCGCCCGGCGGCGTGGCCGGGGGCTTGCCCTGCTCTCCCTGCGGCTGCTGGAAGAACTGGCCCTGCTGCGGCGCGTACGTGGTCGCCTGCTGGCCCGGCGGCGTCGCGCCCGGCTGCTGCGAGAACTGGCCCGGCTGCTGCTGCGGCTGGTAGGGCCCCGCCTGGCCGTACTGCTGGTAGTGCGGCACGGCGGGCTTGGGTGCGGGCGGCTTGAGCACGCCGTACTCCATCAGCAGCGCGGCCACCGCGACCAGCATCTGCACGATGCCGAGGATCAGTACCACCGTGACGATGCCCGGCGTGCTCTGCTCGGCCACCACCGTGTCGAGCGTCCCGAGCGCGCCGACCACGCTGAACAGCGCGGCGAACGGCAGCACGCGCGGCGCCTTCGGCAGCGCGTGCAGCGCCGCGAGCAGGCCACCGGTGAGCAGGAAGATCGTGTCCTGGCCGACGTCACCCGCTTCGTCGGAGAAGCCGATGAAGTACTGGACGACGCCCAGCACGGTCACCACGAGCGCGAGCACGAGCGGAAGGTTCTGCGGCAGCACCGGACCGGCCGAAGGCGGCGGTCCCTGCTGCGGCTGCTGTTGCGGGAACCCGCCCGACGGGGGCGGTCCCTGTTGGGGCTGCTGCTGGCCACCGCCCTGCTGGGGGTAGCCAGGCCCGCCGCTGGGGAAGGTCATCGGAAGCTCTCCTGTCGTTCGCCGGCAACTCCGGGGGAAGGTGGCACCCGGACGAATCACGTGACGGCCGCGTCGCCGAACGCTAGCGCATCCGAGGGTCCCCCGTCCGGGCCGTTGGACGCACGGGATGCCCGTTCGGTTGCAGCCGGAAACGCCACGGGCCGGGCACCGATTCTGGTGCCCGGCCCGTGTGACCCGCGTTTATGCAGGTCAGAGGTTGTTGTACAGCTCGCGCGCGAGGACGGCGGTCTCGCTCGGGGTCTTGCCGACCTTGACGCCGGCAGCCTCGAGGGCCTCCTTCTTCGCGGCCGCCGTGCCGGAGGAACCGGACACGATGGCACCCGCGTGACCCATGGTCTTGCCCTCGGGGGCGGTGAAGCCCGCGACGTAGCCGACCACCGGCTTGGTGACGTTTTCCTTGATGAAGGCCGCGGCGCGCTCCTCGGCGTCGCCACCGATCTCACCGATCATCACGATGACCTTGGTGTCAGCGTCCTTCTCGAACGCCTCGAGGGCGTCGATGTGGGTGGTGCCGATGATGGGGTCACCGCCGATGCCGACGGCGGTGGAGAAGCCGATGTCACGCAGCTCGTACATCATCTGGTAGGTCAGCGTGCCGGACTTCGACACGAGGCCGATGTGGCCCGGGCCCGAGATGTCGGCGGGGATGATGCCGGCGTTGGACTTGCCGGGGCTGATCACGCCCGGGCAGTTCGGGCCGATGATGCGGGTCTTGTTGCCCTTGGCGACGGCGTGGGCCCAGAAGTAGGCCGAGTCGTGCACCGGTATGCCCTCGGTGATCACCACGGCGAGCGGGATCTCGGCGTCGACGGCCTCGATCACGGCGTCCTTGGCGAACTTCGGCGGCACGAAGATGACCGACACGTCGGCGCCGGTCTCCTTGATCGCCTCTTCGACGGTGCCGAAGACCTTGAGGTCCTTGCCCTCGATGGTCACGGTCTGGCCGGCCTTGCGGGCGTTGACGCCACCCACGATGTTCGTGCCGGACTTCAGCATCTTGGTCGCGTGCTTCATGCCCTCGGAGCCGGTGAGCCCCTGCACGATGACCTTGCTGTTCTCGTTCAGGAAGATCGACATCTCACGCACCTGCCGCGGCGAGCTCGGCAGCCTTGTCGGCCGCGTTGTCCATTGTGTCCACCACGGTCACGAGCGGGTGGTTCGCGTCGGCCAGGATCTGGCGACCCTCGACGACGTTGTTGCCGTCCAGGCGGACGACCAGCGGCTTGGTGGCCTCGTCGCCCAGGATCTTCAGGGCCTCGACGATGCCGTTGGCCACCGCGTCGCACGCGGTGATGCCGCCGAAGACGTTGACGAAGACGCTCTTCACGTCGGTGTCGTTGAGGATGACGTCCAGACCGGCCGCCATGACCTCCGCCGACGCGCCGCCGCCGATGTCGAGGAAGTTCGCCGGCTTCACGCCGCCGTGCTTCTCACCCGCGTACGCCACCACGTCCAAAGTGGACATGACGAGCCCGGCGCCGTTGCCGATGATGCCGACCTGGCCGTCGAGCTTGACGTAGTTGAGGTTCTTGGCCTTGGCCTTCGCCTCGAGGGGGTTCTCGGCGTCCTTGTCCACCAGGGCTTCGTGGCCCGGCTGACGGAAGGAAGCGTTCTCGTCCAGGGTGACCTTGCCGTCGAGGGCGATGATCTTGTCCTGGGGGTCGCGCACCAGCGGGTTGACCTCGACGAGGGTGGCGTCCTCGGAGACGAAGGTCTCCCAGAGCTTCACGACCACGTCGGCGGCTTCGTCGATGATGTCGGCCGGGAAGTTGCCCGCCTTGAGGATCTCGAGCGCCTTCGCCTTGTCGACGCCGGTGACCGAGTCGACCGGGATCTTGGCGAGCGCCTCGGGGCGCTCGACGGCGAGCTGCTCGATCTCCATGCCGCCCTCGGACGACGCCATCGCCAGGAAGGTCCGGTTGGACCGGTCCAGCAGGAAGGAGAAGTAGTACTCGGACGCGATGTCCGACGCTTCCGCCACGAGCACGCGGCGCGTGATGTGGCCCTTGATGTCGAGACCCAGGATGGCTTCCGCCTTCTCCTTGGCCTCGTCCGGCGTCTGGGCCAGCTTGACGCCACCGGCCTTGCCGCGACCGCCGACCTTCACCTGCGCCTTGACGACGACCTGGGTGCCGATCTGCTCCGCGGCGGCCTTGGCTTCTTCGGGGGTGTTTGCCACCGAGCCCGGCAGAACCGGTACTCCGTGGGCGGCGAAGAGATCCCTCGCCTGGTACTCGTAGAGGTCCACTACTCCAGTCTCCTGACGACACGCCACTGTGGTGGTCCGTTACCGAACCGCGCTGTCGGACCAGTCGAGGTTAGCGACCAGCGCAGAAGCAGGGGACTCCGCACCTGGTGAAGTCGGTCACCGTGCGCGGTCAGGGGGTGTGAGTCCGCCCACCGGGGCCGTTTTTTCGCCCCCGGCGGCGGCCGTCGCGGCGGCTGTTGCCGTTACGACGATCGCGGCGAGGCCGAACCAGAACCCGAGCGCGGGCGTCCGTCCGGCGATCCCGACGAGCGGCAGCTGTGCCACGTGGACGGCCAGCACGAGCACCGCCCCGGTGAGCGCGGCCGCGGCGGCCCCGGGCCGTGAGCGGACGCTCAGCGCGAGCACGCCGAGAACGACCAGCAGCGCCGTGAGCAGTCCCCACGACGGAGTGTCGAAATCGGACCAGAGCCCGGGCGACGGGTAGTCGGGCGCGGTGAAGACCGGCGTGCCGAAGGCGAGGACGGACAGGATCGCGGCCGCAGCGACGGGCAGCAGTACGCGGGGGCGCGGGCCTTCGGTGCCTTCGTCGTCACGCTCGACGACGCCGGTGACAGCGGCCGCGAGCGCCGTGAGCCCGGCGAGGCCGAGCGCGATCGCGGTGAACACGGCGCCGGCGCCGAGGTGGTAGCTGATGGTGCCGCCGAGACCGTCCAGCCCCGACAGCCCGGTCGCTTGCGACGCGGTGATGGCGGTGCTGAGCACGGCCGTGCCGGCGAGGACGACGCCGGCCCAGAGGACGGCGAGGATGCCGCGGGCGGTTTTGTACGCGAACAGGAACGGCGCCGGCAGGGCGACGAGGATCGCGGCCGTGAGCAGGAGCCAGCGGGCGGGGCTCTGGGTCGCGGTGGCCGTGTCGAGCTGCGGGGCGAGCGCGCCCACAACTCCGACGACTGCCGTCAGCAAAGCGAGCAGGGCCGTGGCGGTGCGCCACAGCGTGAGGCTCGGGACGCGTGCTTCGCCGGCCAGATCGGTGCGTTCGACCTGGGCGATTTGAGGCGTCGCGAGGGGTGCCAGGACGAGCACCACCAGCATCGCCACGACGGCGACAACCGGTCCCCACGCGAGATGCAGTCCGCCCACCGCCAGCCCGCCGACCAACGGCGGCAGCGCCACGGCGAACGTTGCCGCGGCCGCACCGCCCAGCGTCCCACGCGCCACGCCGTCGGACGCCGCGCCGAACCCGAGCACGACAGCGAGAAGCAGCGCGCCCGCGATGACGACGTAACCGGTGAGTGCAAGGCCGGGACCTTCGAACGCTGAGTGCGCCGGGAAGAACGGGTTGTCCGAGATGACGGGCGCCATCAGCAGGCCGACGCCCGCGGCGATGGTGAGCAGCGGAACGACCAGCCGCCAGCGCCGTCGTCCGCCGTCGTCGCCCGCGACCTCGTTGAGCTGCCGCGCCACCTGCCCGGCCGCGATCCCGGCGGCGATCGTGAGGACGTGGCCGGCGAGGAGCAGCCAGAACCCCGCGCCGACCGCACTGCGGTCCAGCAGGCGGTCCGGGAGATACAGCTCGGGGCGGACGGTTTTGGAGCCGTTGGCGAAGAACTGCAGGTCGAGGAGGAGGCGGCCGGGGGCGAGGGCGGCCAGGCCCGCGGTGAGGCCGGCGGCCAGGCCGTGCCTGCCGCTGTAGGCCGCTGCGGCGACGATGCCCGCGGGGACCAGCGCGAGGAGCGCGAGGAGGGGCCAGGCGAGGTAGCCGGGGTTCGCGTCGGGCGAGACGGGGAGGATCGCGCCGGCCGTCAGGGCGAGGGCGCCGATGCTCAGGAGCGCGACGGCGGTTTTGAGCTGCGGGGAAGGGACGCGGTCGGTGTATTCGAGGTCGGGGTCGAAGCGGGGGCTGGGGGCCTGGTCCGGTTCGGTGGTCGTGGCGCTGCCGGGCTTGGTGCGGGTGACGCCACCGCCGGCCGCCGAGCTCTCCTTGCGACGAGTGCCATGACTCGCAGCCCCGGCTCCGCTTCGGGCACTCGCCTCACGATCGATCGTGCCGAGTTCATCGTGCGCGCTGCTGCGCTCTCGCTGCCGCGCGGTGTCGGTGCCGCCGGTCGCGATGCTCGGCTCGCCAGCGCGGACCTCGCCGCTCACAGTGCGCTGCCCTCGGCCCCCGCCACAGGCGCTACCGGCCGAGGCCCCTGCCTCGCCGCGGGCGGCGGGTGGCTCGTCGCCGGCATCGGCGGGAGCCGTGCCGTTCGCGGGGACGTTGCCGTTCGCGCGGGACGAGACGCCGCCGGTGGCATCGAGGCCGGCCGCGGCGCCGGGGCTGCCCGCGGACCCGCGGCCGCCCGTGCGGCGCTCGCGGCGGGTCTCGGCGCGGGCGCGCTCGCGGGCGGCGGCCTTGCGCTCGGCGAGGCTGGGCCGCCGGGGGCCGGCGGGCGGCCTGGGGCTGTCCGGGTCGGAGCCGGAACGGGCCGGGGAGGAGTCCCCGTCGTGGGGTCCTTCGGACGAAGTCATCGGACGCGACGCTAGCAAGTCGGACACCGCGCGGCCCCCGCAGTGCGACGGCGGCAGAGCGGCCGGCAAGGCGAGGGCGGGCATCGGCACTGGTAGAGCAGGCGGCGGCCGGGAGCCGAAGATGCGAAAGCCAGTCAACGCGAAGCAGCCCAACCACTCCGGCGACACGGCAGTGGCAGTCGCAACGACCGCAGGTCGCGGGAACCAGAGCACCGCGAGCCCAACAGCGAGCGGCCCCATCCGCCTTGCCATCCACGGGACTACGGCAGCCGGCGGCGACCGGGAGCCGAAGGCGCGAAAGCCAAAAGCCAGTCGATGCGAAGCGGCCCAACCGCTCCGGCGGCGCGGCGATGGCAGTCGGCCATGACCGCAGGCCCGCGGGAACCGGAGCACCGCGAGCCCAGCAGCGAGCGACCCGGTGCCCGTTGCCGTCCACGGGAACTACGGCGGCCGGACGGGGCACGGCTTCGCGGGGTCGCAACCGGTGGCGGCGTGGTGTCGGCCCCCGTCGGCGGTTTGATCGGTCAAGCGGGTGATCACCCGGGGAGGCGAGTGACCGGCGCCACATGCGCGAGCGTGGATTCCCTTCAACACGGGACCGCAAACGTTTATTTCAACGGTGGGGCCGTTCGGCGGGGTGCGACGGGGCCGTTTGGGGCGCGAATGCCCGAAAGTCCTGTAACAGAGATCACACCGATCGGAGTAGTTTCGGATTAACTTTAGGTAATCCCTACAGCTAGCAGCGTGATGGGAGCCGCCCGTTCGGCCGAAACGGCGGGCGCACCTTGCTGACAACGGTGCCCCTTCGTTACTGTCCCACGGTCCCCATTACAGTCAGGTCACGAAGCGCAACGCCGAGCCAACCACCCCCGAGGTCGGCTCAACGGGATCCCCCGCCCGTAGTCACGCGACGACCCGGCTCCCCGACGATGGAAGGCCCTGTCTTGGCTTCACACCGCTCCCCCGGCGGCCAAGCCCCTTCCCCGGCGCTGAAGGACGCACTGGACGGTGCGGTCATCCGCGTGCGGGGTTCGCACCGCATCGCCCCGCCGTCCTCCGCCCTGCGTGGGCGGGTCGTGGTCGCAGCTGTCGCGGCCGGCGCGTTCGCCGCTGCCGCCGCGGGCCAGACCCTCAAAACCGTGACGACCGATTCCGACACCGCCGTCACCCCGCTCGCCAACGCCCAGGACGCGAGCGCCTCGTTCACCCTCGGCAGCGCGGGTTCAGGGGGAGCCCCCGAGCTGCTGCCCGTCGGCCACTCGATGGACGCCTCCGCCGAGGCCGCCCGCATGGCCGACAGCCTGAAGGTCACCGAAGCCCGCGAAAAGGCCGAAGCCGCGGCCGCGCAGAAGGCCAAGGAAGAAGCCGAGCGCCCCAAGACCTGCCTGCCGGCCCACGGCACGTTCACCTCGGGCTTCGGCGCCCGCTGGGGCAGCAGCCACCTCGGCATCGACATCGCGAACTCGATCGGCACCCCGATCTACGCCGCCTCCGACGGCACCGTCATCCAGGCCGGCCCCGCCAGCGGCTTTGGCCTCTGGGTCCGCGTCCAGCTCGACGACGGCACCATCCAGGTCTACGGCCACATGAACAGCTTCTCCGTCCACGAAGGCCAGAAGGTCAAGTGCGGCGAGCAGATCGCCGAGATCGGCAACCGCGGCGAGAGCACCGGCCCGCACCTGCACTTCGAGGTCTGGCAGAACGGCACGAAGAAGATCGACCCGCGCCCGTGGCTCGCCGCTCGCGGCATCGTCGTCTGAGTTTCGGCTAGCTCTCCCTTATTGCTCTTTGGTTTCGACTCTGTTCTTCGGTTTCGAACTGTTCCACTCGGCCACGGTCGGCGCCCCCGCGCTCTCCGTGGCCGAGTGCGTTTCGCAAGCCCTTCCACGCACCGCCCGAAGAAGTGGCTACGGCGCCCGTGCGTCCTCTCGACCGCCGGAGACAGCTCTAGCGCTCACCGGTGGGTGCGCGGCGGATGAAGTACGCGACAGCGACCTGCCAGACCGTGCAGAGGCTTGCCGGGCGGCGGCGGAGGAGCCAGCGGCCCAGGCCACCCGCTCCGCAGGTTTGGCAGTGGCCGTCGGGGCCCAGGTCGTGGTGGCGGAGCAGGGCGCGCCACGCGGCGGCCAAGCGGTGGGCTTCCCCCGAAGCACACCCGGAGCCGGGTTCCGCAAAGTCGGCCGAACCGAGCATCGGCGAGCCGCACCCCGAACCGGCAGAACCGCCGGAGCCCCCCGTGGTCCCCAGAACTCCCCGTAAGTAGTCCTGTACCCCCGCGGCCAGGACCCCAAACAAGATCGCGTCCACACCCTCGTGCTCCCTCCCGAGGCGGCCGGCGAACGAGCACCAGCCTACCTCATTCATTCGAACTTGTGTTCGACTGGAGGGAGCCTAACCGAGGGGTCCGACAAAAATCAGAGCTTCACCATCGGCACGCTGCCGATCAGCATGAGGCGGACCTTGCCGGACGCACCGAAGTCGATGGTGGCCGTGGCGCGGGGGCCGACGCCGTCGCAGGAGATGACGGTGCCGAGGCCGTACTTGTCGTGGCTGACGCGGTCGCCGACGTCGAGCTTGAGGGCCACCGTGTCCTTCCAGCCCTTGCCGAACGGCGACGAGGAAGTCGTCGACGAAGACGAGGGAGACCGCCGGCCCCACGTCGTCGCCGCGCGCGGGCCCGAGGACGACGAGCCCGAGGAAGATCCGAAGTTGCCGAAGCCCGGCGATGACGGCTCCAACCGGCGCCAGTCGACCAGATCCGGTGGCAGCTCGTCGAGGAAGCGCGAAGCGGGGTTCATCTGCGGCTGGCCCCACGCCGACCGCACGAGCGCGCGCGAGACGTAGAGCCGTTGCCGCGCGCGCGTGATGGCCACGTACGCGAGCCGGCGCTCCTCCGCGAGCTCCGTCGGGTCGCCGAGGGCGCGCATGTGCGGGAAGACGCCGTCTTCCCAGCCCGTGCAGAACACCACCGGGTACTCGAGGCCCTTCGCGGTGTGCACGGTCATCAGCGTGACGACCCCGGCGCCGCCGTCGCCCTCGTCGCCGCCGTCGGGCGACGGGATCGAGTCGGCGTCGGCGACCAGGGACACGCGCTCCAGGAACGCGGCGAGCGAACCGGGCGCGGGCACGCCGTCGTCGAGCACCAGCTCGGCGTTCTCGTCCTGCTGGACCTCGGCGGTGAACTCCGCGAACTCGCGCGCCACCGTGACGAGCTCCGTGAGGTTCTCCACGCGGGAGGCGTCCTGCGGGTCGTCCGACTCCTCGAGCTCCGCGCGGTACCCCGTGCGCTCCAGCACGGCCTCCAGCAGGTCGTGCACCTCGGAACCCGACGCCGCCAGCTCGCCCAGGTCGTCGAGCAGCGACACGAACCCGGTGATCGCCTTGGCCGACCGCGGGTTCAGCAGCGCCACCTTGCCCTCGACCGCATCGCGCAACGCGGCCGCGAAGGTGATGCGCTCGCGCTCCGCGTGCGTGGCCACCACGGCCTCGGCACGGTCGCCGATGCCGCGCTTGGGCACGTTCAGGATGCGGCGCAAGGAAACCGTGTCGTCCGGGTTCGACAGCACCCGCAGGTACGCGAGCATGTCGCGCACCTCGCGCCGCTCGTAGAACCGCACGCCGCCGACGACCTTGTACGGCAGGCCGAGCCGGATGAAGATTTCCTCGAACACCCGCGACTGGTTGTTGGTGCGGTAGAAAACGGCGACGTCGGAGTAGTCCGCCTCGCCCTTCTCCGCCAACGCGTCGATCTCGCCCGCGACGAACGCGGCCTCGTCGTGGTCGTTGTCCGACACGTAGCCGACGATCTTCTCGCCGTCGCCCGAATCCGTCCACAGCCGCTTCGCGCGCCGGTTGGGGTTGCGCTCGATCACGGCGTTGGCCGCCGAGAGGATCGTCTGCGTGGAGCGGTAGTTCTGCTCCAGGAGGATGGTGTGCGCGTTGGGGAAGTCGCGCTCGAACTCCTCGATGTTGCGGATCGTCGCGCCGCGGAAGGCGTAGATCGACTGGTCCGCGTCACCGACCACCACGAGCTCCGCGGGGTCGATCCCGGTGTCCGTGGCTTCAGTGCCGGCCAGCACGCGCACCAGCGTGTACTGCGCGTGGTTCGTGTCCTGGTACTCGTCGACGAGGATGTGGCGGAACCGGCGGCGGTAGTACTCAGCGACGTCCGGGAACGCCTGCAGCAGCGAGACCGTGCGCATGATCAGGTCGTCGAAGTCGAACGCGTTGGCCGCCTCGAGCCGGCGCTGGTACTCGACGTAGACCTCGGCGACGCGGCGCTCCAGGTCGTTGGCGGCGTTGGCCACGGCCGCGTCGGGGTCCGTCAGTTCGTTCTTGAGGTTCGAGATGTGCACCGCGAGCGTGCGCGCGGCGTACTTCTTCGGGTCGATGTCGAGGTCGCGCGCGACGAGTGTGATGAGGCGCTTGGTGTCGTCCGAGTCGTAGATGGAGAAGCTCGACGACATGTCCAGCGTCTTCGCCTCGCGGCGCAGGATCCGCACGCACATCGAGTGGAACGTGGACACCCACATCGCGTTGGCCCGGCGGCCGACGAGCGACGCGACGCGCTCGCGCATCTCCGCCGCGGCCTTGTTGGTGAACGTGATCGCCATGATCTCGCCGGGGTGCACCCCCCGCTCCGCCAACAGGTACGCGATGCGGCGCGTGAGCACACGGGTCTTGCCCGACCCCGCGCCGGCGACGACGAGCAGCGGCCCGCCGGCGTGCATGACCGCTTCGCGCTGCGCGGGATTGAGGTCCTCGAGCAGCTCGGCGGCAGCCTTCCGGGCAGGCGCGGGCTTTTCTGCGGGAAGATCGAAGAGGGTGTCCATCGCCTGACCACGCTACCCCTGGGGTACGACAGGTTCGTCAGAGGCAACTGCGCCTGTCGACGTACGCCGCGGTGTCGCCTCCTGTCCGACGCGCCGGGGCGTTCGCGCGCGGAGCATCGAACGGTATGGACGACAAGATCCCCGCCCGGTTGAGGGCATCCGACAGCGACCGAGAACGCGTCGCAGCGACCATCCAATCCGCCGGTTCCGAAGGCCGGCTCACGCTCGAAGAGGTGGAGGAACGGCTCGGCGCGGTCTACGCGACGCGCTACGTCGACGAGCTCGGCGCACTCACCACCGACCTGCCGCGCCCGGAAGTCGCGCGACGGCCGGGATCCGGCTGGCCGCTCACCCGCGCCGCGTTGCGCGAGCACCCGGCGCTGCGGATCCACGCCGCGATCGTCGTGGCGCTGGCGGTGCTGCTGATCGTGCGGTGGGCGGTGCTGGGCGTCGGGTTCTTCTGGCCGGCGATGCCGTTGTTCTGGCTGTTCGTCACCCTCGTGGTGCACGCGCGGGTGCGGAGTTTCCGGCGGCGCGGTGAAACTCCTGTGCCATACTGACCCCATGCGGCACAGCAGTGAGCGATTTTTCTACGGGACCCGGACTCCGGCTCCCGTGATCGCGTAGTGCCCCACCCGCCATCACCCGCAGCCCCGGAGTCCACGGACCCGGGGCTTTCGCCGTCCCAGGGGCCACTGGGAGTCCGGACTTCAGAGAGGTCCCGATGAACGCGCAGACTCAGAACGCCGACGGACAGCCCGCCGAGAACACCGTCGCCGGCGAGGACATCTCCTCGCGGCGCAAGGAGATCGACTGGCTCGACGCCGAAATCCTGCGGCTGGTGAAACGCCGGGTGGAGGTGTCGCAGACGATCGGCGCGGCCCGCATGGCCGCCGGCGGCACGAGGATCGTCTACAACCGCGAGATGGACGTGCTCGCGCGCTACCGCGAACTGGGTCCGGAGGGCCGCCAGCTCGCGATGGCGCTGCTCAACCTGGGCCGCGGCCGCCTCGGCCGATGAACTTACGGCCACATCGGGGACTTCCCCGATCCGCCGGTCCGCGAAAACGGGCAGACTGGACCCATGATTAACGTCATCGCCGTCATCATCGCGATCGCGAGCGTGCTGGCGGCACTGGGCCATGTCGGTTACCTGGCGCTGCTCAACAACGCAGCGGGTAAGCGGGCCGGCGGTGCGCCCGTCGCGCAGTACGTGCGCAGCCGCTGGGCGATCGCCGGTGGTACCACGGCGGCATCACTGTTCGCGTGGCTGCTCACTTCCGGGGGAGGCGTAGCCGACATCATCGCCATCGTGATTGCTGTCGGTAGCGGTGCTGTGGCGACGAAGGCTCTCCAGACGACCCGGGAGAAGTACCGCAGCGGAGGGTGACCGGCCCTGCCTGGCGCGATCGCACTGCGTAGCGTGACCTCACGCCCGTTCGGTCGTCCCCGACAGAGTGAAACCTGTGCAAGTTGCAGGTTGCCCCGAGACTTTCGCCTGGCGGTTTCCTACTCTTGGGTTCGTGAGGACCCATGCGTCTGGGTGGGGCGAGGCCCGGAGGACGCGCGGGAGCTGCGGCTCCGCGCGCCCACTGGCGCGTGCGCGTGCAGATGCGCGGGAGTTCGCAAGTGTGGACGCAAGTGACTCCGTTCGCGCCTCTGCTCCGATCGGGTTGATCGGAGTGCCGGCGCCGTCACGCCCACACCGGGGAGGGGTCGGACGGGCATGACGGGAAACGCGATGGGTGGGTCGAGCAGCTCGAGCCACCCGGACACGGTGACGGCCGCGGAGGTCACGGTGCCGGGCAGGCACCGGGCTCGCAGTCTTCAGGACACGGACACGTGGACGCCCGTGGTCCCGCCGCACGGCGGAGGTCACCACCGCCACCGGCCCGGCGGCGAGAGCGTCGACGCGGCGGCCCGCGCCCTGCCGTTGCCCCCACCTCGCCGGCGGGCGGCCGATCCGCGCTCGACGTTCGCGCCGACGCAGGGGACTCTGCCCGTGCCAGGGCCCGGAGTGCTCCTGCCGCAGCCCCAGCAGGCCCGGCCGACGCACTCGCGCCGCCCGATCCCGCTCCCGCAGCCGACGCGCAGGCCGGACGAGCCGCGCGACGAGCACCGCGTCCACGAGGACTACCGCGCCTACGACGCGCTCCCCGAGCACGCGCTGAACGGACGCGGGCCGTACGCACCGCCGACGCGAGGCCGCACCGAGTTGCCACAGCCCGGCCACGGCGACCGGGGCTTCACCGCCGGCCGGCTCGACGAGGCCGGCCCGATCGACGGCCCGCCGGCGCCCGAACCCGAGTCGCCCTGGAGCGGAGCTCGGTCCGGCGACCTCGCCGAGGCGGCGGCGCCGGAGTCCCCGCAGACCGAACGACGGGGGCCCGCCGGACACACCGTGCTTCCGCGGACCGACGACCTCGCCGAACCCTCTCCGCAGACAGAACCGCGTGCGTTCGCCGGGCAAGCCGTGCTGCCACAGTCCGGCGACCGCGCACCGGAGTTCGCGCAGGACGAGCGGCGCCCGCCCACCGGACTGGCCGTGGTGCCGGTCCCCCAGCCCGTGAGCGAGATCGACCGCGCCTGGGC
The DNA here is from genome assembly GCF_040682095.1 of Amycolatopsis sp. NPDC051372. NCBI lineage: Bacteria > Bacillati > Actinomycetota > Actinomycetes > Pseudonocardiales > Pseudonocardiaceae > Amycolatopsis > Amycolatopsis sp. NPDC051372. The sequence goes on from NZ_JBFBAF010000021.1 coordinate 172,619, forward strand.
GGCGCCGGGGACCACGCGTTCGCTCGCCGACATGCCGATGCACGACGGACTCGGCCGGCCGCAGGTGCGCCGCAGCAGGCGCGAGCGGGTCGCGGCGACCGCGGCCACGCTGGCCCAGCCGCAGCCCCCGGAGCACGACGACGCCGAGCTCGCCCGCGAACACGTCGAGCTGAGCGCGCCGCGGGAGCCCGCCGCCGAGCAGCCGGCGAAGCCCGAGCCCCCGCAGCGTCAGCGCGTCACGCTGCGGGCCCCGGCCAAGCCGCGGGTGCGCGGTCCGTTCGACGAGGCTTCGCTCGACGAAGACGACGAAGTGCGCGTGTACGCCGCTCCCTTGCTCGACGGGCTCGGCAAGTTCGACCTCGGCTCCGTGCCCGCGTCGGTGACCCCGCCCAAGACGTGGCGGAAGGCGGCGTGGTTCGCGACCGGTGCGTCGGGCGCGGTGGTGGTCGGGCTGCTGTTCGCCGGGACCTTCCTCGTCGGCGGACCCACCGCGACCACCGACGCGCTCGGCGGCGGCTGGCCGGGCCGGCAGAACGGCGGCAACCCGCTGATCCTCCCGGACCCATCGCTCGGCCAGCAGGGCGGCACGGGCGGCGGCCCGCAGGACAGCAGCAGCTCCGGCGGCGGCCGCTCCGGCACCCGGGGCGACGACCCGAGCACTCACCCGCAGAACGCCGTGGGCTCCGAGACCAGCGAAGACGAGTCGCCGACGGACTCGTCGTCCGGCGGCGACTCGTCGGACCCCGTCACCACCGGGCCGACGTCGACACCGGCCGGGCCGCCCGCGAAGCCGCCGATCACCCCGGCGCAGCGCGAGACCTCGCCGACCAGCGTCTTCTACACGGCCTCCCCCGACCCCAAGGCGATGGGGGACAACACCGAGAAGTTCTTCAACAACGTCACCACCGACCCCTCGGAGGCCGCGGCCGTCACCACCGGGGACCTCAAGCAGGAGGGCTCGCAGGGCCTGCGGCAGCGCTACGCGAACGTCGCGTACTTCGAGGTCAAGAAGGTCGAGATCGACCCGGACAACAACACCACGGTCAACACGCTCGAAGTGACCCACACCGACGGCACCAAGACCATCGAGCAGCGCACGCTCACCTTCGGCGACGACGAGAAGATCGCCGACGACGGCGCCTGACCAGGCATGATCGTCCGGCAAGGGCCTACCGTTTCGTGCAAGTGCAGACTGCCCGTTCCGATGCACGTGCGGTGCGGTAAGCGGTTGAACTTGGTCCGGGTGGGTGACATAAGCTGCCGCTCGTCGTATGACGACGGCATTCCGGCGACTGAGCCTGGCGGGTGCCCGTCGCCACAGGGTTACCTGGCGACAGCGGATCCGGAACCGACCACGAGTCGGCCATCCGGGCCAGCGGCGTACGACCGAACGGCCGTACCGTCGTCCCCCGAACCCCAGAGCGAGGACATTCGTGCTTGATCGGCAGCGCACACGGCGTGAGACCCGCGAGGTCACTGCCGTCCGCGTCGAGGACGTGATCCCTCCGGAGTTGCTCGACGGCGTCGGCGACGCGGACCGCGACTACCTCGAGCAGGTCTTCCGCGAGCCGCAGAAGTACCTGCCGCCACGGTCACACCGCATGGACCCGGCGCACCGCGCGGAGGCCACCAGATCCGCCGAGCCGGCCGAGGAGCCCGAGAGCCGCTTCGCCCGCCGCGCCAAGCAGGTGGGCCTCGTCGGCGCCGGCGCGCTCGTCGCGGGCGCCGTGGTCACCGCGGCGCTGCTCAGCGGCGGACCCCGGCCGACCACGCCGGTCGCCGAGGACACCATCCCCACCGGTTTCAGCGGCGCCGCCGCGCTCGGTGGCCAGGCTGTGCCCGGTCCGCAGGAGCACGGCGCCGGAGGTACCACGTCCGGGCACCGCGAGGGCACGCAGGTCGAGTCCGGCGCCGGCACCACGCAGCCCACGCGCGACACCGGCTCGACCACGGAGCAGGCCGGCACGCCCAGCACGTCCGCGCCGAGCAGCACGCCGCCGTCGGAGCACGCCGAGTCCACGGGCGCGGAGACCATGTCCGACGCCGACAAGCTGCGGGCCGTGAAGGCCTTCTACTCCTCGATCGACAAGAACCCCGACAGCGCGCTTGCGCTGCTCGCTCCCGGACTCGCCCAGGGCGAAGCCGGCAGCCTGGTCCGCGCGTGGAGCGCGGCCCGCTCGATCGACGTCCAGGAGACCCGCGTGCAGGACGACGGCTCGGTCGTCGCCGTCGCGGTGCTGCACCAGACCGACGGAACACTGCTCCGCGTCACGCAGCTGTTCGACGTCGTGGAGCGCGACGTCATCTCCGAAGCGCGACTGCTCTCCGCCGTCGCATTCTCGTGACCTGCGACGATCCTGTTCCGGGTAGACGATCAGACCGTGCCGAGTGTGTGTGCACAGAGTGAACGCCTAGCCTTGTCGCGGGCCGGTCTCGGGAAAACCGGCACACGGCCCACGACAGGTGCCTACGCTGCGGTGCTGCGGCCGGTTCGAGGTCGCATCTGCGGGGTGGGCACGTCCCGCTCCGGGCAGTCGGAGCCCCAAAGGGAGGTCGCGTGAGCGACGAGGGTCGTCTGGTCGCCGGCCGGTACCGCATCATCGGCCGGATCGGCACGGGCGCGATGGGTGCCGTCTGGCAGGCACACGACGAGGTGCTGGGCCGCACGGTGGCCGTCAAGCAGCTGCTGATGCAGCCGGGCCTCGAGGAGCACGACGCCGAAGACGCCCGGCAGCGCACCATGCGCGAGGGCCGCATCGCCGCGCGCTTGCACCACCCCAACGCGATCTCGGTGTTCGACGTCGTCACCGACGACAACGGGCAGCCGTGCCTGATCATGGAGTACCTCAACTCCACGAGCCTGGCCCAGGTCCTGCAGGAACGCGGCACGCTGCCGCCGCTGGAGGTCGCGCGGATCGGCGCGCAGGTGGCCGCCGCGCTGCGCGAGGCGCACGCCGTCGGCATCGTCCACCGCGACATCAAGCCGGGCAACATCCTGCTGGCCGGCAACGGCACCGTGAAGATCACCGACTTCGGTATCTCGCGCGCCAAGGACGACGTCACGGTCACCAAGACCGGGATGATCGCCGGCACGCCCGCCTACCTCGCGCCCGAGGTCGCGATCGGCGGTGACCCCGGCCCCGAGTCCGACGTGTTCTCGCTCGGCTCCACGCTGTACGCCGCGTGCGAGGGCCAGCCGCCGTTCGGGCTGTCGGAGAACACGCTGAGCCTGCTGCACGCCGTCGCCGCGGGGCAGATCAACCCGCCGCGGCAGTCGGGCCCGCTCGCCAGCGTGCTCGCCGTGCTGCTGCACCCTGACATCCACCACCGGCCCACCGCCGAGGAGTGCGAAGAGCTGCTGGCCTCCGTCGCACGGGGCGAAACGCCGCTGGGCGGACCGGCCGGCGAGACCGTGATGGTGGCCTCGGCCGGCACGCTGGGGGCTGCCGCCGTGGCCGGCGCGGCCGCCACGCATCTGTTCCCCGAAGAAGACATGGACGACGCCGCGCACTCGGGCACGCTGCTCGACGCGCCCGGCCCGGCGCAGCAGTACTACGACGACGAGGCCGAGTACCCGGCGGCCGCCGCGTACCCCGAGAACGACTACGACCGGTACGACCAGCAGTACCAGGGCGAGCCGCCGCTGTACGGCGACCCGGGCCGCAACGGCCTGGCCGCCACCCGGTCCGTGCCGACCCACGACGTCTACGACGACGACCAGTACGACGACGGGTATGACGACGGCTACGACGAGCCACCGCCCCCGCGGGCCCAGACCAGCCCCACCGACAACGAGGACGAGAAGCCCGGCGCGTGGAAGAAGCCGGCGATCATCGGCGCGATCGTGGTGGTCGGCCTGGTGGCGCTCGGTGTGTGGCTGCTGAGCTCGAACAACCCGCCCGACGCTTCGCAGCAGCCCGCTCCCCCGGCGACGTCGTCGGCTGTGGTTCCGACCACAGATACGGCTCCTTCGAGTGAAGAAGCAACCACGAGCGAAGAAGAGACGTCCTCTTCGGAGGAGACCTCTTCACGGGAGGAGACGACGACGTCTCGCCGGACCTCCGCGCGGAACACTCCGTCGCGAGAGACGTCGTCCGAGCAGGAGACTCCGACAAAGTCGTCCACTTCGAAGTCGAACCCTCCCGACACCACGACATCCACGTCTACGGGCAGTCCGCCGTCGTCGAACAGTTGATCCAGGATCAGATTTGAGTTCAGAAGGCACCATCGTCGGCGGCCGGTACCGGCTCGACCAGCCGATCGGCCGCGGCCGCGCGGGCATCGTGTGGCAAGCGTTCGACACGCGGCTGTTCCGCACGGTCGCGATGAAGCGCATGTACCTGCCCGTCGGCCTGCCGCCGGACCGCGCCGAGCAGGCGCGTGCCGCGGTGATGCAGGAGGGCAAGGACGCGGCTCGCGTGGACCACGCGAGCGCGATCACCGTGTACGACGTGCTGCCCGACGGACCTGACGTCTGGCTGGTGATGGAGTACATCCCGTCGCGCGGGATGGCGTCGTTCCTCGCCGAGCACGGGCGGCTCACGCCCGAGCAGGCGGCGTCGCTCGGGATCATGCTGGGCGACGCGATGGCGGCGATCCACGCGGCCGGCATCGTGCACCGCACGCTCGAACCCGGCACCGTGCTGCTGGCCGACGACGGCGGCGTGAAGCTCACCGACATCGGCATCACCGGCGGCGGGGCGCACCCCGCCTACCGCGCGCCCGAGGTCACCCGCGGTGCCCCGGCCTCGCCGGCGGCCGACGTGTTCTCGCTCGGCGCCACGTTGTACACGGCCGTGGAGGGCGTGCCGCCGTTCGGTGAGGACGGCGAAGCGTCCGAGCGGCCGCCGCAGAACTCCGGGGTGCTCGCCGGCGCGTTGCGCAAGATGCTGCGGATGGACCCGACGGCGCGTCCGACGATGGCCGACACGGTGGCCGCGCTCAGCGCCATCACCGAGGGCCGCGAGCAGACCGCGTTCATCCCGCCGACGGCGCCCGCGATGCCGACCATGCCCGCGTCGTGGCCGCTGCCCCCGCAGCAACCGGGCCAGCCGGGGCCGTTGATGCAGATGCCGGTGCAGCAGGTGCCCTACGCGCCGGCCGCGCCGCAGCCCATGCAGCAGCCGATGGCCGCCCAGCCCACGCAGCAGATCCCGCCCCAGCAGCAGCCGCTACAGCACCAGCCCCTGCAGCCGCCGTCCGCGCGGTTCGTGCCGTCGGCGGCTCAGCAGGCGGTGTCGGCCGCGGAGCTGCGGCAGAAGGCGGCCGCCCGCCGGAAGCTGATCCTCACGGTCGCCGCGATCCTGTGCGCGGTGCTGATCGGGATCGGCGTTTCCGAGCTGTTCTTCGTCTGAGCCGTCCGAGTCGTCAGAACCGTCTGAGCCGTCTGAGCCGTCAGGCGACCTTCGCCGTCGCCTCACGCATCGCGTCGATCAGCGTCCGCACGGCCGGGTTTCCGACGGCTCGCGCGGCGATGGCGGCGTGGATGATCCGGCACGGCTCGGGGTTGCGGATCCGCCGCACGGCCACGCCGGGGTGTGCGGGCCCGACACCCAGCTCCGGCACCAGCCCCACGCCCAGCCCGGCCGCGATGAAGCCCTGCGCCGTGAGGTAGTCCTCCGACTCGACCACGATGTTGGGCGCGAACCCGGCCGAGGCGCACGCGCCGTCGAGGATCGCGCGGCACATCCCGGGCATCGGGTCCACGCCCACCCACGGCTCGTCGGCCAGGTCGGTCAGGTCGAGCACCCGCTTGCGCGCCAGCGGGTGCGCGCGCGGGAGCACCGCGCGATACGGGTCGTCGAGCAGGTGCACGAGCTCGATCCCCTTCGCCGGCGGCGCGGGCCGAGGGAAGACGACGATCGCGACGTCGGCGCGGCCCTCCTCCACCTCGGGCATCGGGTCGTCGGGGTCGACGAGTTTGAGGTCGAGCCACACGCCGGGGTGCTCGCGGCGGACGGCGGCCACGGCGTGCGGGATCACCGAAGCGCCGGCCGTGGCGAAGTAGCGGATGGCCAGCTTGCCGGTGCGCCCCTCCTTGAGCTCGGTCAGCGCCGCTTCGGCGCGCGCCAGCTCCGCGCTCAGCGTCTCGGCGTGCTCCGACAGCAGCACGCCCGCAGGGGTGGCCCGGATGCCACGGCCGACGCGTTCGAGCAGCTCGGTGCCCGCCTCGCGTTCGAGGACCGAGAGCTGCTGGCTGATCGCCGACGGGGTGTACCCGAGGTTTCGCGCCGCGGCGGTGATCGACCCGCTGGTGATCACCGCGCGCAGAACCTGCATTCGCCGCACGTCGAGCATGGCCGAATTCTACAGCTCTGCTTAAGCGTTCCTGCAGTTATTTTCGCTTGTCCTTACGTCTGGGCGGGGCCAGGCTGAACGTCGGCCGAGAAGGAGGAACTGGGGTGGGCGAGACGAAGACCCTGCTCAGGATTGCCGCGCTGGCACTGATGTGGGGTTCGAGCTTCTTCTGGATCAAGCTGGGGCTCGCGGCGTTCTCGCCGGTGCAACTGGTGCTGGCGCGCCTGGTGCTCGGCGCCGTGGTGCTCGTGGCGCTGTGCCGGCTCGGGCGCCGTCGGCTGCCGACGGACAAGCGCACGTGGCGCCACCTCACCGTGGCCGCGTTCTTCCACAACGCGTTGCCGTTCCTGCTCTTCGCGATCGGTGAGACCACTGTGGACTCCGGCATCACCGGCGTGCTGAACTCGACGACGCCGCTGTGGGTGCTCGTCGTGGCGCCGTTCCTCGGGGTCCGCCACCGGATGACGGCGATGCGCGCGGCCGGACTTGTGGTGGGCCTGGCGGGAATCCTGCTGATCTTCGCGCCGTGGGAGGCGTCCGGGCTGCTGAGCTGGGGCGCGCTGGCCTGCCTCGCGGCGGCGGCGAGCTACGGCTTCGCGTTCGTCTACGAGGGCCGCTACCTGTCGGACACCGGCGACTCGCCCTACGCGCTCTCAGGCGGACAGATGATGATCGCCGCCGGGTTCCTCGTGCTGGTGGTGCCGTTCGGCGGGCTCTCGCCGGTGCACCTGACGCCGCTGGCCGCGTTCGCCGTGGTGATCCTCGGCATCGGCGGGACCGGGATCGCGTTCGCCCTCAACTACCAGCTGCTGGCCAGCGAAGGCGCCGTCGCGGCGTCGGTGGTCGGGTACCTGCTGCCGATCGTGTCGGTGGCGCTGGGCGCGATCTTCTTGCACGAGCAGCTGAGCTTCCGCGTGATCGCGGGCATGGTCGTGGTGCTGGGCGGCGTCGCGCTCACGCGGGTGCAGCGGAAGAAGGCCGTGGCCCCGGCGCCGCTGGTGGCCGCGGAGCCCGCCGCCTAGACGAGCCGGCGGTCCGAGGCCCAGCGGGAGAGCTCGTAGCGGTTGGACAGCTGGGTCTTGCGCAGGACGCTCGACACGTGCGTCTCCACCGTCTTGACCGAGATGAACAACTCCGACGCGATCTCCTTGTACGCGTAGCCGCGCGCGAGCAGGCGCAGGACGTCGCGCTCTCGCGGGGTGAGCAGGTCGAGCTCGGGGTCGTTGATCGGTGCCGAGCCGGGGCGGTCGGCGAACGCGTCGAGCACGAAGCCGGCCAGGCGCGGGGAGAACACGGCGTCGCCGTCGGCCACGCGGACGATCGCGCGCACGAGCTCCTTCGACGAGATGGTCTTGGTGACGTAGCCGCGCGCGCCGCCGCGGATCACGGCGATCACGTCCTCGGCGGCGTCGGACACCGACAGCGCGAGGAACACGACGTCGGGCAGCTCCGGGCGCACGCGGCGCAGCACCTCGGCGCCACCGCCGTCGGGCATGTGCACGTCGAGCAGCACGACCTGCGGTCTGGTGCGCGCGATGCCGGCGACGGCGTCGGCCACCGAACCGGCCTCGCCGACCACCTGCACCTCGTCGGTGATCGAGTCGAGCTCCGTGCGGACCCCGGCGCGGAAGAGCGCGTGGTCGTCGACGAGGAACACCTTGACCGGCTCGCGCTGGGTCTCCGTCACCGTGCTGCTCCCTCGCTCGTTGTCGCCCAGCCCGAGCATAGCGAGGTCACGCCGCGCCCTTGGCCGCTTTGAGCGGCATGGCCAGCTGGACTTCGGTGCCCTCGCCCGGCGCGGTGCGCAGCTTGCAGGTGCCGCCGTGACGTTCCATGCGGCCGCGGATCGAGTCGGCGAGACCGTGGCGGTCGGCGGGGACCACGTCGGGGTCGAAGCCCTTGCCACGGTCGCGGATGAAGACGGTGACCTCGGTGGGTTCGACCTCGGCGTACACGCTGACCTCGTCGACGCCGGCGTGCTTGGCCGCGTTGACCAGCGCTTCGCGGGCGGCCTGGACGAGGGCCGTGAGGGGTCCGTCGATCTCGACGTCGCCGACCACGACCTGGCTGACGGAGATCGCGAAGGTGTCCTCGACCTCGCCGCACGCGGCGCCGAGCGCCTCGGACAGCGGGACGGCGCCTTCTTCCTGCTCCTTCGACTTCTTGTCGCTCGGCTTGCCGTAGCCGCCGGGGCCGTAGAGCCAGCCGCGCAGCTCGCGCTCCTGGCCGCGCGCCAGCCGCACGACCTCGTGCGGCTGGTCGGACTGACGCTGGATCAGGGCGAGCGTCTGCAGCACGGAGTCGTGCAGGTGCGCGGCGATCTCGGCACGCTCGTCGGTGCGGATTCGGGCGCGGCGCTCGTCGCCGAGGTCGCGGACCAGACGCAGCCAGAAGGGGATCGTCAGCACGGCCACGCCGACCAGCGTGGCGAGAACGGCGATGAGGGCGAACTTGACCTGGTCGAAGCTGCCGCTTCGGAAGACCACAACCCCGATGCCGGTGGCCACGAGCGCCACGCCGGCGAGGATCCGGATGATCGCGGCGCTGCGGCCGCCGCCGCCCACGAACGCGCCCGTGACGCCGTCGCGCGCCCCCGTGCGCCAGCGCCGGCGTTGTGATTCGTCGGCCTCGCGCCAGACCACGGCCGCGCCGAGCATGGCGATGGCCAGCGGCACGGCGACCCAGCCGCGGATGGTGCCGGACAGCGTGCCGCTCGCGATGGCGAGGCCGATGCCGAGCGCGATGAGGCCGAACGCCTGTTGACGTTCCTTCGCGGCCTTCTTGCTGTCGACCTCGGCGGTGTCCTCGGCCTGCTGCGGCACGAAGACCCAGAGCAGCCCGTACGCGAGCAAACCGGCGCCGTTGAGGGCCGCGAGCAGCGCGAACGCCAGGCGCACCCACAGCACGGGCACGCCGAGGTGGTCCGCGAGCCCGCCCGCGACGCCGGCCACGGCCCGTCCGCTGCGGCGCCGGTGCATCTTCGGCTGCCCCGGCTGCCTGGCGACCTCGGAAGCCCCGGAACCCCCGGTAGTCCCCGGGGCCCCGGAAGCCACGATGGCCGTCATGACGGCAGCCGGCACCGGCCCCCGGGCCGGGTCGCTCACCTGTCCGGCGGCGCCGAGGTCGAGGAAGTCCTGCACGCCGTCCATCGTCACACGCCGCGAGCAGTTCTGACATCGGGGAAGCCCCTGATCACGACCCGGACACCGGCGGCACTCAGGGGAAACCTCAGGGAACGTCCCCGATGTGGCGCCGCCGCGGGTCGCGCATGCTTTGCCGTATGAGTGGTGCGAACGAGGCGCCGAGCCCGAAGTCGAATCCTTTCAACGGCTTCGAGGAGACGGTGAAGGATTTCTGGGTGAGCCGGCCGCGCCGGCCGCACGTGGGGCGCAAGGTCGCGGGGGTCGCGGCGGGACTGGGGAACCGGTACGGCATCGACCCGGTCGTGATCCGGGTGGCGCTGGTCGCGGCGATGGTGTTCGGCGGCTTCGGGCTGGTGTTCTACCTGCTCGGCTGGCTGCTGTTCCCGAACGAGGGCGACGAGACCTCGGGCTTCGAGGCGATGATCGGCCGCGGGCGCTCGACGATGTCGAAGGCGTTCACCGTGGTCCTGACGCTCGCGTTGATCCCGGCGGTCGGTCTCACGTTCGGCAACGGCTGGTTCGACGGCGGTGGCCTCATCGGGTTCGCGCTGCTCTCGGCAAGCCTCTACCTCCTGCACCGCAGCCGCGGGCAGGACAATCGCCCGGCGCCGGTCGTCGCGTACCCCGCGTATGAGACGGCCCAGGCCGTGCCCGGAACCGGAGCCTTCACGATGACGGACACCACGACGGAGCCCATGGGCGCCGCCGCTCCCGGCTGGGACCCGCTGGCCGCCGATCCGGCGGGCTGGGACCTGCCGGACCCGGCGGGGCCGACGCCGCCGGAGAACCCCTACCACTACGAGTCCGACGATCCGACCCCGCAGCCGCGGCAGCCGCGGTCGAAGATCGGTTCGGTGACGATGGCGGCGGCCGTGGTCGTGGCCGGCGTGGGCGTGGTCCTGAACCTCAACGGCGTCGACTGGTTCTCGGTGCGCCACATCATCGGCCTGGTGCTGGGCGTGCTCGGCGTCGGCATGGTGGCGGGCGCGTTCGTCCGCGGCTCACGCGGGCTCATCGCACTGGCCCTGCCGCTCGCGATCGTCGGCATGATCATGACGACCAGCGCGTTCAACAGCATCGACCTGCGCGGCGGCGTCGGCGACCTCGACGCGACCCCGCACTCAGTCGCTGAGCTGCAGTCGGTGTATCGGCACGCGGCGGGCGACATCGACCTCGACCTGACGCAGCTGCCGGCCGGCGAACCGATCACCACCTCGGTCAGCAACGGCGCCGGCGACACCCGGGTGACCGTGCCCGCGACGGCCGACGTCACCTACACCTGCAAGAACTCCGCCGGCGACGTCGACTGCCTCGACCGTTCCACGAGCGGCGTCGGCCAGGCAGCGCTGACCGGCAACGACTTCGGCGACGACGGGCCGGGCGGGCAGAAGATCACCCTGAACGTGACCAACGGTGCCGGCAGCTTGGAGGTGCTCCGTGGCTGACAACTCGAACATCCCGACCCGCCGCCGAGGCGTGGACGTGATCACCCTGATCGTCGGCCTCGCGACCCTGCTGGTCTCGGGCTACGTGCTCTCCGACGGCGCGAGCTGGCTGCCCACCTTCGACTTCCGCTGGGTCGTCGCGGGCGGTGCGGTGTTCATCGGAGTGCTGCTGCTGGCAGCTTCCTTGCGGCGCAAGCGGTACTGACACCGAGCACCACTCAACGCGAAGGGCCCCGTCGAATCCCGACGGGGCCCTTCGCGTTCAGCTCATTCCCACTCGATGGTGCCCGGCGGCTTGCTCGTCACGTCGAGGACAACGCGGTTGACCTCCGGCACCTCGTTGGTGATGCGCGTCGAGATGCGTTCCAGCACCTCGTACGGCAATCGCGTCCAGTCGGCGGTCATCGCGTCCTCCGACGACACCGGACGCAGCACGATCGGGTGGCCGTAGGTGCGGCCGTCGCCCTGCACGCCGACGCTGCGGACGTCGGCCAGCAGCACCACCGGGCACTGCCAGATCTCCTGGTCCAGGCCCGCGGACGTGAGCTCCTCGCGCGCGATGGCGTCGGCTGCCCGCAGCGTCTCGAGCCGGTCGGCCGTGACCTCGCCGATGATGCGGATACCCAGGCCGGGGCCGGGGAACGGCTGGCGCTGCACGATCGTCTCCGGCAGCCCCAGCTCGAGTCCCACGCGGCGCACCTCGTCCTTGAACAGCAGGCGCAGCGGCTCGACGAGCTCGAACTGCAGGTCGTCGGGCAGGCCGCCGACGTTGTGGTGGCTCTTGATGTTCGCCGTGCCCTCGCCGCCGCCGGACTCGACGACGTCGGGGTAGAGCGTGCCCTGCACGAGGAACTTGTAGTCGCCCTGCGCCTTGAGGTCGCGCTCGGCCTGCTCGAACACGCGGATGAACTCGCGCCCGATGATCTTGCGCTTCTCCTCCGGGTCGGTCACGCCGGCGAGCGCGCCGAGAAAGCGTTCCCGCGCGTCAATGGTCACGAGCTTCACGCCCGTGGCCGCCACGAAGTCCTGCTCCACCTGCGTGCGCTCGCCCGCGCGCAGCAGCCCGTGGTCCACGAACACACACGTGAGGCGATCGCCGATCGCGCGCTGCACCAGCGCCGCAGCGACGGCCGAGTCGACGCCGCCGGACAGGCCGCAGATCGCCCGCCCGTCGCCGATCTGCTCGGCGATGCGCGTGACCTGTTCGTCCACAATGGACGACGTGGTCCACTGCGGCTTGATGCCCGCGATCTCGGACAGGAACCGGCGCAGCACCTCCTGGCCGTGGGGCGAGTGCGCCACCTCCGGGTGGTACTGCACGCCGGCGAAGCCGCGGTCGACGTCCTCGAAGCCGGCCACGGCCGCGCCGTCGGAGCTGGCGGTGACGACGGAGCCCTCGGGCGCCTTCGTGACGCTGTCGTTGTGGCTCATCCACGCCGTCTGGTGGCCGGGCAGACCGGCGTGCAGCCGTCCGCCTTCGCCGACCACGCGCACGTCGGTGCGGCCGAACTCGCGCACGCCGGTGGGCTCGACGACGCCACCGAGCGCCCGCGCGAGCAGCTGGTGGCCGTAGCAGATGCCGAGGATCGGCACGCCGGCGTCGACCAGCTTCGGGTCCATGCCCGGGGCGCCCTCGACGTAGACGCTCGACGGGCCGCCCGACAGGATGATCGCCGACGGGTTCTTGGCCAGCAGGTCCTCGGCGGTCGAGCTCGACGGCACGACCTCGGAGTACACCTGCGCCTCGCGCACGCGGCGGGCGATCAGCTGCGCGTACTGCGCCCCGAAGTCGACGACGAGTACCGGACCGGTGGGATTGGCCACCTACGACCTCCAGGCGAATGAGCGCTTTTGCCTCCATCGTCCCAGGTGGGCTGGGTCACGCCGCCCTCACCCCGTGACTGGCCCCCGAATGAGGACCGCACCTGTCCGCGAAGCGTCCTACGGTTCCCCCATGACTGTCGAATGGACCACCGAACTGCACGACCAACTCGACTGGCACTGGCAGCACCACGTGCGTTCGCGCCTCGACGGGCTCGGGGACGACGAGTACTTCTGGCAACCGGTGCCGAACTGCTGGACCGTGCGCCCGCGTGCGGAGAAGCCGGACGGGCCCGGGACCGGGGACTTCACCGTCGACTTCGCGTACCCGGAGCCGGTGCCGCCGCCCGTCACCACGATCGCGTGGCGGCTCTCGCACGTCATCGTCGGAGTGCTCGGCATGCGCGCCGCGTCGCACTTCGGCGGGCCGGCGATGAGCTACGAGACCTTCCCCTACGCCGGCACCGCGGCCGAGGCGCTCGACCAGCTCGACTCCGCGTACGACAGCTGGATCAAGGGCGTGCGGGGGCTCGACGCCGAAGCGCTCGCGCGTCCGGTGGGCAAGGCGGAGGGGCCGTTCGCCGAGTACCCGATGGCCGCGCTCGTGCTGCACATCAACCGCGAAACCATCCACCACTGCGCGGAAGTGTTGCTGCTGCGGGATCTCTACCGGAGCAAGTGACCCGACGACGGCCCGGTCCCCCGACCGGGCCGTCGTACCCCCAGTGCCCCGAGCTAGCTGTAGTGACCATGGACGTTGTTGACGTGTGAGCGGCGCGTCGGGTTGATCATGACGAAGACCTCCGTGTGTGGTGGTGGTGTCTGACGCCATCACCGATCACAACGGAGGTCTTCGTGTCTCACCGTAACGCCCGGCTGACCCTGCATGGTCGACGGTTG
>NZ_JBFBAF010000022.1:0-18177 GCF_040682095.1 Amycolatopsis sp. NPDC051372
ACCGGCCCGGCTCGATCCCGAAACCCTGAAGCCATGAACAACCCCTGATCACTCAGGTGTTGCAACGACCCCTAGAAACCGCCGGAGGGCGGGGGTCTGTGGTCCCGGCTGCGGCGTCCGATCTGTGGTCAAGCGAGGCCACGTGCGGCGGAGATCGCGGGCGTCATGGCGTGTCCGCGCGACCCACGTGCCGTGTCACGACCCACTGGCACCAGGCGGTTTCACACCCACCCGAGACACCTCAGCCCCCGCGTCATCCTCCGCCTCCCACCGCAGCAGATCACCCGGCTGACACTCCAGCACCTCACAGAGCGCCGCCAGCGTCGCGAAGCGAACTGCCTTGGCGCGGCCGTTCTTCAGCACCGCCAGGTTCGCCGGCGTGATCCCCACGCGGTCCGCGAGCTCGCCGACCGACATCTTCCGCCGGGCCAGCATCACGTCGATGTCGACGGCGATGGGCATCAGATCACCTCGTCGAGCTCGGCCTGCAGCTGCGTCGCCTCGACGTCGCGCGCGACGGCCTGGGCGAGGAGCATCCGCAGCACCAGCACGATGAGCGCGACGCCCAGGATGGCCACGCCGATCCCGCCCATGATGAGGGTGACGCCGGGGTCGTCGCGCTGGCCGGGTGCGTTGACGGCCGTGACCGCGAACCACACGAGGGCCGCCGCCACGATGGCGCCGATGACGGTGTCGACGTAGCGGAAGGCGGCGCGGGAGAACACGGTGCCGCGGCGCACCATCGTCACCAGCCGCCACACGCTGACCACGGCGACCTGCACCGTCACCAGGCCCAGGATCGCGAGGAGGCGAAACGCGGTCAGCGGGAGCGTCCCGCCCTCCGGGTCGCTTCCGGTGACCAGCACCCACACCATCAGCACCTGGATCAACACGGTTCCCGCGAGCACCACCGCGAGCACCGTGCGCAGCGCGTTCACTGCCAGCTTTCCCATAAGCCATCCTCCCATCGAGTTACGATGGGAATCTATCGATTGTCGATAGCCTAGGCAAGTCGCAAAAGAGAAACGACGGGGTACCCGGAGGCACCCCGCCGCTCAGCCCGAACCCAGACCCTCACCCACCGGAAACCGAGTCCCACAGCTTCTCGTACCAAGACCCCTGCGGAACCGCCGCCGGGTTCGCCGCAGGAGGCGGCGCGGAAGGCTGGTCCTCCGGCAGCTGCACGATGTACGGCGTCTCCCCCGGCTTCACGTACCGCAGCCGACGGCGGGCCTCCGCCTCGATCTGCGCCGGGTCGCTCAGCTGGGCCTTGCGGTCGCGCAGGACGTCGACTTCCTTCTGCAGCTGGGCTTGCTGCGCCTCCTGGTCACGCACTTCCGACCGCTGGCTCAGGTACGTCCGCAGCGGCACCGCGACGGTGAACGCCAGCGCACACACGACGATCGCCACCACGGCCGCGCGCCGGGTGGTCGACATGCCGAGCACTTTGGCCGCGCCCGACGCGCGTTTGGCCGCGAGGCCACGGCGTAGCCGAGCCCTCGTCGTCTCCGCTGACGAAGCCTCCGCCGTCCGGCGCCGGGCCGACGCGGGACGACGGGCCCGTGTGGACCCGCCTCCCTCGGCACGCCGCCTCCGCGTGGACCCGGCGCCGTCGGCTCGGCCTCCGCGGCGGCTGCGCGCCCTCCCCCGGTCGGCCATGGAAACCCTCAGGCCTCCGCGGTGAACCGCGGGAAGGCGAGGTCGCCGGCGTAGCGCGCGGCGTCCGCCAGCGTCTCCTCGATGCGCAGGAGCTGGTTGTACTTCGCGATCCGCTCGCCGCGCGCCGGGGCGCCCGTCTTGATCTGGCCGACGCCCGTGGCGACCGCGAGGTCCGCGATGAACGTGTCCTCGGTCTCGCCGGAGCGGTGGCTCATCATCGACTTGTAGCCGTACGACGTGGCCAGCGACACCGCGTCCAGCGTCTCCGACAAGGTGCCGATCTGGTTGACCTTCACCAGCAGCGCGTTGGCGGCGCGGCGGGTGATGCCCTCTTCGAGGCGGTCCGGGTTGGTGACGAACAGGTCGTCGCCCACGAGCTGGACCTTGTCGCCGACCTCGGCGGTCAGCTGGACCCAGCCGTCCCAGTCGTCCTCGCTCAGCGGGTCCTCGATGGACACGAGCGGGTAGTCGCGCAGCAGTTCGGCGTAGTAGGCCGACATCTGCTCGGCGCTGCGCTTGGTGCCCTCGAACGTGTAGGCCCCGTCGGCGAAGAACTCGGTCGCGGCGACGTCCAGCGCGAGCGCGACGTCGCGGCCCGGCGCGTAGCCGGCCTTCTCGATGGCCTGCAAGATCAGGTCGAGCGCCTCGCGATTGTTGCCCAGGCTCGGCGCGAAGCCGCCCTCGTCGCCGAGGCCGGTGGACAGGCCGCGGCCCTTCAGCACGCCCTTGAGCGCGTGGTAGACCTCGGTGCCCCAGCGCAGCGCCTCGCGGAACGACTCGGCGCCGATCGGCGCGATCATGAACTCCTGGATGTCCACGTCGGTGTCGGCGTGGGCGCCACCGTTGAGAATGTTGAGCATCGGCACGGGCAGCACGTGCGCGTTCGGCCCGCCCAGGTAGCGGAAGAGCTCCAGCTCGGCTGACTCGGCGGCGGCCTTCGCGACGGCCAGCGAGACGCCGAGGATCGCGTTGGCGCCCAGGCGCGACTTCGCGGGCGTGCCGTCGAGGTCCACGAGCTTCTGGTCCACGATCCGCTGGTCCACGGCGTCGACGCCCACCAGGTCCGGACCGATCTCGTCGAGCACCGCGGCGACCGCGCGCTCCACGCCCTTGCCGTTGTAGCGGCCGGTGTCCCCGTCACGCAGCTCGACTGCTTCGTGCTCGCCGGTGGACGCACCCGACGGGACAGCGGCCCGCGCCAGCGTGCCGTCGTCGAGCGCCACCTCCACCTCGACGGTCGGGTTGCCACGCGAGTCCAGAATCTCGCGCGCGCCTACCTGCTCGATGAGAGCCACGCCATGCTCCTCAGTGGGTCGTGCCTGCGGTGACGCCGCCCAGAGTAGCCGTCCGCGGCTTTCACCCGTTGGAGGCACGGCCATTCCGCTCAGTGCCCGTCAGTGGCCTTCCGAGCTCTCCGGCCGCACTTCACGCCACCCGGACGGCAGCTCGACGGTCTCCGACGTCTGCTGCCAGAACGTCCAGCTGTTGCCCCCGGGGTCCGCCACCGTGAACACGCGCGCGCCGTACGGCTGGTCCTGCGGCGGCTCCGGCTCGGCGTCCTCGCCCAGCGCCGAACGCACGCGCTCGTACTGCGCGTCGACGTCGGTCACGTAGATGATGTTGAGCTGCCCGACCGGTCCCTCGACGCCCTTGGCCGCCCAGTATTCGGAACCGACGCCGGCGAGCTGGACCGTTCCGGTGCCCGCGCAGAGCGTCGCCTGGAAGACCTCCCCGGACGCGTCCTCGAACCGCACTTCCTCCCGGAAGCCGAAGACCCTGGTCAGCCACTCCAGCGCCGCCGTCGCGTCGGTGTAGTAGAGGTAGGGCGCCAGGCCCAGGTAGCCGGGTTCCTGTCCGCTGCTCATGGCAGGACAGTCCACCACGACCCGTCCGCCGCCTCGTGCGAGGCCCTCCGGAGCGGTATCGTCGGAGTGACCATGACGGACGCCGCAGCAGCACCAGAGCCCACCGGCGAAGACCGTTTCCGCGCCTTCCGCCAGGCCGAGGATCTGGTCGAACGCCACCGCCCGCTCGACGCGCTCAAGGCGCTCGAACCCCTGCTCGACGAGACGGACAAACCGAGTGTCCAGCTCCTCGCGGGCCGCGCGTACTTCCACTCCGCGCAGCTGCGCCGGGCGGAACGCGCGTTCACGCGAGTCCTCGAGCTGGATCCGACGGATCACTACGCCCGCTTCGTCCTCGGGCGAACCCTCCAGCGCCTCGGCCGGTTGGCCGAGGCGCTGGCGCAACTGCGGATGGCTTCGGCGATGAACCCCGTGCCGGAGTACCTGGAGGCGATCGCGGAAGTGACGGCGCGGATCACGTTGCAGGATCGCTGACGCGTTGTTCGGGCTCCGCGCTTTCGGGCTCGGTCTTCCGGATGGTCAGCGGTCGCGCGGGTGTGGCCTTTCGGCGCTTCCGCTCGGCCGGTCGGCTGATCCGGCCGACCCTCCTCGTGGGCGAACCTTGAGTCATCACGGAGAACGACCCGAGGAGCTCGAGATGAACGTCTTCACCTTCATCGCCGTCTACGCCGGCCTTGCCGTCCTGATGCTGGCGGCGCTCTCGCCGGTGATCGTCGAACTGGACGCGCGGTTCCCGGTCGGCCGCCGCCAGCGCGCCGCCGCCGCTTCGCCCGCCAGGCCCGCCGTACCTGCCGCGCCGCGTCCGGCGAAGGCCCTCAAGGGCACGCGGATCACCGCCCACGCCTGAGGCGCAGCGCCGGTGACGCGCCGCTCTGGCCACGGCGCCGGTGCGGCACCCTGCCAACTCGCCGACTTATCCACACCGTGGCTCTCGCTCGCGAGGTTGTCCACAGATTCCGCGAAACCCGTTTCCAGGCCGCTGACCTCGGTAGACTGGGTTCGGGGACGCCCCCCTCGGGAGGGCGGGGGCCTGTCTTCCCGGCCCGCGGTCAGGGGCAACACCGCTGCCAGGTGGTGGTCAGTTCCGTGTCATGCGTTCGGGGACTATCCCGGGCCAGGGTCGTCCTTGGCGAGTTGAGCTCGACCGCGACTGCGTTGAGGTGTTCGGGGTGTGGACCGGCAGGTCGGTGCCTGCGGGGACGTAGTGGCGCAGCAGGCCGCTGGTGGCTTCGTTGCTGCCGCGCTGCCAAGGCAAGTGCGGGTCGCAGAAGTAGACCGGCATCCCTGTCGCCTCGGTGAACTGGCCGTACACATGCACTTCGCTGCCGTGGTCCGAGGTCAGCGAGCGTTGCAGTCGGGTGGGCGGGGGTCGCGATCTTCGCCACGAGGGTGTCGCGGACCAGGCCGGGCGCGTAGCGGTCGGGCAGGCGCCGCGGCATCCCGTAGCGGGTCGCGCATTCGACCACGGTCCCGATGGTAGAGCGGTTGAATGCGGCCAGGACCAGGTCTCCCGCCCCATGGCCCGGGATCGCGCGGTCGGCGACTTCGGCCGAGCGTTCGCAGATGATCACCACCTCAGTGGACATCCGTCACGCTGGTGATCAGGGCCGGACACGCGCCAGGTGCTGGACCGGCCCGGCTCGCAACCAGCCCGCGACTTCACATCGCAACAACGCGGGCCCGCACATACAAGGCTCAATGGATCGTTTCGCAGGTCACATGCCATTCCGGCAGGGTGGGACGCCGGTCTTCCCGGCCCGCGGTCAGGCAGCGACGCTCGCCGCAGCGTAAGAATCCGCAGCGGAGAACACGCTCTGCACGTAGTCCACCGAAGCGTTGTAGAACAGCATCGCGCGCCACCAGCCCGTGGGGGTGCCGAGGTCGTCGCCGCCGGAGCAGAGGTAGCGGGCGGCCGTGAAGGCGGCGTCGTCGATGTTCTGGGGGTTGGCGGGTTTGCCGTCGCCGTTGGCGCGTTCGGCGTACTTCTTCCACGTCGCCGGGGTGAAGTGGAGCGGGCCGAGTTCGTGGTCGGCTTTGCGGTCGCCGTCCAGGGCGCCGGAGTCGGTGTCCGCGCCGACGGAAGCGCCGACGACAGCGGGCGTCACGTCACCGGAGGAAGACACCGTCAGCGAGGGCGTGGCCAGATGGCCGATGCCGGCGAGAGTCGCCCAGGACAGGTGGCAAGCCGGTTTCTGGCGGCGCATCCACATTTCCGCGCGGCCGTACGCGGCGAGAACCCGGGCGGACAGCTGAGTTTTGCCCGCCACGCGCGCGGCCCACGCGTCCAGCTCCGCCTGATCCGATTCCGTCGGGCGATCGGGCGGGGCGGCCAAACCGGCGCGCGGAGCCGAAGCACCCGATTGGGGACGCTGCGGGGGCACCGAGAACGACGACGTCGCAGCCGGAGCAGGCGGAGCGGCCGAAGGAGCCGGGTTGCGCACCCCGATAGTCACCACCAGCACGATCCCCGTGAGCACCAGCCCCAGCGACAACGCGATCCGGCTGACGTAGCGACGAGGCGGAGACGTCGTCTGAGTGGTATCGGCCACCCGGACAGGCTACTTCTCCCACCTTCGCGTGACGCCACATCGGGTGATCACGAAACGCCGCGTGGAGACCCCGAAAGGCATCCCACCCCCGCACACAGCCAGGCTCCGATCGAACACTCCCTGATGCCGTCCCACCTCAAGAAAGGCAAGCGGACGGTTAACTCCCAGCCCCAGCCGCCCACATCACACAATTCGTTATGGATCCGCCGTTCAGCTCGCTGACCTGCGGTTACCCTAACCTAACCCGACCGGGTGGTCCGTTTTGTCCGATCACACAGGGGGTCTCGGGCGTACGCTCCTCTGGACTTACAGGCAAGGCTTACCTAAAAACATCAGGTCAGGTATGCGGAGGAGGGCTGAGCAGTGATGTTTTCGAGCGCGCTCATCGGGTTGCGCGAGGGGCTCGAGGCCGCCCTCGTAGTCAGCATCCTGGTGGCGTTCCTGGTCAAGACGGACCGGCGCCACGCGCTGAAGTTCGTGTGGCCGGGCGTGGGTGCCGCGGTGCTGCTGTCAGTCGCCGTCGGCGCGATCCTGACCTACAGCACCGCGCAGCTGAGCTTCGAGCACCAGGAGCTGCTCGGCGGCAGCCTCTCGATCGTCGCGGTCGCGTTCGTCACGGCGATGATCTTCTGGATGCGCAAGGCTTCCAAGCAGATGGCCGCGGAGCTGCGCGGCAAGATGGAGGACGCGCTCAACGTCGGCCCCGCCGCCGTGCTGCTGCTGTCGTTCCTCGCCGTCGGCCGCGAAGGGCTCGAGACGGCCGTGTTCTTCTACTCCGCCGTGCAGACCGCGCAGTCGGACACGATCCAGCCGCTCATCGGGTTCGTGGTCGGCATCGCCGCTGCGATCGTGATCGCGTACCTGCTCTACCGCGGCGCCGTGCGGTTCAACCTCGCGAAGTTCTTCACGGTCACCGGCGTGCTGCTGGTGTTCGTCGCCGCCGGCGTGCTCGGCTACGGCCTGCACGACCTGCAGGAAGCCGGCTTCATCCCGGGCCTGACCACCCTCGCGTTCGACGCGTCGAGCGCGCTGCCCGAAGCCTCGTGGTACGGCGCGCTGCTCAAGGGGATCTTCAACTACTCGCAGCAGACCACCGTGCTGCAGGCGATCGCTTGGGTCGCCTACGTGGTGATCGTGCTCCCGCTCTTCCTCAAGCCCACCAAGAAGAAAACCGTCACGGCTGAAGCCGCTGCGGCCGCTGTCAAGGAGTGACCGTGCCCCTTTCTCCCAGAACCCCACTGGTCGTGCTGGCCGGAGTCGGCGCCCTCGTGGCCCTGTCCGCGTGTGACAGCACCGATTCCGCGTCGACCGGCTCCGGCGCCGCGGGCCCGATCAAGGTCGAGGCCTCCGACAGCACGTGCGCCGTCGCCGCGAACACCGCCAACGCCGGCAACGTGACGTTCGAGATCACCAACAAGGGCACCAAGGTCACCGAGTTCTACCTCTACGCCGAGGGCGACCGGATCATGGGCGAGGTCGAGAACATCGCCCCCGGCCTCAACCGCCGGCTCATCGTCGAGGTCCCCGAGGCCGGCAAGTACCAGACGGCGTGCAAGCCGGGCATGGTCGGCAACGGCATCCGGGGCGATTTCACCATCACCGGCGGCGCGCAGAAGCAAACCGACACCAACGCGCAGAAGGCCGAAGCCACCAAGAGCTACGCCACCTACGTCGCGAACAACACCGCCGCGCTCGAGACCGAGACGCAGAAGTTCGTCGACCTCGTGAAGGCCGGCAAGGTCGACGAGGCGAAAGCCGAGTACGCCACCACGCGCGTGTACTACGAGCGCATCGAGCCCGTCGCGGAGAAGTTCGGCGATCTCGACCCGCTGATCGACGTGCGCGAGGCCGACCTCGAGTCGGGCCAGCAGTTCACCGGTTTCCACCGGCTGGAGAAGGACCTGTGGGTCACCGGCCTGCAGCCCGACAGCCCGCAGGTCGCCGACAAGCTGCTCACCGACGTCAAGGACCTGGTCACCAAGACCAAGACGCTGCAGCTGAGCGCGATCGACCTCGCCAACGGTGCCAAGGGCCTGCTCGACGAGGTCGCCACCGGCAAGATCACCGGTGAGGAAGAGACGTTCTCGCACACGGACCTGTGGGACTTCCAGGCCAACGTGGACGGTTCGAAGGGCGCGATCGCTTCGCTGCGCCCGATCCTGCAGGATCGCGACCCGGCGCTGGTGTCCACTCTGGACAAGCAGTTCACAGGAGTGCAGTCACTGTTGGACAAGACGCGTGTGGGTGACGGGTTCAAGTACTACAACCAGCTGTCGCAGGACGAGATCAAGGCGTTCGCCTCGGCGGTCGACGCGCTGAGCGAGCCGCTGAGCAAGGTCGCGGAGGTTGTGTCGAAGTGAACGAAGAGGGCACCCGCGTCTCCCGTAGGAAGCTGTTCGGCCTGGCGGGAGCGGGGGTCGCCCTGGCCGGCGCGGGAGCGGCGGCCGGGGTCGGCATCGACAGGATGGGTGGCTCCACCGCACAGGCCGCGGTGACCACTGTGGACTTCCACGGCGAGCACCAGGCCGGCATCGTCACGCCGACCCAGCAGAACTTGCACTTCGCCGCGTTCGACGTGACGACGACCGACGTCGGCGAGCTGCGGCAGCTGCTGCGCACGTGGACTTCGGCGGCACGGCGGATGACGGCCGGGCAGGAGGTCGTGCCCAACGGAGCCGTCGGCGGCGCCGCTGAAGCCCCGCCCGGCGACACGGGTGAGGCGCTGGATCTGCCGGCGTCCGACCTGACGTTGACGATCGGCTTCGGCCCGTCGCTGTTCGACGGCCGGTTCGGGCTCGCGTCGAAGCGGCCGGCGCAGCTGATCGACCTGCCGCTGTTCCCGAAGGACAAGCTCGACCCCGCGCGCACCGGCGGTGACCTGTGCATCCAGGCGTGCGCCAACGACCCGCAGGTCGCCGTGCACGCCGTGCGCAACCTCGCGCGGCTCGGCTTCGGCGTCACGGAGGTGCGCTGGTCGCAGCTCGGCTTCGGGCGCAGCGCGTCGACGTCGCGCGAGCAGGCCACGCCGCGCAACCTGTTCGGCTTCAAGGACGGCACCAACAACATCAAGTCCGAGGACACCGATTTCCTGCGCGACGAGGTGTGGGCCGTGGCCGGCGACGGCCAGGCCTGGATGGCGGGCGGCTCGTACCTGGTGGCGCGGCGGATCCGGATGCACATCGAGACGTGGGATCGCGAGCCGCTGGAGGGCCAGGAGCAGATCGTCGGCCGCACCAAGGGTTCCGGCGCGCCGCTGGGCCAGACGGCGGAGTTCGACGAGGTCGACCTGGGCGTCCGCGGCGAGGGCGGCGTGCCGCTGATCGCGGACGACGCGCACATCCGCCTGGCTTCGCACCAGACGTTGAACGGGACCCGGATCCTGCGGCGTGGCTACAACTTCGTCGACGGTTCCGACGGCGTCGGCCACCTCGAAGCCGGCCTGTTCTTCCTGGCCTTCAACCGCGATACGCGCAAGCAGTACGTGCCCATGCAGCAGGCGCTGTCGTCGAAGGACGCGATGATGGAGTACGTGCAGCACACGGGTTCGGCGCACTTCGCGGTTCCGCCGGGCCTGACCCCGACCTCGAACTGGGGCGACGGCCTGTTCGCTTGACTTCAAGTGGGGTTGAACTTGCACGGTGGAGTGCATGTTCACCTCAGCAGAACTCGACTACCTCGCCACGCAGGGTCTCGGGCGGCTCGCCACGCAGCAGCCGAACGGGACCCTGCAGGTCAGCCCTGTGGGCTTCACCTACAACGCCGAGGCCAAGGCCATCGACATCACCGGCTACCACCTCACGCAGAGCCGCAAGTACCGCAACGTCGCTGCCAACGGCCGCGCCGCCTTCGTGGTGGACGATCGGCCGTCGTTGAACCCGATGCGCGTGCGCTGCCTGGAGATCCGCGGCCGCGCGGAGGTGCTGACCGACGTGTTCGCGCCGGACGGGCACCTCGACGGAGCGGTCATCCGGCTCCACCCGGAACGCATCATCAGCATGGGCATCGACAACGCCGATGTGCCGCCGCTGGAGATGAAGCCGAACAACCGCAACGTCTGAGGCCGCTACCGGATCGCCGACCAGAATCCGCACTGGTGCTCGGCCGCCGCGTCCACCGGCTGGATCTGGTTCGGCACCAGCTGAAGCCGCCCGTGCGCCGTTCCGGCGGACCACTTCGGTGCTCCGGCGTGGTTCGGGTCGCCGGTCCGGGCAAAGGCGGTCCAGTACGCGATCATGCTCGCCGCCAGGTCCTGCCGCGGCTGGGTTTTCAGCAGGTCAAGACCACCCAGGTCGAATAGGTACGGCAGGTCGGACGCGTGCGCGGCGCCCGGGGAGAACCCGGGGACGTTGATCCCGTTGACGTTCGGGGCGTGGGGATCCGCGAACACGTACGGGTACACGGTCGTGTGCCGGGCCAGCTCCTGGTCGGCGGTCACCGTGGGGCAGGCCCAGCCGGCGTCGGTGGTGACGGTGGCCCAGGCCAGTGGCGCGGATCCGTAGCGCGCCAACGGGTACTGGGCGGCCACGCGGCCGGCGCTTGCCCCGAAGGCGGCTTGCAGCAGAGCAGGGTAGGTCTGGTCGGTGATCAGGGTCGGGTCGGCCATCACGGCGCCGCCGACGAACGCGCGCTCCTCGTCACGGTTTCCGCCGGAGATCACCGGCACGCGCAGGAACAGGCCGCGCTGCAACGCCGTCGCCGGGTCCAGCGGCAGCACGGGCGTGCCGTAGGCGAGGTGGTCGGAGAAACTCCGGTTGAGCGCCACCAGGTCCGCGGCCGGTTTGCCGCGCATGCACGCGAGTTCGTCGCTCTGGCAGCCCTTGCCGCGCGCGGCCTCGAGGCCGTTCGGCCTGGTCCTGCCGCAGCGACGTATAGCCGGTCCGCGGGCGCGCCCGGGAACAGCGCGCCGGCCGGCCAGTCCAGCCGGCACGATCCGGAGAACATGATCGCCTTGTCGACCAGGCCCCGGGCCTGCGGCGAGGTCAGCATCGCGCACACCGACATGCCGCCGGCCGACTCGCCGAAGATGGTCAGGTTGTTCGGATTCCCGCCGAACGCGGCCGCGTTGCGCTTGGCCCACCGCAGGCCGGCGATCTGGTCCTGCAGCCCGAAGGTGCCCGATCCGCGCAGGCCGGGGAGGCCGTAGTAGCCGAAGATACCGAGGCGGTAGTTGAGCGTCACGACGATGACGTTGCCCTGGCCGGCCGGCCGGTCGGCGGTGTAGCCGTCGCCGGCGCCGCTGGTGTAGCCGCCGCCGTGCCACCACACCATCACGGGCAGCTTGGCACCCGGCGCCACCTTGCGCGGGGTGGTGACGTTGACGAACAAGCAGTCCTCATCGGCCGACGCGGGTTGTCCCGGCCCGGCCGCGGTCTGTGAGCAGTGGCTGCCGGCCTTCGTGGCCTCGCGGACGCCGGACCACGGGACCGCGGGTTGCGGTGCGACCCAGCGCAACGCGCCGACCGGCGGTTTCGCCTAGGGCACGCCGAGGAAGTGGCGGGTGGTCGCATTCGCGTCGCCGTGCAGCAGGCCGGTGTCGACCCGTACGGTCAGCGGCGCGTCCTCGGGTGCCGCAGCCGCGGTGCCGGTCGCGGGGGACAACGCCATCACGACTACGGCTGCGGCGGCGACGATCCTGTGGAGCCTCATCAGTCTCCCCTTGGTGCAGTGGGTGTCGCAGTGGTTGCGAGGTCGAAAAGCGTCTGCAATTCCGACGCGTACGGCTCGACGGAACCGCCGCCGGCGATGTGGGCCAGCGCCGCGTCCAGCGCACCGCGGACGGTGGCGCACATGACTTCCACGTCGAACGCGCGGAACTGGCCTTGCTCCTGGCCCGCGCGCAGACCGGCCGCCAGGTCCGCCATCTCCCGCGTGTGCCGATGGTGCCCGGCACGGGGCACACCGTCCTTGTCCGAGTAGATCTTGCCGAGCGCGGCCATCTCGGTCGGGTGCGCGACGTACAGCTCGACGCTGCCGCCGATGAACGTCAGCAACGCCTCGCGCGGCGACGCCGCCGCCCCCATCCGCGGCCCCAGGAACTCCAGCCCGAGGTCGTACACCGACCGCACCACCTGCTCGATCAGCTCGGCCCGGTCGCGAAAGTGGTAGGTCAATACGCCTCGGCTGACCCCGGCGCGCTCGGCGATGCGCACCGTCGACGCCTTCGCCGGCCCCACCTCGGCGATCAGCTCGATCGCACACCGCACCAACTGCTCGCGACGGGCCGCGTGGATGAACGACGCGGCCTCGCCTTCCCAAGCATCTTGAACAGGCGTGTTCAAAAGCCAGCAGGGCTGTTCAATCAGCACCACCAATCGGCGTCCGAGCAGCCCGTCCGTGGTGACGAACGGGCGCATTCACGCTTCCGCCCTCGCACCGGGCGCCGGTGCGAGATCATGTCTGCATGGCGAGCAAATCCGACGACGGGCGTCACCCCTCGACCGAGCCACACGAGTCAGGCATGTTGGAGGTCGGCGACGGCCATTCGCTGTACTGGGAGGTGTCGGGCAACCCCGACGGCAAGCCGGCCGTCGCGCTGCACGGTGGTCCCGGCTCGGGGAGCTCTCCGAGAACGCGGAGTCTGTTCGACCCGAACCGCTACCGCGTGGTCCTGTTCGACCAGCGCAACTCCGGGCGCAGCACCCCTTCGGCAACCGACCCGGTCGTCGACCTGTCGGCGAACACCACCCAGCACCTCGTCACCGACATCGAGGCCCTGCGGGTCCACCTGGGAATCGAGCGCTGGCTCGTGTGGGGTGGCTCGTGGGGCGTCACGCTCGCTCTCGCCTACGCGCAGGCACATCCGGAGCGCGTGACCGAGCTGGTGCTCGCGGCCGTGACCAACGGCGACCGCCGCGACACCGACTGGATCACTCGTGACATGGGCCGCGTTTTCCCGCGCGAGTGGGAACAGTTCCGCGACGGCGTACCCGCCGCCGAACGCGATGGCGACCTGTCCGCCGCCTACAGCCGGCTGCTCCACGACCCCGATCCTGAGGTCCGCGCCAAGGCCGCACGCGGGTGGTGCGAGTGGGAGGACACGCACATGTCGCTGGCCCCCGACGCCGCACCGTTCCTGTCGGTTGCCGAGCCGGCGTTTCAGCTGGCCTTCGCCCGGATCGTCACGCACTACTGGTCCCACGGCTGCTTTCTCGACGACGGGCAGCTGTTGCGTGACATCGAGCGGCTCCACGGGATTCCCGCCGTGTTGATCCACGGGCGTTACGACGTCAGCGGTCCGCTCGGCACAGCCTGGGCGCTGCACCGGGCCTGGCCCGGAAGCGAGCTCGTGGTGCTCGAAGACACCGGTCACGGCGGCGGCAGCATGACCGCGGCGATCGTCGCCGCCACCGATCGCTTCGGCCGTGGTCAAGGCGACTAAAAAAGCCGGTTGCCGCACCCGCCCCTCGTGCGAGTACGACAACCGGCGGTCCCCCCAGGCTCAGCGGCGCGCCCCCGCCGCCGAGTACACCCCCGCGCCCGCCAGGAAAAGAGCGCCCGCGAGCCACCACGAGACGGCGACGTCCGACGGTTGCAGTGGCCACGCCAGCACGTGGAACAGACCCGCCGGGTCGGACGGCGCGAAGAGGGCGAGCACGAGCCACAGCAAGGGCAGCGTCCACCCGAACTGGCCACCGAAGGCGAACGCGGCCAGGCCCGCGAGGCCGACGAGGCCGAGGCCGTCGCGCACGATGACGGAGGCCGGGACCGCGGAGGCGCGCAACAGGAGCAGGACACCGACCGCCCCGAAACCCAGCAGGACCAAGTGCACGAGCCGCCGCGGGAACCAGCCGAACGCGGCCGTGCGGTCGAGGTCCACGTCTTGGCCCGAGAGCCCGGTGGCCGCGACGGCGATGGCCGCGCCGAGGGCCAGCGAGGCGAACAGCACGGACCAGTCGGCGCCCGCCAGGATCCGGATCACGACCGGGCACAGGGCCAGCGCCGCGAGGGACGCGGGCAGGCGGCGCGAGCGGGCGTAGAGCGTCAGCCACCTCATCGCGACGCCCCGGTCAGCAAGGCGTACGGGTCACCCGAACACGTCTGCTGAGCCTGGTACGCAGCGGAAACGCGTGCGAGCTGCTCGGAAGCGGGCAGGGCGCGCAACTGCGTCCCCACGTCGTGCACCGGTGTGGTCAGCCAGGAACCGTAGACGTCGGAGTGGGGCGGCGCGCCCGGGTCGCCGAGCAGCCAGGAGGCGATGATGTAGTGCGCCTTCGTGGCGGTTGGCTCGGTGGAGCAGAACGGGGCGGTCGCGAGGAGCTCGTACTCGAGGTCGTGGCCGGAAACGTCACGAAGCGCGAAGGCGTCGCGGCGGATGACGAGCGCGGACGGGTCGCCGGGGCCGTGGGACCGGTTCTCCGATGTCGTCGTCTCGACGATGTGCGTCGGCGCGGAAGGCAGTTTCGCCAGCAGGGCCAAGGCGTCCTTGCCCGGTCCGGCCACAGTGGACAGCCATTCGGCGTGCAGGGTGGTGACGCACACCGGACCTTCACACACGGGCGCGGCGGCGCTGGGGTTGTCGACGAAGTTGTCGGTCACCGCGGCCGGGAAGATCGGGATGGCGACGGCCAGCCCGACAAGGGCCGGCAACACCGCGAACCAGCGCCGGGCCGCCAGCACCAGGAACCCCGTCGCCGCCAGGCCGATCAGCCAGCACAGCTGACCGATCGACACCGAGAGAACCGGGTCCACGAAAGCGCTGTACGGCTGCCCACCCGCGGGCGAGAGCAGCGCGATGCGGTTCGGCACCGTCGCCTGGACCGCGCTCCCGCGCACCTCCGCGGTCTGTAGAAACACGCCCACCACCAGCGCCACGACCCCGGCGGCCGGCGCCGTCAGCGGGTGCGGCAGCAGCCGGCCGACGGCGAGCCCGACGGCGGCACCCGCCACTACCGAAGCGACGCCGACGAGCAACGGCAGCACCCACGTGAAGGTGAACATCCCGTCGTTCGCGATCACCTGCCCGAGCCCGACCGCGACGATCACGAGGTAACCGACCACCGCGGACAGTCCGATCACCAGCCCGACCTTCGCGATGCGCCGCGCGACGGGCAGCGGGGTCGTGGCCAACAGTTCGTCCATTCCGGACCGTCGATCGCGCATCCCCTGGATCGCCGCGGCGCACACGATGATGGGCCACAGCAGGGAAAGCAGGTAGCGCGACCACAGGATCGACGGCGTCCACTGCAGGTTCCAGGCGCTGGCGTCCTTCCACCACGGCCCGCTGAACAGGAAGAAGAACCCCAGCCCCACGGCCAGGAGCACGAACAAGAGCCAGGGCGCGATCGTCCGCCGCGCCTCGGTGCGCAGCACGCTCACCAGGAACCCCTCCCCCGGTCGTGGTTGAGCAGCGCCGAGTAGCCGCGTTCGATGGGGCTGTCGCCGATGTCTTCGGGAGTGCCCGCGGCGGCCAGCTGGTCGGGCGTGCCTTGGAAGACGAGCTTGCCCTCGGCGAACAGCACCACATCGGTGCACGCCGTGGCGACGTCTTCCACCAGGTGCGTGGACACGACGACACACGCGTCCTGTCCGAGCTGCGCCATGAGCTCGCGGAACCGCACGCGCTGCGCCGGGTCGAGGCCCGCGGTGGGCTCGTCCAGCAGCAGAATCTGCGGGTCGTTCACGATGGCCTGCGCGATACCGACGCGGCGGACCATGCCTCCCGACAGGGTTTTGAGCTTGTCGTCGGCGCGGTCGGCGAGGCCCACGCGCTCGATCGCGCGCTGCACGGCGGCGGGGATGTCCTGTTTGGACATCTCCTTCAACCACGCCAGGTACTCGACGAACTCCCGCACCGTGAACCGCTTGTAATAACCGAACGTCTGCGGCAAGTACCCGATCCGCCGGCGCAGGCGGCGCTGGTCGATGTGTCCCCCGACCGACTCACCGAGCAGCGCCAGCCCGCCTTCCGCCGGCCGGAGCACTGTCGCCAGTGCTCTGATCAGCGTGGTCTTGCCGGCCCCGTTGGGCCCGAGCAGGCCGTGGACTCCCTTGCCCAGGGACAAATCCAGGCCATCGACGGCCATTTTCCGCCGCCCCACCCGTACTTTCAGCGCTTCCGCCTGGATTTCCCAGGCATAGGTCGACGGAGCGACCTCAGCGGCTTCGACTGCCCGCATGTCCATTGTCCCCTTCCTCCCTCAGTGGTGCGCGTCGAGCCGGGTGAAAGCGCTCCGGCGGAGCACCACCACCACGGCCGTCAACGCGAAGATCCCGCCCCAGACCGGGAGCGATCCCGGTTGCAGTGCGAACGAAGACCCTTTGGCCAACGTCGGCAGCACCAGCACCGCGATCCACGCGGCCACCAGCACCAACGCCGCCCGGCTCACGCCGATGAGCCCGCCCAGCGCCAGAGTTCCCGTGGTGAACGCGAGGCTCGGTAGCAGCGCCAGCCCCAGATTCGTGCCGGTGAGCCAACCCGCGACCAGCAGCACGGGAACCACGGCCACCAGTACCGCCGTGGTGCGGCGAAGAACGAGGTCCAGACCAGCACGTGGACTGGCGGCGACCAGTTCGTACGCCGGGTCGAGACCGCGTGACCACGACGCCGCGACGCCCAGCACCGGCAGCACCGGCGCGAAAATCTGGACGAACGACAGGTTGCCCTGGAACCCGCGGCCGAGCAGCACCGCCACGACCGCCACCAGCACCGTCATCACCAGCCACGGCAGCATCACCGGGGTCGCCCAGCTGCGAGCCTTGAAGCGGCCGGGTACGCGTTGTGGCTTGGTGGTGAGCTGGGCCTGGAGTCCATTCCAGACTTCGGTGACCAGCGAGTCTGATGTGGACAGTTGCGCCAGCCGCGCGCGGCAGACGGCACACGTCTCAAGGTGGGCCTCGGCGGCCCACTCCTCGTCCGCCGGCAGCTTGCCGCCTTCGAGGTAGCCGGTGAGGAGTCGATCCGGGACGTGTTTCATGCCAGTGCCTCTCGCATGGCGATCCGCGCACGGCGCGCCCGCGTCTTCACAGTTCCTTCCGGCAGCCCCAGCAGCACGGCGGTCTCGCGGACAGACAGCCCGTCGAGCACCATCGCCTGCAGGACCTGCCGCAGCTCGGGGGCGAGCGTGCGCAACGCGTCGCCCACCTCGTCGCCGACGGTGCCCCTGAGCGCTTCCTCCTCCGCCGCCGGCGCGGTGACGTCGACCTGCGTCACGGTCGGCACCTGCGCGTGCTGCGCCCTCCGCCGAAACGCGTCAACCAGCCTTCTCGCGGCGATCGTCCACACCCACCCGACCGCCGACCCGCCGGCCGCCGCCCCCGCGAACGACCCGGCCGCCCGCCACACCGCCAGGTACGTCTCCTGCATGACCTCGGAGACAACCTGCTCATCCGCACAGCGGCGCCTCAACCGCACCGCCAACCACGGCGCCGTGCGACGGTAGAACTCCTCGAACGCCGCTCGATCGCCCCGCGCAGTTCGGCGGACGAGCTGTTCCTCGTCCACCTCTGGCGCGGGCTTCTGGTGCTTCACATCAGGCAAGACGCCGCGAATCATCCCACGGTTCTCGGGGTTGTGTGGTTTGGGTCACACCAGTGGGTGCAGGGGCAGGTGGGCCACAGGTGGGGGTGGTGACGGCTGCGGGGTGGCGCGGAAGGCCTGGACGGCGAGGGCGGCGAAGCGCCGCGACGCGCGCGAAGGACGAGGTGGCGTGGATGCTCCGGCGTGCTCGCGGCGCCACGGGAATCCGGCGTTGCCACGCGGAGCGCGTGGGCGGCTGCGCGAGTCCGTCACCTGAGCGACAGGCATGTCGGGCCGATCGGCGCAGGGCCGCGCCATCGGGAAGGCGGAATTCGTCGGCCGGCGGAGGCGGGCAGACCGCCGTGGTCACACCACCGGGTGCAGCGGGCAGCGGGCCACCACCAGTGGGAGACGGCTGCCTAGCGGCGCGACAGGCCTGGACCGCCAACACGGCGAAACGACGAGAAGCACCGACAACCGCCGACCAGCGCCACCGTGCTCACACCACCGCGCGCAGAGGACATGCGGACCACCGGTGAGAGACGGCTGAGGAGCGGCGCGACAGGCCTGGACCGCCAACACGGCGAAACGACGAGAAGCACCGACAACCGCCGACCAGCGCCACCGTGCTCACACCACCGCGCGCAGA
>NZ_JBFBAF010000022.1:18272-181600 GCF_040682095.1 Amycolatopsis sp. NPDC051372
ACCACCGCGCGCAGAGGACATGCGGACCACCGGTGAGAGACGGCTGAGGAGCGGCGCGACAGGCCTGGACCGCCAACACGGCGAAGCGACGAGAAGCATCGACAACCGCCGACCAGCACCGCCGTGGTCACACCACCGCGCGCAGAGGACATGCGGGCCACCGGTGAGAGACGGCTGAGGAGCGGCGCGACAGGCCTGGACCGCCAACACGGCGAAGCGACGAGAAGCACCGACAACCGTCAACCAGCACCGCCGTGGTCACACCACCGGGTGCAGAGGCAGGCGAGCCGCGGGTGGGAGCGGTGACGGCTGCGGGGTGGCGCGGAAGGCCTGGATGGCGAGGGCGGCGAAGCGACGCGAAGCCGCGACGCGCGCGGCGGGCGAGGTGGCGTGGATGCCGTTGTTGGCCATGAGGACCATGACGAGGTCGTCGACCACGAAGTCGGGGCGGAGGTGGCCCGTGGCTTTGGCGCGGCGGGCCAGTTCGGCGATCGAGGTGAGGGCGGAGTCGCGGGCGGTGGTGAAGTCGAAGGCGCGCGGGAAGCGCGAGAGGAAGGCCGCGGTGAAGCCGCGGTCGCGGGCGTGGACGTCGAACAGTTCTTCGATCACCAGGCAGAAGCCGAGCCACGGGTCGGGGGTCGCGAGGCCCTCGTCGACGATCTGCCGGCAGACCTGCAGCTGGTCCGCGAAAGCCGCGCCCGCCAGGTCTTCCTTGGTCGGGAAGTGGCGGTAGAGCGTGGCGGGTCCGACGCCGGCGCGGCGGGCGATTTCGCGCATCGGGACGTCGAGGCCTTCAGCGGCGAAGACCTCGCGGGCCGCGGTGAGGATGCGGTCGTGGTTGTCGCGGGCGTCGGAGCGGAGGGTGCGCGAAGCGGCCGAGTCACCGACGTCGGCGCGCGAGGCCGCTGCGGGCGGAACAGCAGCGCGCGGGGTGGCGGGGCGCGAGACAGTCGCCGACGGAGCAGCAGCGCTCGGCGTGGCGGGGTCCGAGGGAGCTTGACGCATGGCATCCGCAGGCGAAGCAGCAGCGCTCAGCATGGCCGGGCCCGAGGCAGCCGGACGCAGAGCATCCGCAGGCGAAGCAGCAGCACTCGGCATCGCAAGGCCCGAGACAGCCGGACGCAGAGCATCCGCAGGCGAAGCAGCAGCACTCGGCATCGCAAGGCCCGAGACAGCCGGACGCACAGCATCCGCAGGCAAAGCAGCAGCACTCGGCATCGCAAGGCCCGAGACAGCCGGACGCACAGCATCCACAGGCAAAGCAGCAGCACTCGGCATCGCAAGGCCCGAGACAGCCGGACGCACAGCATCCACAGGCAAAGCAGCAGCACTCGGCATCGCAAGGCCCGAAGCAGCCGAACGCACAACATCCGCCCGCGAAGCAGCAGCACTCGGCATCGCCGGGCCCGAAGCAGCCGGACGCACAGCATCCACAGGCAGGACAGCGGCGCGCGAGGCAACAGCGCGCGGTGCCGCCGGGCCCGACGCAGCGGCGTCCGAGCCCAGGGCGGCGCGCGAGGCCGCTGCGGGCGAAGCAGCACCCCCCGAGACCGCGGAGTCGGGGTGCGAGGTCTGAGGCAAACGAGCCGTCACGCTCTCACTTTAGCCGAAACGGACGCCCCCGTCCGTTAGCGTCGGGGGCGAGATCGAGAGGAGAACACGCAGGTGAAAGCAGTGGCGATTCAGGAGTTCGGGCCGCCCGAGGGGTTGCGGGTCATCGAGACACCGGAGCCCTCGCCCGGTGCGGGGCAGGTGCTGATCGAGACCGAGGCCATCGGGGTCGGCGGGGTGGACGCGGTGATCCGGCGCGGCACGCTCGGCAGTTACGGCTTCAAACCCGGCCACATCCCCGGCAGCGAAGTCGCCGGGACGGTCGTCGCGGTCGGCGAGGGCCTCGACGAGAACCTGAAGGGCCGGCGGGTGTGGGCGTTCACCGGCACGGGCGGCGGGTACGCCGAAAAAGCGGTGGCCAGTGATTTCCTGCCGATCCCCGAGGCTCTGACCAGCGAAGATGCCGTGGCCATCGGCACCTCGGGAGCCGTCGCGCACTTCGCGCTGGCGCACGCGCACTTCGAGGCCGGCGAGTCCGTGCTGGTGCGCGGGGCGGCCGGGAGCATCGGGGGGTCGGCGGTTCAGCTGGCGGCGCGAAACGGTGCCAAAACGGTGGCCGTCACGACCTCGAACCGAGAGCGAGGTGGGCGCCTCAAGAAGCTCGGCGCGACGGAAGTCCTGGACCGCGCGGGGACCGGCGAAGGCACCTACGACGTCATCATCGACCTGATCGCCGGCCCGAACCTGCCGGACTTCTTCGACAAGCTCAACCCCAACGGCCGCCTCGTCGTGGTCGGCGTGGTCGGCGGGATGCCCCCCGGCGACTTCGCCGCGAAGCTCCTGCAGAACTTCCAGAAGTCCCTGTCGTTCATGACCTTCAGCGCCGACACCGTGCCCCGCGAGGAGCTGCGACAAGTGCGCCTGGAGCAGTTCGACGACGACAGGTTCCAAGGCGTCGTCCACGAGATCCTGCCGCTCGACCAAGCCGCACTGGCCCACCGGAAGATGGACGACGGTGAGGTCTTCGGCCGGATCGTCCTGAAGCCCTAACCCTGGATGAAGTCGCGGACGGACGTCACCGGGTCGCCCGAGCGCACCAGCGCCTCGCCGACCAGGACGACGTCCGCGCCCCAGCCGCGGTACTCCGCGACGTCACCCGGGCCGGCCACGCCCGACTCCGCCACGCGCACGCGGTCGGCCGGGATCTGCGGGCCGAGCTCCTTGAACACGGTCCGGTCGACCTCCAACGTCGTGAGGTCACGAGCGTTGATCCCCAGCACCTGCGCCCCGCAAGCGACCGCGCGCTCCAGCTCACCGGCCGTGTGCGATTCCACCAGCGGCGTCAGGCCCAGCTCCACCGCGAGGCCGTGCAGGTCGTCGAGCAGCGAACCCTCGAGCGAGACGACCATCAGCAACGCCAGATCCGCGCCGAACGCCCGCGCCTCCCACAGCTGGTACGGCTCCACGATGAAGTCCTTGCGCAGCACCGAAACGTCCACCCGCGCCCGCACGGCTTCGAGGTCCGCCAGCGACCCGCCGAACCGGCGACGCTCCGT
This sequence comes from Amycolatopsis sp. NPDC051372, assembly GCF_040682095.1. NCBI lineage: Bacteria > Bacillati > Actinomycetota > Actinomycetes > Pseudonocardiales > Pseudonocardiaceae > Amycolatopsis > Amycolatopsis sp. NPDC051372. The sequence goes on from NZ_JBFBAF010000022.1 coordinate 21,380, forward strand.
CAGCACACTGATGGCCGCCGCACCGCCCTGCTCGTACTGGCCCGCGAGCGCGGCCGGGTCGGTGATGTCGGCGAGCGCGCCCTTGCTCGGGCTCTTGCGCTTCACCTCGGCGATGATCGACACGCCGGGTGCGCGGAACGCCGGCAGCGGATCCCGCGTCGGCGGCAGATCACGGACGCGCGCCTGCAGGTCGGCCAGCGACGTCGACCGCTTGCGCTCCTCCAGATCCTCGCGGACACCCTCGAGAATCCCGTCCAGCACGCTCATACCCAACTCCTCCACCGACGACCAGCCAGCCACCATCGTCGGTCCGCCCGGGACAGAAGGCACGCGGGAGTGCGCGCGATCACTGCGTGACGTACCGCCCAGGGCACACAGCGTGGCCGAACAGGCGCCCACCGCACCATCGCATCGCGAAAAAAGAAAACCCGAAATGCCCGTTACGGCCAGAACTTGCGCCAGCCGTCCGCTTCCAACGTCGACGGCTCCACGCCCGCGTCCCGCGCCGCTTCCTCAGCCGCCCGGATGTCACGCTCGAACTGCTTCGCGACGGCCCGCAGCTCACCCTCCGGGTCAGTGCCCGCCCGGCGCGCCGTGGCCGCCGTGCGGAACAGCTGCGAGGCCGGATCGGAGCCGGCCGGGAACAGGTCCAGCGGAATCCCCGCCCGCCCGCTGCGTTGCCCGAGCTTGGCGGCCAACGCGACCGCCGGCTGGCCGAGCGCAACACCGTCCACAATGGAGCGACGCTGCTTCTCCGCCTGCTTGAGCTCTTCCCACTTCAAGTTCTGCTGATCGACCGTGGCCACCTTCGCCGCGTCGGTGAACACGTGCGGGTGCCGCCCGACGAGCTTCGCCGTCAACGCCCGCGCGACGTCGTCGATCGTGAACGGATCCTCGGCGTCCTCCGCGGCCACGCGAGCGTGGAAGAGCACCTGCAGGAGGACGTCGCCGAGCTCTTCGCGCAGGGCCTCGCGGTCGCTCTCCTCGATGGCGTCGAGCAGCTCGTAGGTCTCCTCGACCAGATACTGGCGGAGCGTTTCGTGTGTCTGCACCGCGTCCCACGGGCAGCCGCCGGGCGAGCGCAGGCGGTCCATGACCTCGGCGGCTTCCACCAGCGGCGCCACCGGAGCCTCGATCACGCGCGCACCCGCGGCCACCAGCGCGGCAGCTTCCGGCGACGACGTCGACCCGGTGATCAGCACGAAATCACCGGAAATACCGGATGGAACCGGCGCCACGCCGAACTGCGCAGCGTCAACGTCCGAAGCCGCGTACACAGCGGCGCCACGCACCAAACCGACCGCTTCGGCCGGCACCGTCGCCCCATGCGCGACGACGACAACCGACCCGCTCACTGCTGAGCCGGAGCACTACCCCGGACCGGCAGCACGATTCCCTGGAAGCTGTTCGCGTTGGCCGCGAGGTCCATGCCGACCGGGTCCCACACGCCGTAGCGCGGGTTGATCTTGTAGTCCACGTCGTTCACGTACGGCTGCAGCAACCGCACCCCGATCGCCCCGATCTGGTCGGGCGTCGGCTGCTGGACCTGGTCGGTGGCCACCGGCTTGTCGGTGGCGCGCTGCCGCACGATGGCCGTGACCCACCACGTCGGCGCCGACGTCGGGTTCGGCTGGAACGCGATGGCCGTGTTCGCCGGAACGCCGAACAGCACCGTCGCGGCGTCCTCCGGCGACGACAGCGCCGGCGCCTGCTGCCCGACGTTGCCCTGCGCGCGGCTCTGGATCTCGGCCTGGATGGCGTTGGGGTTGGCCGCGTATTCCTCGGCCTTCGCGATGGCCTGGCTCCGCGCGGTCGCCGCGTCGATGGCCGGCGCTTCGCTGTCGGACGTCGGCGCACCGATGCTCGTGTAGTCGAAGTTCACCGACAGCGTCGGCAGGTACTTCGCCGCGAGCTTCTGCTCCAGGTACTGGTCGGTGATCGCCTCACGGTGGTCACGCACGCGCCAGACGAGCTGCGTCACGGCCGCGGGCTGGTCCTGCGCGAGGTTCTCCGGCAGCGCCCCGGCCAGCGGATCGCCCTGCGACATCGCGGCGGAGATGGCGGCGTCGTCGGTGGAGAGGCCTTCCTTCTGGGCGGCCTTGCGCACCACGGCGTGGAGCAGCTGCTGGCGCACGATCTCCCGGCCCACCAGGTCGAGCTTGTGCTGCGCGGCGAGCTGCTGCGCGTACGGCTGCTCCTGGACGGCCTTGTCCAGCAGGCCCTGCACCTGGTCGATGGTGGTGACCTGGCCGTCGATGACGGCCGCGGTGCCCACCTGGCTGGGGCCGGCGCCGCACCCGGCGAGCAGGAGACCACTGGCAACGACACCCACCAGCGCGCTAGACCGTTTTTTCGAGCCGAGGCGCCCCATGATCCGCATCACAGGCCATACCCTCTCACACCGCCGCCCCCGAAACGCAACACCATCGGGGTGCGCGAAGCATTATTGTCGACAAATGGACTCGTGGTTGTCGATCGAGGTTCTCGACGGGGAGTTCGCAGCGCACAGCTGGCAACGCGCGCACGGCGACAACCTCACCGAAGCCGCCCTGACCCATGGCGCCGAACAGTGGACGTGGCACGTCCACCGGTGGGGCGTCACGCTCGAGATCGAGTTCGCCACGGAGGCACAACGCGACCGGTTCCGCGGCCTCCCGGCGGTGACGGCCGCCCTCGACGCCGTCCCCGACCCCGAACACGGGTTATTGGTGTACCCCGGCCGCGGCGGCGGCTCGGGCTCACGCGTGCCGCGCCGCCCCCGGCCCCTGCCGATGGCCGGCGCGGGCGCGGTGCCTACGCCGAAAGAGGAAGTCCGTTTACAGCTGGCAACAGGTGAGCCGCCGATGTTCCAGCTCAGTTCAAGCGGCTGAGAAGTTCCTGCCAGGCAACCGCGGGGACGGTGAGGTGGCCGCCCTCGCGGTCCTTCGTGTCGCGAACGAGCACCTCGCGACCGGTCGCAACCTCCACGCAGTCACCGGCATTGGGACTGTAGCTGCTCTTGCGCCATTCGAGGGACATGCGACTGCTCTCCTGGTGAGTAGAGCTCGATGGCCATGTCGGCTACGAGCTCCCTCGATTCTGCCTCACCGAGCGCAGCGCTACCAAGGCGCTTAAGAACACCTCGATAGGCCTTGATCTCCTCAGGTTTCTCCAGGAAGAGCGAAGCCACCTCGCTGTCGATATACGCAACCGGCCCGAAGTCCTCCGAATCGATCAGCTGGAAGTGACCTGCCACCGCAGCGTGACTACCGAGCGCTGCGGGCACGATCCGGATCGAAACGTTCGGCCGAACCGCCAGCTGCAAGAGGTGGTGCAGCTGCCCCGACATCACACTCTTGTCAGTCCTGCCCACCTCAAGTCGCAGAACGAACTCGTGCAAGAAGAAGTCGAACTTGATGAGAGGCTGCCGGCTCAGGAGCGTCTGCCGCGACATGCGCGCGAAGATCAGCTGATCAAGGTCGTCACGGTCAGGCACCGTGCCAGCTTCCTCGGCCAGCGCTCGTGCATAGGCCGGAGTTTGCAGAAGGCCGGGCATGATCATCTCTTGGTATGCAGCGATCGCGCTCGCGCGCTCTTCGTGCCACACCAACGTTTTCACCTGCGCTGGCAGGTTCGGATAGGTCTCCAGCAGTCCTGGCTCGTCGAGGTCGTCACACAGGGCGTAGATCTCATCGGCCTTGTCACCGATCACTCCCATGAGCGTGAGCATCTTGACCACGTCGATGTACTTGCTGCCCCGCCGCGCGTTGAACATGTTGGAGATGCGGGTGGGCGGCCAGCCCAACCGGCGCGCCATTTCCCGCACTCCCCAGTGGTGCTCTTCCATCAGCTCTCGCAGACGGACACCGAGCTGGCGGCTGCGCACGGTCGAATAGCGGTCGTCCATGCGAGGAAGCGTACGGTCGAAACCGGTTCCACTCCAACGTTTCCGCTGGTAGTTCGCCCAAAGGTCGCGCTGTGCCCAGCCGCGTACAGCGTCACACGACGGCGGGGGTTTTCGTGAGCTGGCTCAGGAGCTTCGTGCACCACTCGAGCAGTTCGACATCGCGCAGTGTCGGCGCGCCCATGCGGCCGCCGGCCGGGCCTTCGGTGGGTTTGGGCACGGAGACGGTGTTGGTCACCGCCTTGTACAGCGCCTTGGGGTACAAGCGTTTCAGCCGCACCATTTGCGAATCGGCCAATGGCAATGGCGCGAAGCGGATGGTGTTGCCCTGCACCGCAACCTCCGTGACGCCCGCCGCGCGGCAGGTGTGGCGGAAGGCGGCCACCGCAAGCAGACGGTTGACGGGCGCGGGCGGCAGGCCGTAGCGATCGATGAGTTCTTCGCGCACGGCGTCGAGGCCCGCGGTGTCGGGCGCGGCCGCGATCTTGCGGTAGGCCTCCAACCGCAACCGCTCGCCTTCGACGTAGTCGTGGGGGATGTGGGCGTCGATGGGGAGGTCGACGCGGACTTCGGCGAGTTCCTCTTCCTCGCTGGGCTCGGCGCCGGCGTGGCGGCGGAAGGCTTCGACGGCTTCGCCGACCAGGCGCACGTACAGGTCGAAGCCGACGCCCGCGATGTGGCCGGACTGTTCGGCACCGAGGATGTTGCCCGCGCCGCGGATCTCCAGGTCCTTCATCGCGACAGCCATGCCCGCGCCGAGCTCGGTGTTCTGCGCGATGGTCGCGAGCCTGTCGTGCGCGGTCTCCGTCAACGGCGCTTCCGGCGGGTACAGGAAGTAGGCGTAGCCGCGTTCACGACCGCGGCCGACGCGTCCGCGCAGCTGGTGGAGCTGGGCCAATCCCAGTAGGTCACCGCGTTCGACGATGAGGGTGTTGGCGTTGGAGATGTCCAGGCCGGTTTCGACGATCGTGGTGCAGACGAGCACGTCGTACTCGTTTTCCCAGAAGCCCTGGATGATCTTTTCGAGCTTGTCCTCGTTCATCTGGCCGTGGGCGGTCACGACGCGCGCTTCGGGCACCAGCTCGCGGATGCGTTTGGCGGCCTTCTCGATGGAGGACACGCGGTTGTGGACGTAGAAGACCTGGCCGTCGCGCAGGAGCTCGCGGCGGACGGCGGCGCCGACCTGCTTGTCGTCGTAGCCGCCGACATACGTCAGAATCGGGTGCCGGTCTTCCGGCGGGGTGAGGATGGTGGACATCTCGCGGATGCCGGCGAGCGACATCTCCAGCGTGCGCGGGATGGGGGTGGCCGACATCGTGAGCACGTCGACGTGGGTGCGCAGCGCCTTGATGTGTTCCTTGTGCTCCACGCCGAAGCGCTGCTCCTCGTCGACGATCACGAGGCCGAGATCCTTGTACCGGATTCCGGTCTGCAGCAGGCGGTGCGTGCCGATGACGATGTCGACCTCACCCTCGGCGAGCTGCTCCAGGACCTGGTCGGACTCGGCCTTGTGCGTGAACCGCGAAAGGCCCTTGATGGTGACCGGGAACGACTGCATGCGCTCGGTGAAGGTGTTCAGGTGCTGCTGCGCGAGCAGGGTGGTCGGCACGAGCACGGCGACCTGCTTGCCGTCCTGCACCGCCTTGAACGCGGCGCGCACGGCGATCTCGGTCTTGCCGTAGCCGACGTCGCCGCAGATCACGCGGTCCATGGGGACGCCGCGTTCCATGTCGGCCTTGACCTCGTCGATGGCGGCGAGCTGGTCGTTGGTCTCGGTGAACGGGAACGCGTCTTCGAGCTCGCCCTGCCACGGTGTGTCGGGGCCGAAGGGGTGGCCGGGCGCAGCCTGGCGGGCCGCGTAGAGCTGCACCAGCTCGGCCGCGATCTCCTTGACGGCCTTCTTGGCGCGCGCCTTGGTGTTCTTCCAGTCGGAGCCGCCGAGCTTGTTGAGCGTGGGCAGCTCGCCGCCGACGTAGCGGGAGACCTCGTCGAGCTGGTCGGTGGGTACGAACAGGCGATCGCCGGGGTGGCCGCGCTTGGAACTCGCGTACTCCAGCAGCAGGTACTCGCGCGTGGCGCCGGCGACGGTGCGCTGCACCATCTCGACGAAGCGGCCGATGCCGTGCTGGTTGTGCACCACGTAGTCGCCGGCCTTCAGGGCCAGCGGGTCGACGGCGTTGCGCCGCCGCGACGGCATCTTGACGTTGAGGTCCTTTGTGGACGTTCCGGCAGTGGCGCCGCGGCCCGTGAGGTCGGCTTCCGAGAGCACCACGAGGGCGCGCTCGGGTGAGACGAAGCCGTCTACGAGGGCGCCGCAGGTGACGGTGACGACGCCGGCGTGCGGGGCCTCGGTGATGCCTTCGCCGGCCAGCGCCGCCGGGACCTCGGCCGCGGTGAGCTGCTCGACGGCGCGGCTGGCCGTGCCGTGGCCCGCGACCACGAGCACGCCGGTGCCGCCGGCGGCCACGTGGGCGCGCAAGTCGGTCATCGCGCGGTCGAACTCGCCGCGGTAAGCGGGCGCGGCCTCGACGCCGACTCGGTAGACGTCGGGGTCTTCGCTGCTCAGCTGGGTGATCGTCCACCAGGCACGCTTGGTGTCCTGCGCGTGCTCGGCGATCTCGGCGAGGTCGCGGTAGGCCGAAGCACCGAGGTCGATGGGCGCCTGCCCGCCCGCCGCGGCCGTGGTCCACGAGGCTTCGAGGAACTCCTGGCCGGTGCGCACGAGGTCGTGGGCGCGGGCGCGGATCTTCTCCGGGTCGGCGAGCAGCACGTGACTGCCGCGCGGCAGGGCGTCGGTGAGCAGGGTGAGCTCGCCGGCGCACAGCACCGGGATGAGGGCTTCCATGCCTTCGACGGCGATGCCGTCGGCGAGCTTCGTGAGCATTTCGGCCAGCTGGGCGTCTGCCTCATACGTGACGGCGAGCTCGGCGGCCTTGGCCTTGACGTCGGCGGTGAGCAGCAGCTCGCGGCACGGCGGCGCGGTGACGTGCTGGATCTCGCCCGGCAGGGAGCGCTGGTCGGAGACCGCGAACGCGCGGATCTCGCTGACCTCGTCGCCCCAGAACTCCACGCGCACGGGGTGCTGCGCGGTGGGCCCGAACAGGTCGAGGATGCCGCCGCGCACGGCGAACTCGCCGCGCTTCTCGACCATGTCCACGCGGGTGTAGGCGAGCTCGACCAGGCGCTCCAGCAAGCCTTCGAAGCTCTGCTCCTCGCCGACGACCAGGTCGACGGGGTCGAGCGAGCCGAGGCCGGGGGCCATGGGCTGGATCAGGCTGCGGACGGTGGAGACGACGACCTTGAGCTCGTCGTCGCCCTTGTGCAGGCGGTGCAGCACCTCGAGGCGCCGCCCGACGGTGTCGGCGCGCGGCGAGAGACGCTCGTGGGGCAGCGTCTCCCACGAGGGGAAATCGACGACCTTCTCGCGCCCGAGCAGGGCTTCGAGGGCGGCGGTGAGCTCGTCGGCTTCCCGGCCGGTGGCGGTCACGGCCAGCACGTGGCGGCCCGCGCCGCCTCTGGATTCGTCTTCGGCGAGCGCGGCGGCGACCAGCTGACGTGCGGTCACGGCGCCCTGCAGCTCGAGCAGCGGGGCGCCGGCGCGTTCGACGACCCCGCGCAGGGCGGGGTCGGGGAGGATGGCTTGGAGGAGTCCGGACAGTGGAGCGTCGGTCACGTCTTCCAGACTACGTCGGGGCACCGACAGTCCGGGGGCGACCTAGCCACGTGGTGAGGGCGGCGCGCAGGTCGGTTTGGCCGGGGCTCACCCAGGCGACGTAACCGTCGGGGCGGATGAAGGCCGCGAGAGGCTGGTCGGGGAAGGCGGTGGGCCTGGCGGTGGTGATCGTCAGGCGGTCCGACCAGGGTGCGGCCGTGGCTGTGGCGTTGGCGCCCGCGTCGAGGAGGACGGCTTTGCCCGCGCGGAAGTGGGCGGCGAGGGTGGTGCCGTCGTCCAGTGGGAGGTCGGGGACGCGGTGGCCGAGGAGGGTTTCGTCGGTCCCTTCGCCGTAGTGCTGCCAGGTGCCGCTGATCCGCGTGACGACGTGGGTGGCGCCGTCGGGGGTGTCGAGGAGGTCGGTGATCACCTCGCGCAGCGCGTCGGCGCGGGCGCCGCGGTGCTGGGTGAGGGCGGTTTGGGCCATGCTCCAGCGCTGGGCTCAGGCTCCGATGGGATGGCGTTCTTCGGTGTAGGTGTCCAGGAGCGTTTCGGGGGCCTGCTCGCGGACGACGAGGGCGAGCTTCCCGCCCAGGTTGGTGGCGTCGCCGAGGCCGACGTTGAGGCCTTGGCCGCCGGCCGGCGAGTGGACGTGGGCGGTGTCGCCGGCGAGGAGGACGTCGCCCTGCCGGTAGGTGGTGGCTTGGCGGGTGGTGTCGGAGTAGCGGGTGGCTTGATGGAGCTTGGTGATCTTGAAGTCGGTGCCGGTGGTGCGCCGGAGGCTGGCTTGTAGTTCTTCTCGGGTGACGGGGCCGGTGTCGGTGGGGGCGGTCAATTCGACGGTGTGGATGCGCAGCGCTTTGCCGGCTTCGGGGGCCCAGCCGCCGACGGTGTAGGAGCCGTTTTCGGTGCGCTGTCAGCCGTCCGCGGTGAGTTCGGCCGGGTCGTCGAGCTCGACGATCGCCTGGCGGCCGGTGAAGACGGGATCTTCGCCGGGGAACTCGAAGCCGGCGAGCTTGCGGACGGTGCTGCGGCCGCCGTCGGCGCCTACCAGCCAGTTCGTGGTGATCGTGCCGGCTGTGGTGTGGACGGTGCCGTCTTCGAAGCCGACGAGTTCGGCGCCTCTTTCGACGTGCACGCCCAGGCGGGTGGCGTGGTCTTCGAGGATGGTTTCGAGATCGGCTTGGGCGATCACGCCGGCACCGAGGAACTCCTGCTGCGTGTCCGGCTTGAGTCGACTGGCGCGGACGCCGATGCCGGCGAAGTGGCCGACGAAGATGTCTTCTGGTGGTTGTTCCCGTTGCAGGGCTTGCCCGTTGAACCACCACAGGGCGGCGGACTCGACTTCGGGCAGAAGCCCGCGCAGGTGCAGGGCGTGGACGCTGGGGGCGTTGAGCGCGCGGGCGCCCATGGAGCCGTACCGCGTCGGCGGACGTTCCGTCTCGCGCTCCAGGACTTTCACACTGGCGCCGCCCAGCCTCAGCTCCGCGGCGAGCATCAGGCCGACCGGCCCCGCACCGGCCACGACGACGTCGTAGTCCATGTTCGCCCCCCAAAACCCGGTTACAGTGTTCCTGGTATACCGAACTGGGTACGCAATAGCTTGTTTTTCGAGTCGGCGAGGAGGCCCGGGCGGTGGCGGACTACCCCGTGATCTGGATGCGCCCCGAACACGGCACGCGCGGCCCCCGCCCCGCCCACAGCCGCGTCGATGTGGCGCGCGCGGGCATCGAGCTCGCCGACGCCGAGGGCCTGGACGCCGTGTCGATGCGGCGCATCGCCTCGGCGCTGGGCGCCGGCACGACCTCGCTGTACCGCTATGTGTCCAAAAAGGACGATGTACTCGAGCTGATGGTCGACGAGGTCATGGGTTCCCTCGCCGGCACGCGGCTGAGCGGGTCCTGGCGCACCGACCTCGCCACGATCGCCCGCGCGCAGCGCGGCCTCGCGCTACGGCACCCGTGGCTGGCCGGCCTGTCCTCCGGGCGCACCAACCACGGCCCGAACAGCCTGCGCTGGCTGGAACTCTCGCTGTCGGCCTTCGACGGCCTTGACCTCTCGACCGACGACATGCTCGCCAACCTGGGCACCCTGTCGGCCTTCGTGCTTGGCCACGTCCTCGGCGAACTCGGCGACCGCGCCGCCGCCCACCGCTCCGGCCTCACGCACGCCCAATGGATGGACCAGCAAGGCGAGTACGGCCCGACGATCGTCGGCAGTGGCCTCTATCCGCGGTTCACGCGGGTGATCGTGGAAGCTGAGACGCCGCACGCGGAGGACCGGCAGGATCGGCTGTTCGAAGCGGGGCTGGCGCGGGTGCTGGATGGGCTGGCGGCGCATGTGCCTTGAGCCGGCCGGTGTCTCCAGCCGGGCTGGAGTCCTTGCCGCCGGCCGGCAGGAGTGCCGCTTACTGCTTGATGAGCGTCGCGACGTTGATGTGCGGCCAGTCGATGCCGAGGAAGCGCAGGATGATCGTCTGCGTGTACTGAAGCTGGAGGAAGTGGCCCAGCACCGGGTCCTCGACCTTCTCGATCCAGAACACGGCCGTCATGCTGGTGGCGTTGGCGTTCGCCACCACGAACGGGATGTTCTGGATGCCGCCGGCCGTGCCGCCGATCGCGTCGGTGGTCGAGAGCGGCAGCACTACGGTTTCGGTGATCTTCTGGCCCTTGATCGCGTCGGTGAGCAGCACGTTCGGGTTCAGCACCGCTTCGGCCGGGATGCCGACGGGCAGCGCGGTGTTCTTGAACGGCGCCAGGTATTTGTCGTCGGTGACCGGTTTGCCCGTGCTGGTCGTGATGGGCGTCGAATCCACCGGATCGATGCGCGGCCCGCCTGGCACGGCCAGCGGTTCTCCCTGCGCCAGCAAGGCATCCCCGTGCGGGATGGTGGCGAGCCTGGTCACGGTCTCGGGAGCGGCCGGCGCGGTGGTGGCCGGAACGTCGAGCCACATGCCCGTTTCGAAGTGCAGCGCACCGCCCGTGGCCGCGTCCGCGATCTGCTGTGTGTAGTGCACGCCACGGAAGAAGATGTCGTCTTGCGCCGAACCGCGGTTCGGCACCGGAGCGCCGATGGGCGCGAACTCGATCGTCTCCTGCGTCGCGCTGAGCTGCAGGAAGAACGGCTGTTCGTCGTGCTTGTCCGGGCGCGAGATCAGGTTGAACCCTTTGCCCATCCACCTACCCGGCAGCTCCCGCAGCGAGCGCAACGTCGCGAGGTTGGCGGGCGCGCCCGCGCGGAAGACGTGAGGAGTGGTCATGACTGCACTTCCTTTCCGTGGCAACGGATCCCGGTGATCGAGTCCGCGGGTGACACGGCGGGGACCTGGGCGCTGGTTCAGGGGTTCACTCGAACGGGCACAAACGCTGCCCGGGTGGCATCGCGGTTCCAGTCGGGGTCTCCGGTGATCTTCATGGCTTTCCTTTCGTGTCAACGGATCCCCCGGGTGGGGATCCGTTCATGACACGGATGGAAGGCACTCGAGGGTTCAGCGTTCTTTGGAATTGGTCGGCAAGAGTCCGGACAGCAGGCGCAACTGGTCGGCCACCACGCCGGCGTCCAGGGCGGCGATGCGGATCAGAATATGGTCTGCACCAGCGAGTTCGTACTCGCGCAAGCCGGCCGCGACGGTCTGGACCGGGCCGGTGAGCATCGTCTGGATGGTGCCGATCGCGGACAGCGGGCGGCCGTAGGTGGCTTGGCAGTAGGTGTCCAGCGACTGGCGGCCGCGGGCGGGCTCGTCGGCGATGAAGGCCGTCGCGAAGAGGGCCGGGGTGATGGGGCGGTCGGAGAGGGAGCGGATGGTGGTGAGGCCGCGGGCGTAGTCGGCGGGGTCGGGCGGGTAGGGCAGCCAGCCGTCGTAGAGGTCGGCCGTGCGGCGGAGGGCGGACGGCGTCGCGCCGGCGAGCCACAGCGGGGGGCCGCCGGGGCGGGAGGGCGCGGGGACGTCGGGGAGCCAGTCGTGGTGGAGGACCTTGCCGTGGAACGAGCGGGGCGTGCCGGTCCAGAGGTCGCGCCAGAGGCGGGCGACGTCGTCGAGGTGGGAGAAGCGCGTCTTGAACCGCACGCCGACCAGGTCGAACTCCGGCTCGCTGAAGCCGGGGAACCCCGCGCCGAGGCCGAGCACGAGGCGGCCGCCGGAGAGTTGGTCGAGGGTCGAGATCGCGCACGCGGCCTGCACGGGCTGGCGGAACGCGGGCAACAGCGCGGCGGTCCCAACCGTCACGCGCTCGGTGGCCTGCGCGACGGCGGTCAGCAAGGTGAGCGGCTCGGCCCGGGCACGCACGAGCGAGTCGCCCGCCCAGACGGAGTCGAAGCCGAGGCGCTCGGCCTCGCGCGCGAGCTCGACGACGGCGGTGACGGGAAGCTGGGCCTGCCCGGCGGGCAGGAGGAGTCCGTAGTGCATGGGGTCGAGATTGTTCCGCCGCGGGTCCGGCGGCAATTCCCTTGAAGGAATGGCACGGGTTCTGCTTGCCTGGCCCCATGGACCCGGCCTTCGCCACCGCGCTGCGCGACGCCCGCACCCGCCGCCGCCTCAGCCAGCTCGACCTGGCCCTGGCCGCCGGCACCACGCAGCGGCACGTGAGCTTCCTGGAACGTGGCCGTTCGACTCCTGGCCGCGGCATGGTCGTCCGCGTGGCCGAAGCCCTCGGCCTGCCCCTGCGCGAACGCAACGCCCTGCTCCTGGCGGCCGGCTTCGCCCCGCGCTACGCCGAGACGCCACTGGGCGACCCCCGGCTGGCCCCCGTCCTCGATTCCTTGACGGCCCTGCTCGACGGCCACCGCCCGTACCCGGCGCTGATCATCGACCGCTACGGCACGCTGGTCTCCGCGAACGACGCCTTCACTCTCCTGACGGAAGGCGTCTCGCCGGACCTGCTGGCTCCACCCGTGAACGTCCTGCGCCTCGCCCTCCACCCCGACGGCATGGCCCCGCGCATCCACAACTTCGCCGACTGGGCGCAACACGTGCTCGAACGCCCCCGCCAGGGCCTGCCGAATCCGCGTCAGGCCGAGTTGCTGGCGGAGCTGACGTCGTACCTGCCCGCGCCTTCGCCGCCTTCGCCGGACCACCTCGGCTTCGCGGTGCCCCTGCAGCTGTCCACCTCTCTGGGCGACCTCCACCTGATCACCGCCATCACCCGCCTCACGACGGCCGTCGACGTGACGATCGCGGAGCTGAGCCTGGAGACGTTCCTGCCGGCGGACGCGCAAACGGCGGCTTTGCTTACGGCACAACCCACCCCGCCAGCTGCCCCGCCAGCAACTCCACCCCCGCCCACATGACCGCGGCACAAACACTCCCCACCACAAACCGCCGATACGGCAGCCCGGCCGAGCCCGCCACTCGGGGCACCAACGTCCGCACCCCCGCCAAACACCGGCCCAAAACAACCGCCGGCACGCCGAACCGCACGATCACCGACTCGGCCCGGTCCCAGCGCGCCGCGCCAACCCGGCGCCCCAGCCGCGAAGAACGCAGCCGCGGGCCCAACATCCGCCCCTCCCAGTACGCGACCTGGTCGCCGAGAACAGCGGCGCAAACGCACACCACCAAAGCCACCCACCAGGACAAAGTCCCCCGCTGCACGAGGAAACCCATCAGCAGCAAAGTGGACAGTGTCGGCAGCACGATTCCCGGCAGCAGAGCCGTTTCCGCCGTGATCACCAAGGCACACACGACGTAGACGACCACAGCGGGTGCGTCAAGAAGCGGGTGCAGCAGAGCGTTCACGGGAAACCCCAGCGCAAACCGGCAAAGCGGCCCGATACACGTACGCCGGCGGCAAGTTCCGCCACACCACCGGAGTCCGCTCGACCACGAAGAAGCGGCTGCGCAGCAGGCGGGCGAAGCGGCGGGCCGGCGGTGTCCAGGCGGTGTGCGCGTAGGCGAAGGTCGTGAAGCAGCCGCGCGGGGACAGGATCGAGCAGGCCGAGTCCAAAATCTCCTGCTGTCGCGAAGAAGGCATGGCGGTCCAGGGCAGGCCGGAGATCACGACGTCCGGTGGGGCCAGCCCCAGGGAACCCAACGAGGAAGCCGAGCCGCACACCACCGAGACCGAGGGAAACCGCGAACGCAGCGAAGAGGCCAGCCGGGGATTGATCTCCACAGCCGTGAAGGACGCAGACGCCGGCAGCAACGCCAGCACCGCCGACGTGAACACCCCCGTCCCCGGCCCCAGCTCGACGACCGAAGACGCGCCCTCGAGACCCAGGCCTCGGGTCATGGCCGTGGCCAGGAACCCCGAACTCGCCGCGACAGCACCCGTCAGCATGGGGTGCCGGAAGAACTCCGTGGTGATCGACATGTTCCCGAAACTAGGGACGTCGGGTGTGGCCGCGGATCGGCCGATCGGGCCCTGTGGGTCGTCCCATCGGAGGAGGCGAGGCATACCGCGGAAGGACGCGGCGAGCGGCCGGCGAGCGTTACGTTCGGAGACGTGCGAGCACTGGTGATGTGGGTACGCAGGCAGCGCTGGACGCTGGACCTGCCGCTGTACGCCGTCTTCGTGCTGCTCGGGCCGAACATCGCGGCCGGCGACTGGTCCCTGCGGCTGGTGCCGCTGGCGTTCCTGCTGCCGCTGCTCGTGCGACGGCGCTGGCCGCGGACGACGGCGGTGCTGATCATCGCCGGGGTGGTGGCCGTCTACACGAACGAGGTGTGGGCGTTCGACCGTGGGCGCAGTGAGCTGGCGATGGCGGTGGTGCTGTTCACGCTGGTCAAGAAGGGTGACCGCCGGTTCGCGGCGGTGATCGCGGCGGCCGTGCTGGGCCTCGACTGGATGTGGGGGGCCACGTGGGGCGTCGCCACGCAGAACCCGACGTTGACGATCGTCGGGGTGCTGCCGCTGCACATCGCGGCGTGGGCGCTCGGCGAGTTCTTCCGCGCGAAGGAGCAGCTGACCGACGAGGAACGGCTGCGGGCGGACCTCGCGGTGTCCGAGCGGCAGGCGCAGGCGCGCGCGGCCGTCGCGGAGGAGCGCACGCGCATCGCGCGCGAGCTGCACGACGTGCTCGCCCACAGCATGAGCGTGATCGTGCTCAACGCGGAGGGCGCGAAGCTCGCGCGGCACCAGGACCCGAACGCCGTGGACCGCACCCTCGACACCATCAGCCGCACCGGGCGCGGTGCCCTCGCGGAGCTGCGGCGGCTGCTCGAGGTGATGCACGCCGGCGAGCCCGCGCGCACGCCACAACCGACGCTCGACGAGCTGCGCACCCTCGTGGAGCAGTCCGGGCGGGACGTCGAGCTCGAAGTGACCGGTGATGCCACCGACCTGCCCACGGGCGCCGCGCTGCAGGCGTACCGGATCGTCCAGGAGGCGCTGACCAACATGCTCAAACACGCTCCCGCCGACGCGTCCGCCCGCGTGCGCGTGGAGTTCACGCGCACCGAGGTGCTGGTCGAGGTGACCAACACGGGGGGCCACGAGCCCGTGGCGGCCGGGCTGCCGTCGTCGGGGCGCGGGCTGGCCGGGATGGCGCAGCGCGTGGAGCTCTACCGCGGCAAACTCGAAACGGGCCCGCTGCCCGACGGCGGGTTCCGCGTGCTCGCGACACTGCGGACGGACGCGGCGCGATGACGTCCGTGCTGATCTGCGACGACCAGGAACTGGTGCGCGTCGGGCTGCGGATGATCGTGGACAGTCAGCCGGACCTCGACGTCGTCGCGGAGGCGGGCGACGGAGCGGAGGCGGTGCGGATCGCCCGCGAACGGCGACCTGACCTGGTGCTGATGGACGTGCGCATGCCGGTGCTCGACGGCGTCGCCGCGACCGAGCGCATCTGCGCCGCCCTGCCGGACGTGCGGGTGCTGGTGATCACGACGTTCGACCTCGACGAATACGCCTACTCGGCCCTGCGCGCCGGCGCGAGCGGGTTCCTGGTGAAGGACGCGCCGTCGGACGAGATGCTGGTGGCCATCCGCGGCGTGCTGCGCGGCGACGCGATGGTGTCGCCGTCGGTCACTCGGCGGCTGCTCGACCGCTACCTGACCGGGCGGCCCGTCGAGTCGGCGAAGCTGGGTTCGCTCACCGAGCGTGAGAAGGACGTGCTCGGACTGATCGCTCGCGGGCTGTCGAACGGCGAGATCGCGGGCAAGCTGATCATCGGCGAGACGACGGTGAAGACGCACGTCGGGCGGGTCCTCGCCAAGCTCGGCCTGCGCGACCGGGTGCACGCGGTGGTGTTCGCGTACGAGTCGGGGCTGGTCCGGCCCGGCGATTGAGACGCGAACGTCGCTTTTGTCGGGCATGCTGGGTGGTATGCGCCTGCCCGGAGTCGTGCTGCTCGCGTCGGTCGCGGTGCTCGCTGCCGCTTGTACGGGGGCGGCAAGTGCGCCACCGCCGTTGACGAGCGCGCCTTCGTCGGCGTCTGCCACCGGGTTTCGCGTCGAAGAGGTGGCGGGCGGGCTCGAGCACGGGTGGGACGTCGGATTCCTGCCGGACGGGTCGCTGCTCGTGCCGCAGCGGCCGGGCAAGCTGGCCTTGATCCGGGGTGGGCGGACCACTGAGGTGCGCGCCGACTTCTCCGACGTCCTCGTGCAGGGTGAGGGCGGGTTGATGGGGATGGTGCTCGCGGCGGATTTCCCTTCGTCGCGGGAGTTCACAACGTGCCAGACGCATCAGGAGAGCGGCCGGGCAGTCGACGTCCGGCTGATCACGTGGCGGCTCGCGCCCGATGGGGCGAGCGCGTCGAAGGTGCGGGACCTGCTGACGGGGCTGCCGGTGAACCCCAGCGGCCGGCACTCCGGCTGCCGGCCGACGCTGGCCCCGGACGGCGCGCTGCTCGTCGGGACCGGGGACACGGCGCGGTCGACGATCGCGCAGGACCGGCACAGCCTGGGCGGGAAGGTGCTGCGGATCAACGCGAAGACCGGCGAAGCGTTGCCGGACAACCCTTTCTTCGCTTCGACAGATCCGCGTGAGCGGCGGATTTACACCTACGGGCACCGCAACGTCCAGGGCGTCGCGATCCGGCCCGGGACCGGGCAGGTGTTGACTTCCGAGCACGGGCCGACGTTCGACGACGAGGTGAACCTTCTGCGCGCGGGCGCGAACTACGGGTGGGATCCGTCGAAGGGCGGCACGGATTCTTCGTACGACGAGAGCGTGCCGATGACGGACCTCACGCGGTTCCCCGACGCGGTTCGTCCACTCTGGACTTCCGGGGAGATCACCGAGGCGACCTCCGGTGACGCGTTCCTGACCGGATCTCAGTGGGGTGCCAATGAGGGCGCGTTGGCCGTGGTGGCGTTGAAGGGGCAGAAACTGTTGCTACTGCACCTGGATGCCGCGGCGAATGTCACTTCGGTGACGCTTCCGCCCGAATTCGACGACCGGTTCGGGCGGTTGCGCGCCGTCCGTTCCTCGCCGGACGGCGCGCTTTACGTGACCACCTCGAACGGATCGGATGACAAATTGCTGCGTGTCACTCCGGGCACCTAAGAGCCCTGGTACGCGCCGCCGTTGACGTGCACGACCTGACCCGTCACATGGCCCGCGCCGGGACCGGCGAGGAACTCCACGACATCCGCGATGTCTTCCGGACGGCCCTCTCGTTTGTTCATCGTGTTGGCGACCAGCCGGCCGCGGCGTTCGTCGGTGAGCTTGCCGTGGAAGAACTCCGTGTCCACGACCAGGCCGGGCGCGACCACGTTCGCGGTGATCCGCCGTCGCCCCAGAACCTTGGCGATATCCGAGTTCCACGCCTCGACGGCCGCATTGGCCCAGCCGTACGAACCGGCGCCGGTGTGTGCGGCGATGGACCCGATGGTGATGATTCGGCCGTTGTCGGCGATCCGGTCGCGCAAACCGGCCGTCACCAACGCGGCGGTGAAGACGTTGGCGCGGAAATTGGCCGTCCAGGCGGTGTTCAGGGTGGCGAGGTCGATGTTGTCGTCGCGGAGGAAATCGGTGTTGCCGCCCGCGTTGTTCACCAATACGTCAACGCGTTCCGGCAGTTCGGGCAAGGCCGCCTCGACGGCCTCGTGATCGCCGGCGTCGAACGCGACCGCCTTCGCACCGAGCAGCGCCGCGGCCTCGGCGAGCACGCTCTCGCGGCGGCCGGTGATCGTCACGCGGTCGCCGGCGCGCGCGAACGCGGCCGCGATGGCGTAGCCGATTCCCGTGCCACCGCCGGTGACCACTACTTCCCGGTTCATCACGGACATCCTTTCCCCAGTGGACGAACACAGACCGTACCGGGATCGGCCTAGGATCTGCCGTATGACTGAGATCGACCCCGCGTCGACGGCGCTCGTGCTCGTCGACTTCCAGGAGCGGATCGTCGCGATGCCGACGACGCCGTTCGCCGGGCCCGAGGCCGCCGCCAACGCCGTGCGCCTGCGCGACGCGTTTTCCGAAGCCGGCCTCCACACGCACCTGCGCGACGCGGGCGTGCGCACCGTCGTCTTCGGCGGCATCGCGACGGAGTTCGGCATGGAGTCGACGCTGCGGGCCGCCGCGGACCACGGGTACGCCGTGATCGGCGTGTCCGACGCGATGACGGGCCTTTCGGACGTGTCACACGAATCATCCACCACCAAGATCTTCCCGCGCCTCGGCACGGTGCTCACCACGGCCGAAACCCTTGCGGCGCTGGGATGATCGACAAACTCGCGTGGCTGCACGTGGTGGACGGCCGCGTGCTCGCGGCGGTGTCCTCCGGCAAGAACACGTGGTACCTGCCGGGCGGCAAGCGCGAGCCGGGCGAGTCGGACGCCGAGGCGCTGGTGCG
The DNA here is from genome assembly GCF_040682095.1 of Amycolatopsis sp. NPDC051372. Taxonomy (NCBI): domain Bacteria; kingdom Bacillati; phylum Actinomycetota; class Actinomycetes; order Pseudonocardiales; family Pseudonocardiaceae; genus Amycolatopsis; species Amycolatopsis sp. NPDC051372. The sequence goes on from NZ_JBFBAF010000022.1 coordinate 39,652, forward strand.
GGAGATCGCGGAGGAACTGTCGGTCGCGCTGGACCCGTCGTCGCTCGCGCCCGCCGGCGTGTGGGAGGCGCAGGCGGACGGGCGTTCGGCGGGCACGGTGGTGCGGATGACCTGTTACACCGGCACGTTTTCCGGCACGTTGGCGGCCTCAAGCGAGATCGCCGCCTTTGATTGGCTGGGTTTCGAGGACCGTCCCCGGGTGTCCGCGGTGGTGCAGTTCATCTTCGACGACCTGCACGCGCGCGGCGTGCTCTAGCTGTCGCCGAGCTGCTTCTGCATCGCCGCGGCCAGCGCGTTGAGCCCCGACAACGGGCGCACCATGACGACGAACTCGTCGATCTGACCGGCTTCGTTGGTGCGCAGGAAATCGCAGCCCTCCACCTCACGGTCGCCGACGCGCGCGGTGAAGACGAGGGCGTGACCGTGGTCGTCTTTCAGTTCCCGCTGGTAGCCGAAGTCCTCGAACACCGCGAACGCCGCGCGCAGGATCGCCGCGACCTGCTCGCGCCCCTGGTAGGGCCGGTGCACGGCGGGGCTGCGGAACACGGCGTCCTCTGCGAACAACGCGATGGCGGCGGTGAAGTCTTTGGTCTCGACGGCTTCCCGGAAAGTCTTCATCGGATGATCGTCAAGCACTTGCGCCGTTCGGACAAGCCCGAGCTCGGCACCAGTGGGGTCCGCCCGTCGGTACCCGCTGACACCGGGACAAGTCCCCGGCTCAGCCCAGCAACCTCGGCTTGTGCTCCAAATGCGACAACCCATTCCAAGCCAAGTTCACCAGATGCGCCGCCACCTCATCCCGCTTCGGCTTGCGCGCGTCCAGCCACCATTGGCCCGTCAGCGCCACCATCCCCACCAAGGCCTGCGCGTACAGCGCCGACAGCTTCTCCTCGTACCCGCGCGCCGCGAATTGCTGGGCGAGGATGTGTTCGACCTGGCCCGCGATGTCGTTCAGGACGGTGGAGAAGGTGCCCGTGGAGCTGGCCACCGGGGAGTCGCGGACGAGGATGCGGAAGCCGTCGTGGGAGTCCTCGACGTAGCTGAGCAGGGCGATCGCCGCTTGTTCGAGCATGACGCGCGGGTGGCCGCCGTGGAGGGTGTTGACCATGCGGTCGAGCAGGAGCTGAGTTTCGCGGTCCACGACGACCGCGTAGATGCCTTCCTTGCCACCGAAGTGTTCGTAGACCACGGGCTTCGAGACGTTCGCGCGGGAGGCGATCTCTTCCACCGACGTGCCGTCGAAGCCCTTCTCCGCGAACAACGCGCGCGCGACGAGGAGCAGCTGCTGCCGGCGCTCGCTGCCCGTCATGCGGACGCGCGTCACCGGCGCCGCCGGTCGCGCGCCGGTGACCGCTGCTTCGCGCTTCGCCCTTCGTCTCCCCGCCATGCGCAGCAGGGTAGCCGCCGGGTGTCACGCCATCGGAGTGAGCACCGTTCGGGAGAAGGCGCCGCCCGAAGCGGCGGCGTGCGCGACAGCCTTGTCGACCTCGGCCAACCCGAACCGCGTCACCCGCTCCGGTGCCAGGTCGAGCGCACCCGACGCGACGAGGCGGATGATCCCGACGTTGGCCGCGCGCGGGTACATCCACTGGCCCCGCACCGTCACCGAGTTCCGCATCAGCCACGGGTACGGCAGGGACAGATCCGCGCCACCGAGCATGCCGACACCGCCCATCAGCACCACACGGCCGTGTTCGCGCACGGTCACGCGGCGGCGCGGGCGACGGACGCCGAGGCCCGCGGCGGGAGGAGGTCGAGCACCAGGTCGACGGGACCGTTCGCACGCATCGCGGCACGGTCCGTGTCAGCGTCGCCGCAGAGCTCGACCGGCCGCACGCGCGGGCCGAACCGCTCGGCCAGCAGGTCGAGCACCGCCCGGTTGCGGCCCGGCGCCACGACGAGGCCGGCTCCCATCGCCAGGGCCACGGCCACCGCGCAGCTGCCCAGGTTGCCGGTCGCGCCGCTGACCAGCACCGTCTCTCCGGCCGCGAGCCCACCCGCGAGCAGGCCGCCATACGGGATCACGTGCACGCCCAGCACTGCCCACCGCACGGGATCCACGCCGGCGGGCAGCGGATGGACGTTTTCAGTGGGCACGCGCATGAGCTCGGCGAACGCGCCGTCGTGGAAGTACCGCGACAGGCGCGCGCCGCCTTCTCCGCGGGAGCTCCAGCCCTGCAGCGTGATGTCGGGGGTGAGGGCGTCGTCGCGGGCGCGAACGGTCGAATCGCACCACACGAGGTCACCCGGAGTCAGTTTGGTCGCGTCCGCCCCGGCGCGTCGAACCCGCCCGATCCCCCCGATGCCGGGCACCACCGGCGGTTCGAGCGGATACCGCCGTTCACCGCTGAACACTTCGGCGGCGTACGGGGGCACGATCGTCGCGAGGACCTCGACGAGCACTTCGCCGTCCGGCGGATCGGGCACCTCGCCGACGACGAGCGGGGAACCGAAAGCGGTCAGAGTCGCTGCGCGCACGGGAAAGCCCTTCTGCTCAAGCACTTTCCCGAACAGTAGGACCACTCGGAGCCATGCCGGAAGCGAAGATCAGTCAACCCGGGTGTGCGTAATCCGCATGGTCCGGGCACGACACGAGCCGCCGGCGAAGACGCGGCGCGCTCAGGCGAACGCGGTGTCGCGCGCGTGGCCCTCCCAGGCCGTCAGATCGGCGCGCACCTGGTCGAGGTGGCCGCCGATGGCGTCGACGGCGTCCGCGCCGAGGGCCAGGCGCAGCGGGGTGTCGGGGGCGTCGAGCGCGGTGAGGATCGCGGCGGCGGCCTTGGCGGGGTCGCCGGCCTGCGTGCCGTCGGCGTCGACGACGAGGCGGCGCGTCGGGCCGACCGACTCGGCGTAGTCGTCGATCTCGCCGCTGCGGGTCGTGCTGCCCCACAGGCCGGTGCGAAACGCGCCCGGCTCCACGATCAGCACCTTGATCCCCAGGCGGCCCACCTCGTCTGCGAGCCCCTCGGACAGCCCCTCCAACGCGAACTTCGTGCCGCTGTAGGCGGAGAACCCCGCGAACGACAGCTGCCCGCCCATGCTGCTCATCTGCACGATCGCGCCGGAACGTCGCTCGCGCATGTACGGCAGCACTGCGCGCACGAGGGCCGCGGGGCCGAAGACGTGCACGTCGAACAGCGACCGCAGCTCCGAGTCGGTGGTCTCTTCGAACGCGCCGACGTGGCTGCGGCCGGCGTTGTTCACCAGCACGTCGAGCCGGCCGTGCCGCGCGATCACCGACGCGACGACCACGTCGACCGCCGCGAGGTCCGTGACGTCGAGCGCCACCGCCTCCACCTGGTCCGGGTGCGCGGCGACGACGTCGGCGAGCGTTTCGGTGCGCCGCGCCGCCGCGACCACCACGTCGCCGGCCGCCACCGCGGCCTCGGTGAGCGCGCGGCCGAAGCCGCTGTTCGCGCCGGTGATCAGCCAAACCTTGTTCATGTCCTGAGCCCCTTTCGCTGCCACCGACTCTGGGCGAAAATCGCTCGCGGGTCCAAGACCTGCTGCGATAACCATTGGCTATGGACGTGCACGGCCGCGATCTGCGGTACTTCGTCACGGCCGCCGAAGAGCTCCACTTCACGCGCGCGGCCGAGCGGCTCTACGTCTCCCAGCCCGCGCTGAGCAAGCAGATCCGCATGCTCGAACGCCAGCTCGGGGCCCCGTTGTTCGATCGCGACCGCCGCGAGGTCCGGTTGACACCGGTGGGCGAGGCCTTGCTGCCGCACGCCCGCCGGGTGCTCGCGGAGTGGGACGCGGCGCACGACGCCGTCACGCAGGCGAAGGCCGAGAAACGCGGCACGCTCGTCGTCGGTATGAGCACGAGCCCCGGCCGCGGCGGCATGCTGCCCGCGATCCGGTCGAGGTTCACCGACGAGCACCCCCACGCCCGGCTCACGCTGCGCCAGGTCGGCTGGCACGACTCCACGGCGGGGCTCGCCGACGGCTCCACCGACGTCGCCTTCGTCTGGCTCCCGGTGCCGGGCGCCGAACGCTACAGCTGGGTCGTGGTCGCCGAGGAACCCCGGCTGGTCGCGATGTCCGCCGCCCACCCGCTCGCCGGGCAGTCCACAGTGGACTTCACCGACCTGCTCGACGAACCGTTCCTCGCCCTGCCCGCCGACGCTGGCCCGCTGCGCGACTACTGGCTCGCCCCCGAAGCCCGCGGCGGCCGCGCCCCCGTGATCGGCGCGGAGATCAGCAGCGCGGACGAAACCTACGAGGCGCTCGTCGACGGCCGCGGCGTCTGCCTCATCGCCGCCGGCAACGCGCCCCTGCTCACCCGCGGCGACGTCGTCGCCCTCCCATTGCGCGGCGTGTCCCCCAGCCGCCTCGCGCTGGCATGGCGCAAGGACGACACCCGCCCGCTGGTCCACGGGTACGCCCGCGCCGCCCGGCTGGCCACCCAATCGACCGAGGACGAGCAGTGACCGGCGTGTTCTGCGCTCTGCTCAAGACCGGCGCGGCGACCTGGCTCGTCCGCGAACCGCACGCCGCCGCCTCCGCACCGCTGCCGGAGCGTCCACTCGCGCCGGGCCATGCGCTCGTGGCGCCGCCGGAGCATCGCGTCGGCGTCCTCGACGCATCCGACGCCGCGCCGCACCACACCATCAGCCTGGTGCGCCGCGTCGGCGACGCGATGACGCGCGCCCTGGGCGCAACCGGTGTGGACGTCCTCAACGCCGGCAGGCCCGGCTCGGGCCAGAGCGTGCCGCACCTGCACGTTCACGTGGTCCCGCGGTGGCCGGGCGGACCGCTCACGCCGCCGCGCGACCGGCGACGAACACGAGCGGCTCGCGGACGTCCTCAAAGAGAAGCGGACCACCGAAAACCGGTGGTCCGCAGAGGAAAACAGAAAGACTCAGCCCTCGGAAGCGATCCGCGCCAGCCGTTGCGGAGTCGGCCAGCGCACGTCGTGCACCCAGCCGAACTTCTCGAACATCCAGATCAGGCGGGCCGACATGTCGATCTGGCCGCGCTTCACGCCGTGGCGGGCCGAGGTCGGGTCGGCGTGGTGCAGGTTGTGCCACGACTCGCCGAAGGAGAAGATCGCCAGCGGCCAGAAGTTGGCCGAGCGGTCACGCGCCGCGAAGGGGCGTTCGCCGATCATGTGGCAGATGGAGTTCACGGACCAGGTCACGTGGTGCAGCACGCAGATGCGCACGAGGCCGGCCCAGAAGAACGCGGTGAGCGCACCCCAGAACGACCACGAGATCAGACCGCCCAACAGCGCCGGCAGCGTCAGCGACAGGAGCGCCCAGAGCCAGAACAGGTCGTCGACCTTCCGGATGGCGGAGTCCTTCACCAGGTCTGGCGCGAAGCGGGCCTGGTTGCTCGTGTCACGCTCGAACAGCCAGCCCATGTGCGCGTGCCAGAAACCGCGGGCGATGGCGGCCGGCGAGGTGCCGAACATCCACGGCGAGTGGGGGTCGCCGTCGCGGTCGGAAAACGCGTGGTGACGACGGTGGTCGGCCACCCAGGTGATCACGGGGCCCTGCAGGGCGATGCTGCCGGCGATGGCCATCACCACACGCAGCCACGGCTTCGCCTTGAACGACCCGTGGGTGAAGTACCGGTGGTACGCGACGGTGATGCCGAGGCCGCTGACGCCGTAGAACACCACGAACAGCGCGACGTCGACCCAGGTCAGTCCCCAGCCCCACGCGAACGGGACGGCGACCAGCAGGGCCACCAGCGGCGCGAGCACGCCGAAGTACACGGAAAGCTGCACGCCGATGCCGCGCTGACCTTCGACGATCGGCTTGGGGCCCTTCGGGGCCGGTTGCTCTCCAGCTGGCTGGGAACGGTCGAGGGTGGCCGTCATACAGTTCACTTCTTCCTACGAGCCCCTGCGAAGGGTGACCTAACCTACGATGCCGTAAGTTACGGTACAGGAGGTTTCGAGCCCTGGGGAGGCCCGAAACGTCCGTTCCGCTCCGGCGCGGTTCAACCGGTGAGGTACCCCGGAAGCGGGCGCTTCACCCTCCCGCCACCACTGTCGCCGATCATCGCTATCCTGACCAGGATCGATCCGCCGTAGTGTAATCGGCAGCACTTCAGATTTTGGTTCTGACAGTTCAGGTTCGAATCCTGGCGGCGGAGCAGGCATGTGACCAACCCGAGCCGAGACAGCGAAGCGATGGGGGTGTGGGGCGGCTGAGCGATGAAGCGATCGACCCCGGAACCGCCCGGCGTCCGACCCTCGTCGAGATGTCCGACGCGTGGCTGGTCGGCCGCGCGCGTGAGCTGATCGCCGCCGTCCAGCGGCAGGAGTTCGACAAGCAGCTCGAGATCGTCGAGATCATGGACGGGCTGCTCGAGGAAACGCTGCGCCGCGGTGAACCGACGCTGGTCGCGCAGTTGCTGCGCGCGTCGGCGTTCGCCCGCCTGGTCACGCGTGGGCTGGCCGCCGAAGCGGAGCCGCGGCTCGACGAGATGCTCGCCCACACCCGCCGCCACGGCCTGTCGCTGCTGCGCGCCGACGCGCACGCGTTGCGCGGACGCCGGCTGGTGCTGGCCGCGCAGGAAGACGCCGCGCTCACCGAGATCGCCCGCGCGCTCGCGATCCTCGACGACTCCACGATCCCCGACCGCCAGGTCGGCGTGCGCAACTGGAACCGCATGCAGTCAATGGCGCTCATCGACTGCTGGATCGTGCTCAACCAGCTCGGCGTGTACGAGGCGGCCGAAGAGGTCATCAGTCGCGCCCACCAGGCGATCCGCGAGAGCGCGAGCCCCCACGAGATCACGCTGCAGCTGATGAACCGCGTGAAAATGCTGGTGGGCTGGGGCCTGCGGCTGGAGCGCATCGAGCAGTACGACGAGGCGGCCGAGAAGTTCCGCACCGCCGCGTCGATGGCGGTGGCGGCCGAGGGCCCGTTCGCCGAGTCGTTGTTCCCGCGCAAGCCCGGCGTCTCCGCCGTGGACCAGGTGGGTGTGCTCGCTTCCGCGCTCGCGCTGCACAACCCGGCCTCGGAGCACGTGGACCGGCTCAAGCAGATGCAGCGCGGTCACCACTTCCCGCACGAGCAGGAGATCGTCGCCATCGCGCTCGCGCGTTGCCTCGATCGCGCCGGGCGCCGCGAAGAAGCGCTCGACGTGCTGCGCGAGACGCGCAAGGCGATGTCCGAGGACATCTCCCAGCCGTCGATGCGCCTCAACATCGCCCGCGAGCTCGCGCGGCTCGACACCACGCCGGACTACGCGTCGGGCGCTGGCAATTCGCTGATCGACTACGCGACCACGCTCGAGGCCGAGATGTGGACGCTGCGCGAGTCGCAGATCGCCACGCTCAACGCGCGCCGCGAGCACGAACGGCTGTCGGCCGAACACGGTGCGATCACGCAGCAGGCGCTGCAGGACCCGCTCACCGGCCTGCCCAACCGCCGCGCGCTCGACGAACGCCTGCGCGCGCTCGCGTCGTCGGCCGACGCGCAGCCGCTCGCCGTCGGCCTCGTGGACCTCGACGGGTTCAAGGGCGTGAACGACAAGCAGTCGCACGCCGAAGGAGACAACGTGCTCCGCGTCGTCGCGAGCACACTGCGTGACGCCCTGCGCGGCGACGACGTCGTCGCGCGCTACGGCGGGGACGAGTTCATCGTCCTGCTGCCGGGCGCGCCCGCGTCGGCCGCGAAGATGGCGCTGGGGCGCGCAGTGAAGTCGGTGGCAGAGCTGCCACACCACCTTTCGCACGGCGTCACTCTGTCCATCGGGCTGGTGTCGCTGCGGCCGCAGGAGCGGGCCGAGCAGGTGCTCGCGCGCGCGGACGCGGCGATGTACGAAGCAAAACGCGGTGGGGGCAACCAGGTCGCCTCCGCGAATTCGATGGCGGGCGACGCCGGCGCGAGCTGGCCCGCGGAGAGCATCCCGGCCGACCCCTCGTGGGGCGCCGAGGAGCCCACGTAGGATCGTTGCCCGTCGGAACGAGCCGGTAAATCGTTGTTGGGAGTCTCGTTGAGCGGCCCGCTGAGCACGCTGATCCTCGCCGCGGGTGAGGGCACCCGCATGCGTTCGTCCACCCCGAAGGTGCTGCACCCGATCGCCGGGCGCCCCTTGGTGGAACACGCCGTCCGCGCCGCGGCCGGTCTGAACCCCGAACACCTGGTGGTGGTGATCGGCCACGGCCGCGAAGCCGTCAGCGCCGAGCTGGCGCGCGTCGGCGGGGTGCTGGGCCGCGAGGTGACCACCGCCGTGCAGGCCGAGCAGAAGGGCACCGGCCACGCCGTGTCGTGCGCGCTGCACGAGCTGCCCGCAGGCCTCACCGGCACCGTGCTCGTGAGCTACGGCGACGTGCCGCTGCTCGACACCGAGACCCTCGCCGCGCTGCTGGCCGAGCACACCGGCTCGGGCAACGCGGTCACGGTGCTCACCGCCGTGGTCGCCAACCCGGCCGGCTACGGCCGGATCGTGCGCGACGGCGCCGGCGTGGTCCAGTCGATCGTCGAGCACAAGGACGCGACGCCGACGCAGCACGAGATCACGGAGATCAACTCGGGCGTCTACGCGTTCGACGCCGCGGTGCTCACCGACGGTCTCGCTCGGCTGTCGACGGACAACGCGCAGGGCGAGCTGTACCTCACCGACGTGCTGGGCATCGCCCACCACGACGGCAAGGGCGTCGGTGCGCTGGTGGTCGACGACCCGTGGGTCACCGAGGGCGTGAACGACCGCGTGCAGCTGGCGACGCTGGGCGCGGAGTACAACCGCCGGATCGTGCGCCGCTGGCAGCGCGAGGGCGTGACCGTGACCGACCCGAACACCACGTGGATCGAAGCGGATGTGACGCTCGCGCGCGACGTGCTGCTGGAGCCGAACACGCAGCTCAAGGGCACCACGTCGGTCGGCGAGGGCTCCGTGGTCGGCCCGGACACAACGCTGACTTCGGTGACGGTCGGGGCCGGCGCGTCCGTGGTCCGCGTGCACGCCGACGAGTCCGAGCTGGGCGACGGCGTGAACGTCGGCCCGTACACCTACCTGCGGCCTGGCACCAAGCTGGGCGCGAAGGGCAAGCTGGGCGCGTTCGTGGAGACGAAGAACGCGCAGATCGGCACCGGCACGAAGGTTCCGCACCTCACCTACGTAGGCGACGCGACCGTCGGCGACTACAGCAACATCGGCTGCTCCAGCGTCTTCGTGAACTACGACGGCGTGAACAAGCACCACACCGTCGTGGGCTCCTACGTGCGACTCGGTGCCGACAACACGCTCGTCGCGCCGGTGCGGATCGGTGACGGCGCTTACAGTGGAGCGGGTGCGGTGATCCGGGACGACGTGCCGCCTGGTGCACTTGCGCTCTCGGCGGGGCCGCAGCGCAACGTCGAGGGCTGGGCGGTCCGGCGCAGGCCGGGCACGCCGGCGGCGGAAGCGGCGGAAGCCGCCCTCGCCGCGAGTGAGGACACCGCCGTGTCCGTGTCGGAAGCAGGAAACGACGGGGAGTCGCCAGCATGAGTCCGAAGCAAGGTACGCCGAAGAAGAATCTGATGCTCTTCTCCGGCCGTGCGCACCAGGAGCTCGCGGAAGAGGTCGCCAAGCACCTCAATGTGACGATCACCCCGCAGACCGCGCACACGTTCGCCAACGGTGAGCTGTTCGTGCGGTTCGAGGAGTCCGTCCGCGGCACCGACGCTTTCGTGATCCAGGCGCACACGACGCCCATCAACGAGTACGTGATGGAGCAGCTGATCATGGTGGACGCGCTCAAGCGCGCCTCCGCCAAGCGGATCACCGTGGTCATGCCGTTCTACCCGTACGCGCGGCAGGACAAGAAGCACAAGGGCCGCGAGCCGATCTCGGCCCGGCTCATCGCCGACCTGTTCAAGACCGCGGGCGCCGACCGGATCATGACCGTCGACCTGCACACCGCCCAGATCCAGGGCTTCTTCGACGGTCCGGTCGACCACCTGATGGCGCAGTCCGTCCTCGCCGACCACATCAAGGCGACTTACGGCGATGCCGACATCACGGTCGTTTCGCCCGACTCGGGCCGCGTGCGGCTGGCGGAGAAGTGGGCGCAGCAGCTGGGCGACCGGCCGATCGCGTTCATCCACAAGACGCGCGACCCGGACAAGCCGAACCAGGCCGTGGCCAACCGCGTGGTCGGCAAGGTGCAGGGCAAGCTCTGCGTGCTGATCGACGACATGATCGACACCGGCGGCACGATCGTGAAGGCCACGGAGGCTTTGATCGAGGAAGGTGCCGCGGACGTCGTCATCGCCACGACGCACGGGATCTTGTCGGACCCGGCGACCGAGCGGCTTTCGCAGTGTAAGGCGCGGGAGGTCATCGTGACGAACTCCCTGCCGATCCCCGACGAGAAGCGGTTCCCGGGGCTGACGGTGCTGTCGATCGCGCCGATGCTGGCGGAGGCGATTCAGCAGGTGTTCGAGGATGGCTCGGTGACTTCGTTGTTCGACGGGGCTGCCTGAGAGTTTTGAGTTTTCCTTTTCGCCGTCGGTGGATTTCGGTCCGCCGGCGGCGAAACTGTGTGTGCCGCCTGGCGTGGCGCGGCTAGGTTCGTGCGTCATGGGGAACTTCAAGTTCGGTGTCAGTCTGCGGACTGTCGATTCGTCGTTCGTCGGCTTGTGCCGGCGGGCCGAGGAGCTCGGGTACGACGCGATCAGCGTGCCCGACCACCTGGGCGCCGGTCGCCCCGCGCCGTTTCCCGCGCTGGTGGCCGCGGCGGCTGCCACTTCTCGACCGCGGGTGGGGACGTTGGTGTCGAACCTGCCGTTCTACAACGTGGCTTTGTTCGCGCGAGATGTGGCGAACACCTGGGTCCTGACCGGTGGGCGGCTGGAGCTGGGGCTGGGTTCGGGCCACATGAAGTCGGAGTTCGACGAGGCCGGGTTGCCGTGGCTGAAAGCTGCCGATCGGATCGCTTACCTGCGTGACGGCTTGGCCGAGCTGCGTTCTCGGCTCGGCGCGGATCTTCCGCCGCTGCTGATCGCGGGCAACAGCGACGGGGTGCTGTCGCTGGCCGCGTCCGATGCGGACATCGTGGGCTTCGCTGGTCTGCGCCAGGCGCCGGGCAAGCCGCCGGGGACGTTCGTGCTGGATCCGGCTTCGACGATGGATGCGCGGGTGGCGTACTTCCGGTCACTCGCGGGAGGTCGGGAAATCGAGTACAACCTGCTGGTCCAGCGGGTGGTCGTGACCGACGATCGCCGCGCCGCCGCCGCGGAATGGCAGGCGTTGACAGACCCGGAACCCGGCGTCGACGAGCTCCTCGAAGCTCCGCAGCTGTTGCTCGGGACGGTCGACGAAATCGTCACTCAGCTCGTCGAGCGCCGGGAACGGTACGGGTTTTCGTACATCACCGTGTTCGACTCGATGATGGAGACGCTGGCGCCGGTGGTCGCTCGGTTGCGCGGCCGTTGACCACCCGGTGATCCACCGCTCGATCACCCCCGTGCGCGGTTCTGCGTCACCCGGTCGACCAAGCCGTACTCCACCGCCTCGGCCGCGGTGAATCGCCGCCGCCGCTCGGCATCCGCGCGAACTCGCTCGACGGGTTGGCCGCTGCCGGCGGCGATCAACCCCACGACTTCGCTGGTCCACTTGTCGAGCAGAGCGAGCCGCACCGGCGACGGATCCGGCTGGAGCTGAGGAAGGCTCAACGCGATCAGGGCCTGCGGGATGGCGGACCGTTTGCCGGGAGTGCCGCACGACACGAGCAGCTGTGCCATCCCGGCGGCCAGCCCCATAGCGCAGGTGGCGACGTCCGGCTTGACGAGGTTCATCGTGTCGAGGATGGCCATGCCGGCCGTGACGGAGCCACCGGGCGAGTTGATGAAAAAGGTGATGTCGGCAGTCGCGTCCGCGTCCTCGAGGAGCAGCAGCTGCGCGGTGATCGTGTTGGCGATCGCGTCGTCGATCTCGGCGCTCAGCACGACGATGCGCTTTCGCAGCAGCTGTTCGGCGTGCGCACTGAGGTCGAGGCTGGGGGATCCGCCGGCCGGCTCTCGCTCGCTGTGGCCGGCATGATCTGCCGACGCCGGGTGCCCAGCGGAACCGGGGTGTCGGACGTCGGAGGGGCCCGAAACATAGCGGGAGGCAATGCCTCCCTCGGTCTCGTCGATGTCGCGGCGGCCGGGCTCTTCGCCAGTTCCGCCCGCCCTCCCGGCGGCGGCCGCGGATTCGGAAGCCAGCTCGTCACCCAGGTCCCGCTGCGCCCGCACGGCTCCGGTGGCGGGCCGGAGAATCCCGCGCAGCCGCCGAGCCACGTCATCGCGGCGCGTCACAGCCGGACCTCGCGCCGTCGAGTGCACGGCGGTTCGCGATCAGTGGCGTGGCTTCCGAGCGGTTCAGTCATGCGCGCGACGGTAACCGTGCGTTTCGGGAGCGGTCCCGGGCAACGCAGCCGGCTGACGCGGTATTCAGTCCCCCGCCACGCTTTCCGCCGCGGAACGCACGGCAGCCACCGCGTCGCCGGCGATCAACGTCAGGACCCGGCCCAGCAGGCCCTCCGGGACGGCTTCCTCGTCGATGTCCCCTTCCACGGCCAGGCCGTTGCTCAGTGCCAGCAGGATCACCGCGAACTCTTCGGCCGGCAACGGCAAGGAGAAGCCGAACCCCGAAGCCAAGCGCTCCAGCGCGGCCGCGATCGTCCGCCGGACAGCGCGGCGACGGTCGCGCAACGCAAGCCGGCGGTCAGCGTCGTGGTGCGCCAGGGCGAAGAACTCCGCCAACAGCCGGTGCCACACCGCGTCCGTGCGCATTTCGTGCATCAACACCGCCGCGATGTCCGCGAGCCCGGCCGCGCCGGTGCCGGCGGAGGCGAAGCTCTCGAGGCTGGCGGAAAGCCGGTGCGCCGCGTGTTCTTCCATCAACGCGAGCACGAGCTCGTCCTTCGACGCGAAGCTGGAGTAGACCGCGCCCTTCGTCAGTCCGGCGGCGGCGGCGACCTCGGTCAGCTTCGAAGCCTCGATGCCTTGGTCGCCGAAGACTCGGAACGCCGCGTCGAGGACGCGCCGGCGCGTTTCAGCGCGCGTCGGCCGCGTGCGGCCCGGTGCGGGCATCGGAGTGAATCCTCCTGATCAAGGGCTTGACTTTCACGAAGCCAACTCAATACCTTCAGGTATCCAATACCGGGAGGTATTCGATGTCAAGCGTGCAGCGGTACCTCGACAACGGCACCTGGCACGAGCGCACGTTCACCCAGCCCCACGAAGACGTCGACCGCGTGGCGACCCGCCTGCGACACCACACAAAGAGGTGCGACAAAGTCGCACTGCTCGCCGCCACGAGTCCGGAGTGGACGATCTGCGACCTCGCGATCGCCCGCATCGGCGCGATCTGCGTGCCGATCCACCCCACGAGCACACCGAGGCAGATCAGGTGGATCCCCGAAGACTCCGCCGCCGTCGCGGCGTTCGCGGACCAGCCCGGGCGGATCACCACGATCCCCGTCCTCGCCACCGAAATCCCCGACATACAGCCACCGGCCCGGGCGACGTCGTGTTCGCCTACCTCCCGCTCGAAGGTGCTCGCGCGCTCGGAAGGCGTCTTCAACGGCTACGACAACAATCGCGAGGCCACCGGAGAGACCATTGTGGACGGTTGGCTGCCCACGGGCGACCTCGGCGAGCTCGACGGCTTCCTCACCCTCGCCGACCGCAAGAAAGACCTGGTCTTCACCTCGGCCGGCAAGAACCTCGCCCCCGCCGCCATCGAGAACGACCTGCGCCGCACGCGCTGGATCACCGGCGGTACTGCTCTGCGACCGCCGGCCGTACCCGGTGGCGCTGCTGAGCGTCGATCCGGACGAGCTGCCGGCGCCGGCCGCGGAAGGGATCAACACCGACGCCCCCGGCCGGCACACCGACGAGCGACTGCGCTCGGTCATCGCCCGTGACGTGGAATCGGTGACGCACGCTATTCTCCGCGCGAGCGAATCCGGGATTTCGCCCTCGTACCCGAGCAGTTCTCCGTCGAGTCCGGTGAGCTGACCCCGGCCCTCAAGATCCGCAGGGACGTCGTCGCCCGGCGCCACGACGCGCTCTACTCCACCCCCTGAACCACCGGCAACGCCGCCGGTGACCGTGAGGAAGGACCCTTCTCCATGAGGAAACTGCGGACCAAAGCGGCCGTGCTGGCCGCCGTGGCGCTCGTGGCAGCCGCGTTCGCCGCGGGGCCGGCGCAGGCGACAGTGCAGGCGGCCGGCGGCAACAACGACCCGTCGTGCCGCCCGAGCGCGGCGCACCCCCGGCCCGTGGTCTTCCTCCACGGCCTGGGCGCCACCTACTACGAGGACCTCAACTTCCTGCAGTCGGCCGTCGCGGCCAAGGGCTACTGCACCTTCAGCCAGACCTACGGCGTCTACCCGGGCTTTCCCGTGGTCGGCGGCCTGCGCCCGATCGCCGACTCGGCGGGCGAGATCAAGCAGTTCATCGGCCAGGTGCTCGCCGAGACCGGGGCGTCGCAAGTGGACATCGTGGGCCACTCCGAGGGCGGCTTCCAGTCCCTCTACGTCACGAAGACCCAGGGCATCGCGGACAAGATCGGCTCGGTCGTGTCCATCGCGCCGCCCACGCACGGGACCACGTTCGCGGGCCTCACCAAGCTCGCGTACCTGCTCGGGCAGGGCGAGCGCGACGCCGTCGGCAAGGCCCTGCAGACGCTCGGCTGCCCCGCCTGCGATGACCTGATCACCGACGGCGCCGCCGTGACGAAGCTGACCACCGGCCCCATCGCGCAGCCCGGCGTGAAGTACACCGTGATCACCTCGCGCTACGACGAGCTCGTGACCCCCACCGACACGTCGTTCGTGCGCGAGTCGGGTGTGGTGAACGAATACGTGCAGGACACGTGTCCGTTCGACCCGGTGGGCCACATCGGCGAGGCCTATGACCTCAACGTCTGGAACCTCGTCACCAACGCCCTCGACCCCGCCCACGCCACGAAGTTCTTCTGCACCGTCGGCTCCCCGGGCTGACCCGAGCCGGGGCCCCTCGGTCTCGAGGGGCCCCGTCCGCCGTCAGTACGCGACGGTGAAGCGCGCCCGGCTGTGGCGCGGCTCGTCGATCTCGTCCACGAACGCGATCGCGAAATCGTCACCGCCGATCTGCGAACGGCCCTCCTCGTCGGACAGCAGCACGTCGCCACCCACCCGGAACGACCCGGTGCGCTCGCCGGCGTTCCACGCGCCGAACTCCGCGGCCGGGCTCACGTAGAACCACTCGACGTCGCCGGGCAGCTCACGCAGGGCGGCCAGGACCTCGGCGTGGCTGCTCGCCTCGGACTTGTACGCGTCCGGGAAGTCCGGCGTGTCCAGCAGCCGCGGGCCACCCTCGGCCACGAGCAGCGAGGCCGCACCGCCCACGAACGACAACCGCGCACCGGCCGCGCGGGCCGCGTCGGCGAGCGTCGGCAACGCATCGAGCAGCTTCTGCCCCTCGTCGTTCACCCGGCCCGGGGTCGCGATCACGATCACGTCGGCCCCCTTCGTCACGTCGGCGACGAACCCGGCGTCGTGCATCGAGCCCGCGCGGGCCTCGACGTCGGCGGGCAGGCCCTCGGCCTTGCGCGCCACCCCGACGACCTCGTGCCCGCGCCGCAGCGCCTCGTCCGTGATCCGGCCACCGGCGTACCCCGTCGCGCCGAACACCACCAGCTTGCTCATCTTCCGCTCCTCCTGAGGACACCTCGACGACGTCGAGGGTACGAACGGAAGATCCACTACTTCAACGAAACCAACGCACCCCGCGGTAGGCGTGCAGGTCAGGCGCCGAGCTGGGCGAACGACTTCGCGAGCTCGGCCTTCACGGCGTTCGCGTCGAAGGGCACGTGCACCTCGCCGACAGCCGTCGGCTTCGCGAGCACCTGGTAGCTGGCGGTGCGGTTGGGCAGCGAGAACTTGACCGAGCACGACATCGTGATGGTCGCGTCGGCCGCCGCGTCACCCTGCGTGGTGCAGGTCTTCGAGCCGAGCGAATCGGCGCTGATGTCGATCGTGAGCGTCACGTGCACCACGGGCTTCGAACCCGAGCTGTTGCCGACGACGCTGTTGGTCACGTCGACGGTGGCGGTGCACGAGCCGACGAAGTCCTTACAGTCGAGGCGGTCGTTGGTGACCACCACGCTCGACTGCGCGAGCCCGTCGAACGGCTGTCCGAGCCCGCCGACCGTGTTGTCGAAGTCGGTGTGGAACTTCTTGAGCGCGTCGCCGGTCAGCGGCTTCACCTGGAACCCGGTGCCGAGCTTCGGGCCGCCCAGCGGGTCGAGCAGCGCCGGCGCGAACGAGACCACGCGAAAGGGCTGCGCGGTGGTCACCTGCAGCGCGCCGAGGCCGCCGCCGAGCTGGTAGACCTCCGTGCCGTCCTCGAGCTTGCGTTTCACCGGGTCGGCCGTCTGGTTGAGACTCGACAACGATTTGACCAGCCCGGTCACGAGCTGGTCCGGGGCGAACCGCGCGCCGGGGTCCATCGGCAGCTCCGTGCCGACGGTGTGCACCCAACCCGCACCGAACTGCGTGCTGTTTTCCTCGAGGCCGTGCGACTTCCAGTAGTCGGCGTCGGCGGAGAGGTAGAGATCGTCCCCGAGCTCGGTGACCTGCACCACGTGACCTTCGAACGGCAGCGCGCCGAACCCGTCACCGTTGCGCGTGATGCGGAAACCGAGACCGATCGGCTTGCCCGACGCGTCCTTCACCGTGGTGTCGAGCTCCAGCGCGGGCGCCTTGCCCAGCGCGTCCAACGCGGCGTCCACGGCATCTCGCTGCTGCGCCAGCCGGTCGGCTATCTGCTGGTCAGCGGCGGAAACCCCCGCCGAACCCGTCACCGCGACCTGACAACCCGCCAGCACCCCACCCAGTAGTACGACCGCCGCGGCGATCCATCGAGCCCGCATTCTCGCCCCTTTTTTCCGCGGGGATCATCCCATGCCCGCGGCACGAACCTGCACCACCGGAATCGAGTCGCCACCCGCCGGCCGACCCAAGGTTTAGTCGTGCGGGGCCACCCACCGCAACCTCCTTGTCGAACGAGGGTTTACACTTCTCGAGTTGTCTCGGCGAGGCGGGTGCACCCTGTGGTGCCCAGCGTGATCGACGCGGCGGCTCGAGAAGCCCCGTGGAATGTGCACGCTTGGAAACTCGCCGCCGTATGCAGCCGATTGTGAACGCTGATTTGTGAACACCGCCCCGAGCAGAGATCGACGATCCCCGCCGCCACCTGCTGCACCGAATTGTGATTTGAAGGAGTGCTACACCGTGTCCGAGGTACGTCTTTCCGTCGAGCCGCGCACCGAGTTCGGCAAGGGCGCCGCGCGGCGCACCCGTCGCGCCGGCAAGATCCCCGCGGTCCTCTACGGGCACGGCTCGGACCCGCGGCACTTCGCGCTGCCGGCCCTCGAGTTCGCCCGCGTCGTCCGTGAGAACGGCAGCAACGCCGTGCTCACCCTGGACCTCGAGGGCTCCAGCGAGCTGGCGCTGACCAAGACCATCGTCGTGCACCCGCTGAAGAACTACATCGAGCACGTCGACCTGCTCGTGGTTCGCCGCGGCGAGAAGGTCACCGTCGACGTGCCGGTGGTCGTCACCGGCACCGCCGGCCCGGGTGGCCTGGTGAACCAGGACCTCGACGCCGTGCAGATCGAGGTCGAGGCGCTGCACATCCCGGACCAGATCGAGGTCTCGGTCGAGGGTCTCGAGATCGGCACCCAGATCACCGCCGCGCAGCTCACGCTGCCGCAGGGCGCGAACCTGGTGACCGACGGCGAAGCGCTGGTCGTGGCCGTGAACGAGCCGCAGCGTGAAGAGACCGGCGACGAAGAGGCCGCCGCCGAAGGCGCCGAGGCTCCCGCCGGGGACGCCGAATAAACTCACTTCCGTGAGTGAAGACCTGCCTGGGGCCGGCGAGCTGATCGTGCTCGCCGGCCTCGGTAATCCCGGGCCCCAGTACGCCGGCAACCGCCACAACGTCGGCTTCATGGTGCTCGACGAACTGGCCACCCGTATCGGGGGCAAGTTCAAGGCGCACAAGAGCGGCGCCGAGGTGCTGGAAGGACGGCTTTCGGGCCGTCGCGTGGTGCTGGTGAAGCCGCGTTCGTTCATGAATCTCTCCGGCGGGCCCGTGGTCGGTGCCGCCCGGTTCTTCAAGGTCGAGCCCTCGGGCGTCGTCGTGGTACACGACGAGCTCGACGTGCCGTTCGGCGCACTGAAGCTCAAGCTCGGCGGCGGCGACAACGGGCACAACGGCCTTCGTTCCATCACCAAGTCGCTCGGCACGCGTGAGTACTACCGCGTGCGCTTCGGCATCGGCCGTCCCCCGGGCCGCCAGGATCCCGCCGATTTCGTGCTGAAGGACTTCTCGACGGTCGAGCGCAAGGAGCTCCCGTTCGAGGTCTCCGTGGCCGCCGACGCCGCCGAGGCGCTCGTGGCCAAGGGGCTCACCGCGGCCCAGAACGAGTTCCACGCAGGCTGATCAGCCGGTTGCTCTCTGTTAGTGATCAAGAGTGGCGCTGCGTAGTTTTTCCTCACTCGATGGGCGGCTTATGGGGCCCTGATCGAGTCGTCCCGACGCGCTCGGGGTTCCCGGTGCCTCGGTGACCGGTTAGGACGGAATGCGGGAGTCCGCACACCGACCCTGAATCGGAGAATGCTTCATGTCGTTCACCGCCGAGGACCTCACCGAGGTCACCTTCGGTAACGCCCCGATCGGCCGCCGTGGCTATGCCAAACAGGAGGTCGACGAGTTCGTGCGGCGCATCGCGAAAACGATCGCCGAAGAGGACGACCTGACCGCGGCCGAAGTCCACCACGTCATGTTCAACAAGCCGCTGATCGGCAAGCGCGGCTACGACGAACGCGAGGTCGACCACTTCCTGGACACCGTGGAGGAACAGCTGGCCGACCTGTCCGGCCGGCGCGCTCCCGCCGTGCCCGGCGCGCGCGACGAACACGAGGCGACCGCCTCCCGGGCCCCGCGTCCGGAGGTGACGGAGAACGCCAAGTCCTTCCAGGACCGGTAGGTCTTTCCGGCCTTGACCGCGTCGTTCCCCCGCGGCGTTTTCCTGGCCTGCGTTTGTCCTTCTTCCTGAAACAACCCCGCCCTCCGGACTTCCCAAGCCCCGAGAACACGGAACCGGCCCGCTCACTGTGGTGAGGGGGCCGGTTCCGTGTCTGCGTGCGGCTGTTCGAAGCCGAGGTCAGTGGTCCGCGTTGTGCGCGATCTTGTCCGCGTACTGCACCGCAGTCGCCGCGCGCTTGACCTTGCCCGAGGGCGTCTTGGGGAGGCTGCCGGCCGGGAGGACCACCACGGCGAACGGGCGTATGTCCACCGCGTCGCGGACGCGGGCGGCGACCTGCTTCGACAACGCGCGTTCGGCCTCCGCGTCGCCGGCGAGCTTGGATTCCACAACGACGGCGAAGCGTTCGCGGCGGCTGCCCGCGTCGAGGCGGACGGCGACGGCGTTACCGGCCCGCACGCCCTCGACCGACGTGGCCGCGCGTTCGATGTCGGTGGGGTACAGGTTCCGGCCGCCCATGATGATGACGTCCTTGCGGCGACCGCAGATGACGATCTGGCCGTCGATGAGGTAGCCGAGGTCGCCCGTCTTCATCCAGCCGTCGGCGTCCTGGGTGTCGAGGGGCCCGTCGACGGTGAGGTAGCCCGGAGTGACGGCCGGGCCGCGGAGGCGGATTTCGCCGACTTCGCGGTCGCCCAGCAGCGAACCGTCCGCGGAGACGATGCTCGCCTCCAGGCCGTCCAGCGGACGGCCCAGCACGGCGAAGGAGCGCACCGCGTCCGTGCCCCGCCGAGAGTCGCCCTCAGGGACCGGGACGGCGCGATCGTCCGCCTCCAGGGCGTCGGCCTCGACGACGTCCAGGGTGAGACCTGTGAACAGCGGCGCGAAAGACACCGCCAGAGTCGCCTCGGCCATGCCGTACGCCGGGAACACACACTCGGCCGGCATCTTGAAGCGGGCGCCCGCGTCGACGAAGGTCTGGACGGCCGTCTCGTCGATCGGCTCGGCCCCGTTGAGCGCGATGCGGAGCTTGGACAGGTCGTAGGCGTTGTCGTCCTCGACGCGGGCCATGCGGCGGCCCACGATGGCGTACGCGAAGTTCGGCGCGGCCGTGGTGGTGCCGTTGTACTTGGAGATCAGCTCGGGCCAGATCAGCGGGCCGGACAGGAACTCGACGGGCGTGATCTTCACCAGTTCCACGCCGAAGGTCATCGGCACGGTCAGGAAGCCGACCATGCCCATGTCGTGGAACGTCGGGAGCCACGACACCATCACGTCGACGTCGAAGTCGAACTCCGCGCGTTCGACCATGGCCTTGACGTTGGTGTAGAGGTTGCCGTAGGTGATGCGCACGGCCTTGGGTTCAGCCGTCGAACCGCTGGTGAGCTGGAGCAACGCGGTGTCGCTCTCGTCGGTGGGCACGACCTCGGCCAGCGGCTCGCCCTCGGCCAGCTCGGTGATCAGGCGGTGCTCGATGCCCTTCTCCGCCAGCACGGGCGCGAGCTGGTCGAACGGCTCGCCCAGCACCACCAGCCCGGCGCCGATCATCCCCAGCACCTTGACCGTGTCCTCGGCCCACTCGGCGAGGTCCGTGCGCGCCGTCGGCTGGTGCAGCATCGTCACGCTGCCGCCGGCCAGCCACACGGCCTGCACGGTGGGCGCGATGAGCACCGGCGCCGCGGCCAGCACGGCCACCGCGCTCCCGGGCTTCAACCCGCCCGCGACCAACCCACCGGCGATCTTCTTGGCCTGGTCGTGGACCTCGGCCCACGTCCGGCGAACCGGCTCCTTGGGCTCGCCCGTGACCATGCCGCGCTGCTGACCCCGCCCCGTCGCCGTCTCGACGAGCGTGTCCACGAACCGACTCATGCGCGACAGATTACTGTCTGGTTGTCAACGCTCGCCTGCGGCGGCGTGAACAGCGTCGATCGAGCCGTCATTCGAGCGCTTCGGACGTCTCCAGCCACTTCGCCTCGACGTCTTCCTTCTCCGCGTGCACGCCCTTCAGCTCCGTGTTCAACGCGATGAGCTTGTCCGGGTCCGTGGCCGCCTCGAGCAGTGCCGCGTGCAGCTTCTCCTCGCGCGCGGCCAGCTGGTCGAGCTTGCGCTCCAGCCGGCCGAGCTCCTTCTGCGCGGCCCGGATCTCCGCGTTGCTGCGCTTGGCCTCGGCCTTCTCCGGAGCCGCCGACGCCCCGCGCCCCGGCGCCATGTCACGGCGCCGCGGCGCCGCCTCCCGCAGCTTCGTGCGGCGGTTGAGGTACTCCTCGATGCCACCGGGCAGGTTCGTCACGTGGCCGTCGCCGAACAGAGCCACGGTCGTGTCGCAGACGCGCTCGACGAGGTAGCGGTCGTGCGAGACCACGACCATCGTGCCGGGCCAGCCGTCGAGCAGGTCTTCGAGCTGCTGCAGGGTGTCGATGTCCAGGTCGTTGGTGGGCTCGTCGAGCAGCAGCACGTTGGGCTCGGCCATCAGCAGCCGGCACAGCTGCAGCCGGCGCCGCTCGCCACCCGACAGGTCACCGACGGGCGTCCACTGCCGCTCGGCCGGGAAGCCGAGCTTCTCGCCCAGCTGCGACGCCGTCATCTCCTGCTTGCCGAACACCACGCGCCCGGCCACCTGCTCGATCGCCTGCAGCACGCGCAGGTCGGCCGGCAGGTCGTCGAGCTCCTGGCGCAGGTGCGCGAGCGCGACCGTCTTGCCCTCGACCCGCCGCCCCGTCTCGGGAGCGACGTCGCCGCCCAGCAGCTTGAGCAGCGACGTCTTTCCGGATCCGTTCACGCCGACGAGACCCACGCGGTCGCCCGGCCCGATCCGCCACGTCACGTGGTCGAGCAGCGTCCGGTCGCCGACACTGAACGACACGTCTTCCAGCTCCAGCACCGTCTTGCCGAGGCGGCGCTTGGCGAACGCCATCAGCTCCACGGAGTCGCGCAGCGGCGGCACGTCGGCGATCAGTGCCTCGGCGGCTTCCACGCGGTAGCGCGGCTTCGACGAGCGCGCCTGCGGGCCGCGGCGCAGCCACGCCAGCTCCTTGCGCGCGAGGTTCTGCCGCTTCTCCTCGGCCGTCGCGGCCAGTCGCGCGCGCTCGGCGCGCGCGAAGATCCAGTCGGCGTAACCACCTTCGTACTGCTCGACGCGCCCTCCGGTGACCTCCCAGGTGAGGCTCGCGATGGTGTCGAGGAACCACCGGTCGTGGGTCACGACCACCACGGCGATCCGGCGCGCCAGCAGGTGGTCGGCCAGCCAGCGGACACCTTCGACGTCCAGGTGGTTGGTGGGCTCGTCGAGCACCACGAGGTCGAGCTCGCCGGTCAGCGCCGCGGCCAGCGCGACGCGACGGCGTTCGCCACCGGAGAGGTTCGCGGTCGGGGTGTCGAGGCCGATCGCCGTGATGCCGAGTCCGTCTACAATGGACCGGACGCGCGCGTCGGCGGCCCATTCGTGTTCCGCGCCATAGCGTTCGAGCACGACGTCGCCGACCGTGCTACCCGAAGGCAGCTCGGTGCGCTGGGTGACGACGGCCATGCGCAGGTCACGAACATGGCTCACCCGGCCGGAATCCGGCTCGCTCAGACCCGCGAGCACCTCCAGCAACGTCGTCTTGCCGCCTCCGTTGAGACCGACCACGCCGATGCGCTGTCCGGCGGCGACGCCGAGCGAAACGCTGTCCAGCAGCGGTTTCACCCCGTACGACTTGCTCACCGACTCCAGGTTGACCAGGTTGGCCATCCGATTCAGCCGATCCTTTCCACAGTGGACTAGATGTTCAGGCGTGCACGCGCGGTGGCGCGCCACGGGGTGCGTCGTCGCCGCCGACCAGCCGAGCGCCGGGCACCGGGCCGTGGGCGACGCGCACCGTTCGGCACACGCCGGCGCCGGACAGCTCGGCCGCCACCTCGACGGCGGCCTGCGCGTCGGCGCAGAGGAACGCGCACGTGGGCCCCGAGCCGGACACGCAGCCGGCCAAAGCACCCGCGTTCACGCCCGCGCGCAGCGTGCGACGCAAGCCAGGACGCAGGGACACGGCGGCCGCCTGCAGGTCGTTGCCCAGCAGCAGCGCGAGCTGACGGGGGTCGCCCGACGCGAGGGCCTCGACGACCGGGGTGTGCGAGCCGATGCGCGGCGGGTTGCCTTCGGCGCGCAGGCGGTCGAGCTCGCCGAACACCTTCGGCGTCGACAGGCCTTCGGTGTCGAACGCGAGCACCCAGTGGAACGTGTGGCGCGACAGCACGGGCACGAGCTGCTCACCGCGGCCGGTGCCGAGCGCGGTGCCGCCGTAGAGCGCGAAGGGCACGTCGCTGCCGAGCTTGCCCGCGATGGCGGCCAGCTCGTCGCGCGTCACGTCGAGCTTCCACAGCGAGGCCAGGCCGACGAGCGTCGCCGCCGCGTCGGCGCTCCCGCCCGCCATGCCGCCGGCGACGGGGATGCCCTTGCGCAGCACGATCCGCAACTTCGGGTCGTCGCCCTCGGCGCGGCCGGTGTAGGTGGAAAGCTCCTGGGCCGCGCGCCAGGCGAGGTTGGTGGCGTCGGTGGGCACCGACCCCTCCCCCTCGCCGAAGACTTCGAGCCCCGGGTCGTCGGTGGCCGCGACGGTCACCTCGTCCGTGAGCGACAACGCCTGGAAGACGGTGACCAAGTCGTGGTAGCCGTCCTCGCGCAGGTCACCGATGGCCAGGTGCAGGTTGACCTTGGCCGGGACCCGGACGGTGACTGGTGGTGGAACTACGGCGAGCACCCGTCAAGCCTACGTGGCCGGGCGCCTGGGCTCCCCACCAGGAGAAAACAGCCGTTTTCGGGACGCCTGTCCCAACCTCTCGGACACCTCGTCGCCAACCTTGGACCCCGAGACCCGCGCACCGAGCCGTGAAGGGCCCGCTGAAGGAATCGGAGTCCTTCAGCGGGCCCTTCACGGCACCGACGGGTTCGGCTGGGGTCAGGCGGCGACGCTGTGCGCGGCCCGCACGACCGGCGTCACGTGGGCGCCGCGGTCGGCGATCCACGCCAGCGCCGCGTCGGCCCGCTCGCCACGGACACCGATGCGGAAACGGGCGATCGGGGTGTCGCCGATGCGCGTGAGTCCGCCGCCGATGGTGGCGACCTCCACGTCGAAACGGCCGGCCGCCTCGGGCAGCAGGGCGCCGACGGACGCGAAGCCGATCAGCACGACGTCGGCGGACCGGTCGTACTTCGCGGCTTGCGCGCGAGCGGTCTCGATCGCCGGCAGCACCGCCTGCGCGGTCCAGCTGCCCGGCGAGGCGATGAGGTCGAGCACGTGACCGCGTTCGACGACCGCGCCGTCTTCGAGCACCGCGACGTCGTCGCAGACGCGGCGGACGACACCGGCGTCCGGAGTGGTCAGCAGCACGGTGGTGCCCAGCTCGGCGCGCGCCCGGTCGAGGACGGCCAGCACGGCGCCGGCCTCTTCGGGTGCGATGCCGGCGGTGGGGTCGTCGGCGAGCAGCACGGCCGGGCCGGCGGCGAGCGCCTTGGCCACGGCGACACGGCGCAGCTGGCCGGGCGTGAGGTCGGCCGGCTTCTGTGCGGCACGGGCGGTGAGGCCCACGAGGTCGAGCAGGTTGCCGACGCGGGTCTTGCGCTGCGGCCCCTCGATGCCGAGCTGCTCCAGCGGGGTGGCGATGTTGCCGGCGACGGTGCGCTCGGCGAGCAGCTCCGGCTTGGTGCCGACGACACCCAGCTGGCGGCGGACTTCACGCAGCCGGCGGCCGTCGAGCGCACCGGTGTTGAGGCCGTCGAGCCGCACGACACCGCGGTCCGGGCGCTCCTGCAGCGCGATGCAGCGGGCGAGTGTGGACTTGCCGGAGCCGGCTGGCCCCACCACGCCGAAGAGGGAACCGGCCTGCACGTCGACGCTCACATCACGCAGCGCGGCGACCGGATTTCCGTTGAGGGGAAAGGACTTGGACACGTTTTCGACAGTGATCACGAAGGGAGCTCCAGGCATGAGGCGCAGCACCGTTTCCGGGCGCGCCGGGCGTCACCGAATTACCGTCCTTTTCGGACGGTGCGCAGAATTGCGGTAGAAAAGATCAGGCGATGACTGTGGAGCGTCGACACGCACATACCGTGCGGCGACCTTCATCGACGACGCGCCGCCGGGTCAACAGGAGCGGGCGGGCTACCCTCTGCATCGGAAACAGCCTCCATCGGTCCTGGCTGTAGCACCTGCCCCATGGGGGGTGGTTGCTGCGACTTCGGCGAGCCAGGTCTCTCAGTCGCTCGGGATGGACATTCTGAGTAAAGCCGATCCCATTGGGTGAACGCAAGCGCGTTGGTGCAGATCACACGAGTGGTGGTGCCCGGATACCGGGACACCCGCAGCCACATCCTGGACCCCGAAAGCTCCGGCACCGAATTTCTTCCCCGCGGCGAATCCGGCGACCTATTCCACTGTGGACGCTGCCGATCCCTGGTGGAGACCCGATTCCGGCACGGGCGACGCGGAGCAGCTCGCGCGTGGGTAAATGACGGTTCGGCGAGGTAGTTCGCCACGGCGAGACACTCCGTCTTCCCGGCCGGACACCCCACTCCCGTCCGCGAGCCGAATCCGGACGTCCGTCACACCCGGCTGTGATACGCGCGTATCGGATACAATCGTACCACAACAGCGGAGGAGGACCGTGGCGCACCGAGTCGACCACGAACAGCGCCGGCGCGAGATCGCCACGGCAGTGTGGCGCATCGCGGCCGAACGCGGGCTCGACTCCGTGAGCATGCGCGAGGTGGCCGCCGAGGCAGGCGTGTCGCTGCGGCTGGTGCAGTACTACTTCGAAACGAAGCACAACCTGCTCGTGCTGTCGCTGCGTTACCTCCATGAACGCGGCGAGCAGCGCACGCAGGTCCGCATCGCGGCGCAGGTCGACCAGAGCGTGCGTGGCGTGGTCCGGACTCTTCTCACGGAGCTGCTCCCGCTGGACGCCGAGCGCGAACTGTCGCTACGCGTCAACCGCGCCTACTTCAGCCGCACCCACAGCGACCCGGCGCTGGCGAAGGTGTTCCTGCACGCCGAGACGCCGATCGAAGACCTGCTCACCAGCCTGTTGCGTCGCGCGGTGCTCCCACCCGGCGTCCAGCCGCGGCACGAGGCCAACCTGCTGGTCGCGGGCTTCACCGGCCTGGGTCTCGACGTCCTGCACAGCCGTTTCACCCAGCCCGAAGTCCTCGCGACGCTGGACTACCACCTGGGTCGGCTCTTTCAGGCTTGAGCCGCGAGCCGGACGAAGTCGTGCACGTCGAGCTGCTCGCCGCGCGTCTTCGGGTCGATTCCGGCCGCCACGAGGAGCTCGCCGGCGCGATCGGCCGAACCGGCCCAGCCCGCGAGGGCCGCGCGCAGCGTCTTGCGGCGTTGGGAGAACGCGGCGTCCACGACCTCGAACAGGCGTTGCCGCTCGACGCCCTCCACCGGAGTGCCGCGTTCGAAAGCCACGAGCGACGAGTCGACGTTCGGCACCGGCCAGAACACCGACCGCGGCACGGCGCCGACCTTGCGCGCCGGCCCGTACCAAGCGAGCTTCACGCTGGGCACGCCGTAGATGCGGCTGCCGGGACCGGCGGCCATGCGGTCGGCGACCTCCGTCTGGACCATCAC
This sequence comes from Amycolatopsis sp. NPDC051372, assembly GCF_040682095.1. Classification (NCBI taxonomy): domain Bacteria; kingdom Bacillati; phylum Actinomycetota; class Actinomycetes; order Pseudonocardiales; family Pseudonocardiaceae; genus Amycolatopsis; species Amycolatopsis sp. NPDC051372. Next base: position 66,225 of record NZ_JBFBAF010000022.1, read on the forward strand.
CATCCCGCGCTGCAGCGAGGGAAGCTCGGCCAGCAGGTGCAGCACGACGGGGACCGCGACGTTGTACGGGAGGTTCGCCACCAGTGACACGGGTTCGGCCGGCAGATCGGCCGCGCTGATCCGCAACGCGTCGGCGCCGACCACAGTCAGCTGATCCGCGACGGAAGAAGCGCGTTCGGCGGCAGTGCGCGGAAGCCGCGCCGCCAGCTTCGGATCGATCTCGACGGCCACCACGTGGGCCCCGGCGTCGAGCAGGCCCAGCGTCAGCGACCCCAGTCCGGGGCCGACCTCGAGGACGACGTCGCCCGGCTGAACTCCGGCCAGCTCGACGATGCGGCGAACCGTGTTGGGGTCGTGCACGAAGTTCTGGCCGAGCTTCTTCGTCGGCCGGACGTCGAGCTCGTCCGCCAGCCCGCGGATCTCGGCAGGCCCCAGCAGTTCAACCACCGGGGAAGCCTACCGAGCCTCGGGAACCGCGGAACTCAGGCCCGCTTGCCGCAGACCGGCCAGGCGCTGTAGCCACCGCGGGCGTCGCGGACCTTCTCGGCGATCGAGATCTGCTGGGCGCGCGAAGCCTGGTTCGGGTACGACGCGTACTGGTCGCCGCCGTAGGCGTCCCAGGTCTGCTTGTCGAACTGGAGGCCACCGTAGTAGCCGTTGCCGGTGTTGATGGCCCAGTTGCCGCCGGCCTCGCACGCCGCGATGCGGTCCCACGCGGAACCGTCGCCGATCGCCGGGTCGGCAGGCTTTTTCGTGCCCACCTTGAGGATCTTCGGCTTGGCCTCGAGGAGGACCTTCACCGAGACCTGCTCGCGGGAGATCTCTTCGCCGTTCTTCTTGGTGACCTTGTAGGTCACCATCTTCTGGCCCGCGGTGCCCGGGTCCTGAACGGTGGTCTTGCCCTGTTCGAGCGTCGGGTCGTCGACCTTCTGCACGTCGGGGTCGATGGTCTCCTGCTGGTTGACCATCGAGACGCCCATGCGGCTGACGTGGACTTCGGCGCCGTCCTTGAGGGAGACGTCCAGACCACCCTCGACCGCGTCGTCCGGGCCGAGGCTCATCTTGAAGTCGGAGAGGAACTCCTTGGTGGTCACCGCGTTGGTGGCGACCTGGCGCGGCGCGTTGGTGCCGTCGAAGAGCGTGATGTGCTTGAGGGTCTTGACCTGCACGGTCGAGCCCTCGAGCGGCAGCTCGCCGGTGCCCGGCATCGAGGTCCAGGCGCCCTTGCCCATCATGTCGGCCATGCCGAGCTGGGTCATGGCCTCGCCGAGCGTGGTCGCGCGCACCCAGGACGGGCGGGACACACCGTCGACGACGAGGTTCAGCTGACGGCCGCGCTCGAGCTTGATGACGCCGCCGTCGCCGACCTCGGCCTGCGGCGAGGGCGAAAGCGAGTCGTGGGCGCCGACGGAAAGGCCGGCGTCTTCCAGAACCTCGCCGACGGTGTCGCCGTAGCTGTGGACGGTGACCTCGTGACCATCGACGTCGACGGTCACGCTCTTGTTCATCGCCAGCGCCGCGGCACCGCCGCCGCCGACGGCGATCAGGACCGACAGCACGGCACCCTTGAGGAAGCGGCGCTTCCAGACGCGGGTGGCCTCACGCAGGCCGTCCTCGACGGCGGCCTTCTTGGCCTCCGGAGAAGCGGTGCGGTCCTCGGCGAGCTCGTCCGGGAGGGCGAGCGGCGGGAGCATCGTCGTCTCGGCGTTGATCAGGCGGATCAGCTCGTCGACGTCGACGTCGATCTCGGCCATCATCGCGTCGGCGTCGGGCCCGAGGGCCGCGAGCACATCCTGTTGGGTCACATACAGCTCGTCGGAGAATTCAAGCTCTCCATAGGCGGTGTCGTCGAGCTCTCGCTCGAGCACGGCCACCGAACCAGCGGAAGAGAATAGGGTCTGCGCAGCACCACGGTTCTCGGTGCTATGGCGCGAGGCACCCTGCCTGCTACCAGTCACTGGGTCGTTCCCTTTCCCAGGACAGGACGTGTCGCCACGACCTGTTCCTTCGTCGCGACGCACCATTCGGCGCGCCTCTCAAGTCCGACACCCCCAGTCAGCGCCATCGTCACGGTCCCGAGTCGTACCAACCTCGGTGCCGCTTCCCCGACGTGCACTGACGTGACTGTGGGCGTATCAGCCGGATCCGCGTCTGCGGTTCCGACCGGCACGATCACGGGACAGTAACGGAGGTCGCCGGGTTGCGCAAACACCCCCCGGAGTGTCGTGACCTGTGTCACTCGTCAGTGTGGGCTACCGCATTCCCCGAACGTCGCAATCCGTTCAACCCGTTGTGACACTGGGCAATTGGTAGACGTGCTCGGCGGTGGTCCGGACCGCTTCGGCCACTTCGTGGACCGCTTCGCCCCTCAGCGCCGCGAGGTGCCGGACGGTGTAGGCGGTGCAGTAGGGCTCGTTCGGGCGCCCACGGAACGGGTGGGGGGTCAGGAACGGCGCGTCGGTCTCGGCGAGGTATTGCCCTGCCGGCGCGAGCCGAGCGGCCTCGTGGAGCCCGCGGGCGTTCTTGAAGGTGACGGTGCCGGCGAACGAGAGCACGTAGCCCTTGTCGAGGCAACGGCGGGCGATGTGCTCGTCGCCGGAGAAGCAGTGGAAGACGACGGTGTCCGGTGCGCCCTCTTCGTCCAGGATGCGCAGCACGTCCTCGTGGGCGTCGCGGTCGTGGATCATCAGCGTCTTGCCGAGGCGCTTGGCGAGGTCGATGTGCCAGCGGAACGCGTCCTGCTGGGCGTCGTGCGGTGAGTAGTCCCAGTAGTAGTCGAGGCCGGTCTCGCCGACGGCGACCACGCGCTCGGCCGACGCCAGACGCTCCACTTCGGACTTGTCCGCGTCGGAGAACTCCTTGGTACGCGTGGGATGGATCGCCACGGCGGCGAACACGCGCCCGTCCCACGTGGACGCGTCGACGGCCCAGCGCGCGGAGGCGAGGTCGTCGGCGACCGTGACGACACGGGCCACACCGGCGCGTTCGGCGCGGTCGACCATGGCCGTCACGTCGGCGGCGGTCACCGCCCCGCAGGCGTCGAGGTGGGTGTGGGCGTCCACGACCGCGGCGGGCAGGCGGTCGGGAATCGGCGGCAGTTCGCGCTTGTCTTCACCCATGCTGTGAATTTACTGCGTCGGCTCCGCCGCCGCGTGCGAGATCGCCCCAAGCCGGCGCGATCTCGCGCAGTGGTTGTCAACGTCGGCTGGTTTTGGCCAGCTAGTCATACTTACTTGACGATCGGCGCCCAGTCGGGGCCGTCTTCACCGAGCTTCGGGTCGAGCTTGGTGAACAGCGGCGTCGGCTTCTGCAGGGGACGACCGACCTCGATCGGCCGCGACTCCCACTTGGCCTGCTCGCCCGCGTAGTCACCGGTGAGGATCGGGTTGATCCGGCCCGGGATGTCGAGGTCCTCGACCTCCTGCAGCTCCGGCTGCGCGGCCCACACGCCGGTGCCGCCGAGCGCCTCGTGCACCTTCTGCGCCGAGTGCGGCAGGAACGGCGTGAGCAGCGTGTTCGCGTCGCTGACCACCTGCAACGCGGTGTGCAGCACGCTGTCGCGGCGCGCGGGATCGTCCTTGAGCTTCCACGGCTCCTGGTCCGACAGGTACCGGTTGGCGGCCGTGACCACGCGCATCGCCTCCGACGCCGCCGCCTTGAAGCGCGAGCGGCCCAGGTGGGCGCCGGCGACGTCGAACGCCTTGCGCGACAACGCCTTCAGCTCCTCGTCGGCCGCCGTGGGCGCGTCGGGCCGCGGGATGGCGCCGACGTTCTTGTGCGCCATCGAGATCGAGCGGTTCACGAGGTTGCCCCACTCGTTGGCCAGCTCGAAGTTGGTGCGGCGGACGAACTCGTCCCACGTGAAGTCGGTGTCCTGCGTCTCCGGGCCCGCCACGGAGATGAAGTAGCGCAGCGCGTCGGGGCCGAACTCGCGCAGGAAGTCGTGCACGTAGATGACCGTGCCGCGCGAGGTGGAGAACTTCGAGCCGCTCATGGTGAGGAACTCGCTGGACACGATCTCGTCCGGCAGGTGCAGCTTGCCGTACTTGCCCGCCTGGCCGCCGTGGTCGCCCTCGCCGTTGTGGCCGAGCAACAGCGCCGGCCAGATCTGGGCGTGGAAGGTGATGTTGTCCTTGCCCATGAAGTAGTAGGAGCGCGCGTCGGCGTTGTTCCACCACTCCTGCCACGCGTCTGGGTTGCCGGTGCGCCGCGCCCACTCGACGCTGGCGGAGAAGTAGCCGATCACGGCGTCGAACCACACGTAGAAGCGCTTCATCGACTGGTCGCGCCAGCCGTCGAGCGGGATCTTCACGCCCCAGTCGAGGTCACGCGTGATCGGGCGCGGCCGCATGTCGTCGATGAGGTTCTTGGTGAAGTTGAGGACGTTCGGGCGCCAGTCGTTCTTCGTCGACAGCCAGTCGCCGAGCGTCTTGGTGAACGCCGGCAGGTCGAGGAAGTAGTGCTCGGTCTCGACGAACTTCGGCGTCTCGCCGTTGATGCGCGAGTGCGGGTTGATCAGCTCGGCGGCGTCGAGCTGGTTGCCGCAGTTGTCGCACTGGTCGCCACGCGCGAACTCGTAACCGCAGATCGGGCAGGTGCCCTCGACGTAGCGGTCGGGCAGCGTGCGCCCGGTCGACGGGCTGATCGCGCCGCGCGTGGTCTTCGGGACCACATACCCGTTGCGGTTGAGCGCGAGGAAGATCTGCTGCGTGACCTCGGCGTGGTTGCCGGTGGACGTGCGCGTGAACAGGTCGTAGGACAGGCCGAGACCGCGCAGGTCCTCGTCGATCTGACGGGTGTACTTGTCGGCGGTCTGCTGCGGGGTGAGGCCCTCGTTGTCGGCCTGGACGGTGATCGGAGTGCCGTGCTCGTCGGTCCCGGACACCATGAGCACCCGGTTGCCGGCCATTCGCTGGTAACGGGAGAAGACGTCGGACGGGACGCCGAATCCGGATACGTGGCCGATGTGGCGGGGGCCGTTGGCGTAGGGCCAGGCCACCGCTGTCAACACAGAGGTGCTCATACCTGTTTAGCCTACGGAAACCGTCCAAGGCGTTTGTGGGCGGTACGCGAAGGGAGAAGCGGTGTCGGCGACGCGTCTGCTCGTGCTCGGGGTCGTGCGCATGTTCGGCCGGGCGCACGGCTACCAGGTGCGCCGGGAGCTGCTCACGTGGTCGGCGGAGAAGTGGGCGAACGTCCAGCCGGGTTCGATCTACCACGCGCTGAAGAAGATGACGGCCGAGAACCTGTTGGAGAAGGTGGACGTCGAGCCGGGCGACTCGGGGCCCGACCGCGTCGCCTACCGGCTCACCGACGACGGCGAGCAGGAGTTCCAGCTGCTGCTGACCCGGGCGTTGTCCGATCCCGAGGTGGGTCATCCGGAGATGTCGGCCGGCATCGGGCTCATGCCCGCGCTGCCCCGCCAGCACGCGATCAGCCTGTTGCGGCAGCGGCTCGTGCACCTCGAAGGTGAGGAACGGCGGGCGCGGCTGATGCTCGACGATCAGGCCGACTGGGGCCAGCCGGCGCACGTCGTGGAGCTGTTCCGGCTGCGGGCGGGCATCGCGGGGGCGAGCCACACGTGGCTGGAGAACCTGATCGAGCGCCTGGAGAAGGGCGAGTACGTGATGGCTGACGACGCCCAACCGTTGTTCCGCAAGCTCTCGGAGTAATCAAATTTGACTAGCGTTCGCGACTCCGGCACTGTGTGCTCTTCGATTAGTCAACTTTGACTAGTTGATCTCTGGGAGGAGAGGGGTTCTTCATGATCACGGCACGCGGTCTCGAGCGGCGGTTTCGCCGCAAGGGCCGAGGCGGCGGTGAAGTGCACGCCGTGAAGGGGGTCGACCTCGACGTGGAGGCCGGCGAGCTGGTGGGGTTCCTCGGCCCGAACGGGGCGGGCAAGACGACGACCCTGCGCATGCTCACCACGCTGCTGAAACCGTCGGCCGGGACGGCGACCGTCGGCGGGCACGACCTGCTCGCCGATCCGCTGGGGGTCCGGCGCAACATCGGCTACGTCGCGCAGGGCGGGGGCGCGTCGCCGGAGGTGCGCGTCGCCGAGGAGATCGAGCTGCAGGGCCGGCTCTACGGCATGTCGAAGGCCGACGCGATCGCGCGCGGCGCGGTGCTGAGCGAGCAGCTCGACCTCGCGGGGCTGGACCAGAGGCTCACGAAGACGCTGTCCGGGGGTCAGCGGCGCCGGCTCGACATCGTGCTCGGGCTCGTGCACAACCCGGGCCTCGTGTTCCTCGACGAGCCCTCGACCGGGCTCGACCCGCAGAGCCGCGCGAACCTGTGGGACCACATCCGCCGGCTGCGCGCGGAGCACGGCGTGACGATCTTCCTGACCACGCACTACCTCGACGAGGCCGACGCTTTGGCCGACCGGCTGATCGTGATCGACGACGGCCGGATCGTCGCCGAGGGCACGCCCGATTCGCTGAAGTCCCGGGTTTCCGGCGACGGCGTGGTCATCGGCGTCGACCCGGCCGTGACGACGGAGGCCGCCGACGTCGCCCGGCAGCTGGCGGGTGCGCACGAGTTCGACGTGGCGGACGGGTTGATCCGCTTCCGCGTGCCGCGCGGCGACACGGCCATGCCGGAGCTGCTGCGCGCGCTCGACGCGAAGGGCATCGTGATGGAGTCCATGCAGGTCACGCGCCCGACACTCGACGACGTGTTCCTCACGCTGACCGGCCGGACCCTGCGCGACGCCGAGCAGCCGAGTTCCCCGGAGGTGTCCGGTGTTGCTTGACACGTGGCTGATCTTCCGCCGCGACATGACCGCGGCGCTGCGCAATCCCGCGTGGCTGCTGATCGGGATCATGCAGCCGCTGTTGTACCTGTTCTTCTTCGGGCCGTTGCTCGTGAAGACGCTCAACGCGCAGGGGATGTCCGACGTCGACGGCTGGATGGTGCTCACGCCCGCGCTCATCGCGCAGCTGGCGCTGTTCGGCAGCTCGTTCGTCGGGTTCTCGCTGCTGGCCGACTACCGCTCCGGCGTGGTCGAGCGGCTGCGCGTCACGCCGGTGAGCCGCGCCGCGCTGCTGCTCGGGAAGGTGCTGGCCAACGCGTTGCAGGCGGTGGTGCAGTCGGTGCTGATCATCGTGCTCGCGTACCTGGTGTTCGACCTCGACGCGCCGGTGGGCGGGGTGCTGCTGAGCCTGCTGATCGTGTTCCTGCTGGCGTTGACGCTGGCCTCGTGCTCGTACGCGCTGGCGCTCACGTTGAAGAGCGAGGAGTCGTTCCCCGCGCTGCTCAACGCCGTGCTCATGCCGCTGCTCCTGCTGTCCGGGATCCTCATCCCGATCACGGCCGGGCTGGCGCCGAAGTGGCTGTACACGATTTCGCAGATCAACCCGTTCCGGCACGTGGTGGACGTGGAGCGCAACAGCTTCCGCGGCGACTACTCCATGGACGCGTTGTTCACGGGCAGCGTGGTGGTGCTCGTGATGGCCGTGCTCGCGATCTGGTGGGGCACACGCACGTTCCAGCGGGAAAACGCCTGATCGGAGGCTGGACACGCCGGGGTTTCTTCGGTGCGGCGTCGCGTTTGCCGACGTAGGGTGGCCTTTCACTTCACCGGACGTGGGGCTGGCGCAGCGTGACCGAACCGGAGAGCGAGCGTGGGCTCACCCTCACCCATCGCGAGCAGGTGCTCGATTGGGCGGCGGTGCGCGCCGCCGACGTCCGCTTCGCGTCGGTCACGATCAGCGAGAACGTGAACTGGCGCGACCCGGGCGCCGAACGGATGCTCACCGCGGCCCAGCACGCCGGCCTCCACACGGGCGCGCGCCACTTCGCGCGGCCGGGCGCCGTGCACGACCAGGCCGACCACTTCGTGCGGACGGCGAGCAAGCTCGGGGCTTTCGCGCCCGGGTCGTTGGCGCCCGCTCTGGAGGTCGACGCCTTGAGTGTCGACGATCGGTTCGTGAAGGCGTGGATCAAGCACGTGCGCCACGCGGCCCGGATCCGCCGCGTGCTCGTGTACGCCGGCCACGACTGCTGGGCCCACCGCCTGCACCCCGACCGCTGGGCCGACCCCGACGTGGTGCTCTGGCTCGTGCGCCACAACGGCATCCCCGGCCGCGCCGGCTGGTTCCACGCGCGACTGGGGTTGCACCAGCACGCGTTCTCCGCGCTGCCGGGCGTGGCGGGACCGGTGGCGCAGGACGCTGTGGTCTATCCATTCACGATGTCTGACGTACTGCTTTGAATTTCTTGCCGGGGGCGCTTGGCAAGATGTGTGGGTGCGCTTCTCCCGACAGCGGCTGGCGACGGACGTGACACCTTCACGGGCCGTGGTGCTGTTGTCCGCGTTTGCTGCTTCGCGGGGGTTTCCGGAGCCGGCGGCGTTGTGCGGGTCGTGGTTCGGGTCCGCGGCGGTGGTGGCGCCGTTTGTGGGGGTGTCTTCTTCTCCGTTTCCGGTGGGGTTCTCTCTTGATGCACCGGCGGGGGGCGTCGGGGGTGGGTGGTTCGGGTATCTGTCTTACGACTCGGCGGATCCTTCTGGCCGCTCCACGGGGGTGCCTGCTTCTGCGTGGGGGTGGGCGGATCACGTGCTGCGGTGGGATCTTTCCGGCGACTGCTGGTTCGAGTCGTTGGCGGATGATCCTGCGCCGTTGTTGTCCACTGTGGAGCAGGCGTTGGGCGGGCCTGCTTCGCTGTCGTGGGCGGCTTCCACGTTGGAGCGCCCTTCGGCTGCTTCGCATGAGCAGGCGGTGAAGTCGTGCGTTTCCGCGATTGAGGCCGGGGAGCTTTTTCAGGCGAACATCTGCACGCGGTTCACGGGAACTTTTTCGGGCTCTGCCGCAGCTTTGTTCGCGGAGGGCGTACGCCGGTTGTCGCCTACGCGGGCAGCTTTTGTTGCCGGCGACTGGGGTTCCGTGGTGTCACTGTCGCCCGAGCTGTTCCTGGCACGGCACGGACGGCAGGTTGTTTCCGTGCCGATCAAGGGGACTTTGCCGCGTCGGGGCCCGGCTGACGACGGCAACGCCCTGCTGCTGCGGCAGTCGGCCAAGGACGTCGCCGAGAACGTGATGATCACCGACCTGGTGCGCAACGACCTGGGGCGGGTGTGCGCGGTCGGGAGCGTAGTGGTGCCGTCGTTGCTGACGGTGTCGCCGGCGCCCGGGGTGTGGCATCTGGCGTCCACAGTGGAGGGCGTGTTGCCATCCGGTGTTTCGGACTCTGCTTTGTTGGCCGCGACTTTCCCGCCAGGCTCAGTCACGGGGGCGCCGAAGATCCGGGCTCTGGACGAGATCACTTTGCTGGAACCGGCAGCGCGCGGCGTCTACACGGGCGCAGTCGGGATGCTGTCTCCGGTGGCCGGGCTCGAGCTGAACGTCGCCATCCGCACCTTCGAGATTTCGCCGTCCGGGCAGATCTCCCTCGGCGTCGGCGGCGGTATCACGGCCGACTCGGACAGCGCGGCGGAGTGGCAGGAGTGTCTTCACAAGGCTGCGCCTCTGGAAGCTCTCCTGGCCACTCCACCTGCGGTTTAGCTCACTTGCGGGGATCCAGCAGGAGCTTACCGACCGTGCCGCGGGAGCGGAGGGCTTCGTGGGCCGCGCGGGCGTCGGCGAGGGCGTACTCGCCGCCGGCGATGGCTTTGAGCTTGCCGTCCTGAATCAGGGTGAAGAGCTCAGTCAGGGCGGTGCCGAAGACGTTGCCGGGCAGGCGGAAGACGTGTGGCAGCCACATGCCGGTGACGGTGGTGCTGTGGCCGAGCAGGTTGCGCAGCTCGACAGGCTTGGGCTGCTGGCGGCCGGCCATGCCGTAGAACGCGAGACGGCCGAACGGGGCCAGCGCCGCGATGCTCTGATCCGTGGTCGTGCCGCCGACCATGTCGAGGACGATGTCGATGCGCTTGCCGCCGTTGGCCTGCATGAGCGTCTCGGTCATGTTCTCGGCTCGGGAGTCGACCGCGACGTCGGCGCCGAGCTCCAGTGCGAGGTCACGCTTCTCCTCGCTGCTGGCCGTCGCGATGACCCGCCCCGCGCCCCACACCTTCGCCAACTGCACCGCGATCGACCCGACCCCGCCCGCCGCCGCGTGGACGACCACGGACTCACCGGGCTGCAGGTGGGCGTTCTTGCGCAGCAGGATCCACGCGGTCGCACCCTGGACCAGCATGGACAGCGCGTTGAGATCATCGACGCCCTCGGGCACCTCGAACGCCATCGCCTCCTCGGCGACGGCCTTCTCCGCGTACCCACCCCCACCGTTGAGCAGCGCGACGACCCGCTTCCCGTCCTGCGTCCGCCCGACCACCTCGCCGCCCGGCACCAGCGGCAACTTGCTCGGCGCCAGATACGAGTTCTCCGCCTGATGCGTATCCGCGTAGTTCACCCCGACGCGATCCACGTCGATCAGCACCTGCCCGGTTTGGGGCGTCGGCTCCGGCAGCTCGACCGGGGTGAGGACCTCGGGACCGCCGAACTCGGTCACCTGCACAGCACGCATGGCTTCTTCTTTCGTCGTCGGGTGATGAGACATTCTGCCAGATGTCTCATCGGTGCGACACTCCGTGGTAACGTCTCACCTCATCGACACGCCCTTCCCCTCCCGCCCGGACGCGGCTTCCGCGTTTGCCCTGGCGCGCTCGTGGTTCGCCGCGGGCCGCCGCGTCGACATGCGCGAACTGGCCCTGGCGCTCGGCGTCTCCCGCGCCACCCTCCACCGCTGGGTCGGCAGCCGCGACCACCTGCTGGCGGAGATCTTGTGGGCCGAGACTTCCCTGGTGTTCAACGCCGTCACCTTCACCGGCCGCGGCGGGGCCGGAGTGGCGGATGCCATCGGTTCGTTTGTTTCGACGGTCAACTCGTCGCCGGCCTTCCGCGCCTTCTTGCAGCGTGAACCGGAACGGGCGTTGCGACTTTTGACCACCAAGGCGAGCGTGGTCCAGTCGCGAACCATCGCTCAACTCCTCGACCTCCTGACAACGGAAACCTCAGCAGGCCGGTTGACTCCCCCATTGCCGCTGCCGGACCTCGCCTACGTCCTCGTCCGCCTCGGCGAGTCCTTCATCTACACGGACGTGATCACCGGCGAAGAACCCGACGCAGAGAAGGCGCGGGCTGCGGTGTCCGCGTTACTCAGCTGACCGGCGCCGGTCACAACTGGCCCTTTTGCCGCCAACGACCGAAGCCTTTGGCCAGTCGACCTTCGAGCTTCCCGTCTTCATCGGCACTTCGACCAAGACCGGCTTCGGCCCGAAACACGCGGTCGATTTCGTCCCGCAGCAACGCCGTGAACGACGGCCACCCATAGGACGGCGCCTCTTCACCTTTGATGTACCGGACAACTTCCGAGCCGGCCGCGTGCGGGCCTCCAACGACGTAGAACTCGCAATCCCGGCACGTCCCGACCACAACGAGGTCATCGGCACGCGCGACCCGACCGCGAAGCGACGGGAGCTCGTCAAGCGCTTGTCTCTTGATGCCGAGGATGTGCGGATAGAACAGATCGGCGTCCTCGAACAACAATCCGCCGGCTCGACGCCCCATGAGGGACAGGAACCTCCGCCACTCGCGCGGAAGCTCGGCGACGCTCTGATCGCGCCTGACCTCTTCGACCTCGGCATCTGACAGGCCGACGACGCCGGCATTCCCATACCGATCACGCAGGAGGCGCGCCATAGCATCGACGTCGGTCAACGAACCTCCCCGCACGCCGTGAACTAGTCCATAACCTGCCCGCGAGCCACTGGGAACGAAGCCGATCGCCGCTCGACCGACGTCACTTCCGAGAAGCGACCACAGCGTCATACAGGTCCTTTTTAGACACCCCAGCCCCCTCCGCCACCTCGGCCGCCACCACCTTCAGCCGCTCCCCGGCCGCCACCCGGGCGGAAACTTCGCCCACGAGGTCCGAAACCGACACCTCCGGCGCCACAGCCCCCTCAAGCACCACGGTGATCTCACCCCGCACCCCATCCGCCGCCCACTCAGCCAACTCACCGAGAGTGCCCCGTTTGACCTCTTCGTACGTCTTCGTCAGTTCACGACACACCGCAGCCCGGCGAGAAGGCCCCAAAGCCGCGGCAGCATCAGCCAAAAGAGAACCCACGCGGTGCGGCGACTCGAAGAACACCACCGTCCGCGGCTCCGACGCCAGCGAAGTGAACCACCGCGAACGCTCCCCCGGTTTGCGCGGCGCGAAGCCCTCAAAACAAAACCGGTCACACGGCAAACCGGACAAAGCCAACGCAGTCGTCACCGCAGAAGGGCCAGGCAGACAGGTCACCGGGATGTCCGCCTCGACGCAAGCGGCGACCAGGCGGAAACCAGGGTCCGAGACCGACGGCATGCCGGCGTCCGTGACCAGCAGCACCGTCGACCCCGAGTGCAGTGATTCCAGCAGTTGGGGCAGGCGCGAAGTCTCCACGTCCTCGTAGAACGACACCACGCGGCCGGAAACGGTGGCGCCCAGGGCGGAAGCCAGCGAGCGCAGGCGGCGGGTGTCTTCTGCGGCGATGACGTCGGCGGAGCCCAAGGCGCTGACCAGGCGGGCCGACGCGTCGCCCGGGTCGCCGAGGGGGGTGGCGGCCAGGACGAGCCGGCCGGGCGGAGTGGACATGCACGTGAGCCTAACGGCCGGGGTCGTAGTATCAGGCCCCGTGACCGCGCTGCTGACCCGTCCCGACGACGAGAGCGTGCGGCCGGACCCGGTCGACGCGCTGCGTCCGCCGACCGACCGCGTGGCCACGCTGCTGGGCCGTGGCATGCCGAGCGACCGCTTGCGCGGCTGGCTCGTCACGCTGATCCTCACGGTGATCGGCGGCGTCGTGCGCCTGCAGAACCTCGGGGTGCCCACCGATCACGGCACGCCGGTGTTCGACGAGAAGCACTACGTGCCCCAGGCGGCTCAGATGCTGCGCAACGGCGGGTACGAGGACAACGCCGGCTACGAGCTCATCGTGCACCCGCCGCTGGCGAAGGACTTCATCGCGATCGGCGAGTGGCTGTTCGGATACAACGGCTGGGGCTGGCGCATCATGCCGGCGCTCGCGGGCACGCTGATCATCCTGCTCACCATCCGCATCGCGCGGCGGCTCACGCGCTCGACGCTGCTCGGTGGCATCGCGGGCGTCCTCGTGATCAGCGACGGCGTGCTGCACCTGCAGTCGCGCATGGGGATGCTCGACATCTTCATCGCGCTGTTCGTGCTGGCGGCGTTCGCGTGTGTGCTGTGCGACCGCGACCAGGTGCGGCAGCGGCTGGCGGTCGCGGTGCGTGAGGGCTGGGCCAACGAGTCGGTGTGGGGGCCCAAGCTCGGGTTTCGCTGGTGGCGCTTCGCCGCGGGCCTGATGATCGGGCTGACGTTCGGCGTGAAGTGGTCGGCGCTGTACTACATCGCGGCGTTCGGGCTGCTCACGGTGTTCTTCGACGTCGCGGCGCGGCGGGCGGCGGGTGTCGAGCGGCCGTGGATGGGGACGATCCGGCGGGACGTCGCGCCGGCGTTGTGGGCGATCGTCGCGATCCCGCTGCTGATGTACTTGGCCGCGTTCTGGGCGTGGTTCGCCAGCGAGACGGCCACCGACCGGCACTACACCGAGATCAAGGACATCGACCCCGGCCTGTTCGCCTGGGTGCCGCCCGCGTTGCGCTCACTCGGCGACTACACGCTCAACGTCCTGCACTTCCACGAGACGCTGCTGACCCCCAAGGACAACCCGCACCCGTGGGAGTCGAAGCCGTGGACGTGGCCCATGGGCCTGCGCCCGATGCTCTACTACTACGACGGCGCCGTCACCGGTTGCGGCGAGTCGCGCTGCGTCGGCGCGACGATGCTGATCGGCACGCCCGCGATGTGGTGGCTCGCGCTGCCGATGCTCGGCTGGGGCCTGTGGCGCTGGATTTTCCGCGCCGACTGGCGCTACGCCGCCGTGCTCACGGCCTACTTCGCCGGACTGCTCCCGTGGTTCACGAACATCGACCGGCAGATGTACTTCTTCTACGCCACGCCGATGGCGCCGTTCCTGGTGCTCGGCCTCGTACTGGTGCTGGGCCAGATCCTCGGCGGCGCCCGGCGCGGGTTCGAGCGCCGGGGCACCGGGCTGCTCGTCGTGGCGCTCTACACGGGACTCGTGGTGGCGAACTTCGTGTGGCTGTGGCCGATCCTCAACGGGGTGCCGATCACGACCGCGCAATGGAACGCGGAGATGTGGTTGCCTTCGTGGCGGTGAAGTAGGCGCCTGGCGGCACCCCGACGGCGCGCCGGAACGCCGCGACGAACGCGCTCGCCGTCGCGTACCCCACCCGGTGCGCGACGGTCGTCATCGGCAGGCCTTCGGCGAGCAACGGCAGCGACGCCCGCAGCCGCGCCTGCGTGCGCCAGGTCCCGAACGTCACGCGGCAGTCGCGCACGAACGCACGCGCCAGCGTCCGCTCGCTCGCTCCGACGGCGCGGCCCAGCTCGGCCAGCCCGCGTCGGTCGGCGGGATCGGCGAGCACCATCGCCTCCACGTCACGCGCCCGCGGATCCTCCGGCGACGGCACCACGATCGGCGCGACGTCCACCGGCTCCAGCACGTCGAACACCACGGCCTCGGCGCGTTCACGGGCGTCCGGCTCGGGGTTGCCCGTGAGGTACTCCAGCAGCTCACGCAGCAGCGGTCCCACCGCGACGATCCGCGGCTGCGCCCACGTGACGGGACAGCGCTGTGACCCGCAGGCGAGCGCGGACGGCAGATGGTGGCTCACGCGCCATGGCCCTTTCTCCCGGACGCCGGATAGGCGATACGCCGCTCCCACCACGGCCGGTCCGGCGGTGCGGTCGGGTTTGGCAGGGTTTTGCGCCGGACCTCGTCGTCGATCGGTCGCAGCACTGCCCGCAGTGCGGCTCGGCTGCGCGGCGGCAACGCGCGCAGCGCCTCCTCCAGCGTCCACCGGGTCCCGGGCTCGCAGCAGGGGCAGCCGAGGGTCTCGGACGAGCCGTTGCGGTGGGCGTCGCGTGCGTAACCCCGCAGGTCACGAACGGCCCGGCCGACTGCGCCGGGACGCAATTCCCTCGCCTCAACGCGATGGACGTCGGCAAGAACCCAGGGCGGCAACCCGGGGATCGTCGAGAACTGCCGGCCGCTGCGCGGTCTGACCGGCAGGCCGGCCCGGACGGACGCCGGTGGTCTACGCGCCATGACCACGCGTCCCGCGGGGCCTGCGCCGCCGCCACCAGGGCCACTCAGGCGGGGCCGAGTAGTCGAGCACGGTCCGGCGGCGCAGCTCGGCGTCGAGCGGTCTGATGAGTGAGCGCAGGGCGGCGCGGCTGGGGCGCGGCAGGGCTTGGAGGGCCGATTCCAGCGTCCAGCGGATCAGGTTCTCCCCGCAGGGGCAGTCGTCGACGCGGTGCACCTCGAGGCGCCAGGGGTTGTGGACATGCCGTCGCAGACCGCGGAGCGCGGCGGCGACGTCGCCGGGATGCAGCACCGTCGCTTCGACGCGGTGCACGTCGAGCAAAACCCAGCGCGGTAACCCGGGAATCGTGGAGAACCGGTGACACGGACGAGATCGCACGGGCAAACCGGCCCGGACGGCGGCAGGCGGTCTACGCGCCATGGCCCTTTCGAAGCGTCATGCCCCGATCATCCCACCCACCGCCACCGAATATCAGCGGTGCAGCCGCCGCGGGACGATCTGCGTCACCGGGCCGTCCGGAGACTTCCCGGCACGCGACAGCCAGCCCTCCACCTCCCGGCGCACCGCGTTCAACGTCGGACGACGACGCGGTTCCGGATCCAGCGAAGCACCCAAGATCCGCGCGTGCGCAGACCGCACCGGCAGCCGGGACACAGGCTCCGCCCGCGCAGCCGCCATCAGGGCCGCCATCGGCGTCTCCCGAGTTCCGCGCGGAGGCTGGCCGGTCAACGCATAGCTGATGGTCGCCGCGAGCTGCCAGGCGTCGGAGGCCGGGCTGGCTTGCGCGCCCATGGCCTGTTCCGGGGCGACGAAGTCGGGCGTGCCGATCATCATGCCGGTGGCGGTCATCTTGGAGTCGCCCTGGCTGCGGGCGATGCCGAAGTCGATGAGGTGCGCCAGACCGGCCGGGTCGAGGACGATGTTGGACGGCTTGATGTCGCGGTGCAGCACGCCCTTCTCGTGGGCCGCGACGAGGGCGCCGGCCATCGTGGACCAGAGGCGGCCGGCGGCGACGTCGTCAAGGGGGCCCTGGCCGTCGACGACCTCGGCGAGCGGGCGGCCCTCCAGATACTCCATCACGAGCGCGAGGCCGTCGGGCTCCTCGACGAGGTCGTACACCTTCACGCAGTTCGGGTGGTTCACCGCGGCCAGCGCGCGAGCCTCGCGCTGCATGCGCTCCTCGGTGTCGCGGTCGGGGGCGTGCGCGATCTTCAGCGCGACGGTGCGGTTGAGCTGCGTGTCGACCGCTTCCCAGACCGTGCCGAAACCGCCGTGACCGAGCCGGCGGACGCGTCGATAACGACTCCCGCCCGCGCCGCGCGAGCCGGGTGGCGGTGGGACCGCACCGGGAGCGGCGGCCAGCAACCCGGGCTCGGGTGCGGAAGCCAGCGCTGTGGCCGGGTACGGCTTGTTCATCGGAGGCGGCGGGGGCGGCGGCAGCTGCGGACGCGGCGCGGCCTGCGAAACCTCCGGACGCTCCGGCTCCCGCCGCGGCTCCGGACGCGGCTCCGGCCGGTTGATCACCGACCACGGCGGCGGCCCGACCAGGCCGACGGGGATCAACCCCAGCACGCTGAACGGCAGGAACCCGAGCCAGAAGTGCACGGCCACGTTGGCCGTCATCCCGACGCTCGCCACCGCCATCACCACGAACGGGATCCAGAAGAACCGCGACGGCCACTTCGGCCCGCGCCGGAACGCCGTGCGCGCCTGCAGCATCACGAACAGCAGCGAGCCCGCGGGCAGCACCGTGAACGCGAGCAGGTAGATCCCGAACGACAGCTTGAGGCCCTGGTTGTAGAACAGCGCCTCGTAGACGTTGCTGCCCCCACCCAGGTACGTCTTCTGCACGCCGGCGAAGCAGTAGTTGGTGCTCAGCGACGCGGCTTCGGCGTGCGACAGACCGCCGCTGCCACCAGCGTTGATCGCACGGAACGTCTCGGAGATGCCGTTGGACAGCAGCCACGGCAGCACCAGCACGGTGACCACGCCGATCAACCCGAACACGGTGAGCGTCGTCGCGTCGTAGCGGTTGCCCGTGCCCTTGCGGACGATGGCCACCACCAGCGCCCCCAGCGCGGGGAACAGCGCGACGAGCGCACCGGCTGTGGTCGTCGCCCAAACCCAGTCACCCGGGCAGAACCCCGGGCCGAACAGGGTGTGGGCGAACGAGAGCAGCGCGCTCGCGAATCCGCTCACCGCCTGGTTCCCCTCACTCTCGGTGGTCACGTGGTACCGCCACGCGGCCGAACTCCGTAGTCCAGCTTAGGACGCACGCCACCTTCGCGGGGTTGCCGGGTCAGTGGGTCGTGACCGTCGTGAAACCTGCGCGACACCCTCGCCAGGGCCATCATGAGTGACGGGTCCGGCCGACCGGATCGAGTGACGCTGTCGAGGGAGACACCGTGGGCGCTTATTCCGAGACCTACCGGCGCAGCCTGGACGATCCCGAGGGATTCTGGCTGGACGCGGCGAGGGCGATCGACTGGACGAAGCCACCGACGAAGGCCCTGGACGCCTCACGGGAACCCTTCTACCGCTGGTTCCCCGACGGCGAGCTGAACACGGCGTACAACGCGCTCGACCGCCACGCCGACGGCGGCCGCGGCGGACAGCCCGCGTTGATCTGGGACTCCCCGGTCACGGGGCAGAAGCGGCGCTACACCTACGCCGAGCTGCGCGACGAGGTGGCGGTGTTCGCGGGGGCCCTCAAGGCGCTCGGCGTGACGCGGGGCGACCGCGTGATCCTGTACCTGCCGATGATCCCCGAGGCGGTCGTCGCGATGCTGGCGTGCGCGCGGATCGGGGCGGTGCACTCGGTGGTGTTCGGCGGTTTCGCGCCGAAGGAGCTGGCGGCGCGCATCGAGGACGCGAAGCCCAAGCTCGTGCTCGCCGCGTCGTGCGGGATCGAGCCGACGCGGGTGGTCGAGTACAAGCCGATCATCGACGCGGCGCTGGAGCTGACCGAGCACCAGCCCGACCACGTCGTGGTGTTCCAGCGCGAGCAGGCGCCCGCGGAGCTCTCGGGCACGGACCTGGACTGGGTGGACCTCGTCGAGACCGCGCAGCCGGCCGATCCCGTGCCGGTGAAGGCGACGGATCCGCTCTACATCCTCTACACGTCCGGCACCACCGGGAAGCCGAAGGGCGTGGTGCGCGACGCGGGCGGCCACGCCGTCGCCCTGGCCTGGTCGATGGGTGCGGTCTACGACGTCCACGCGGGCGACACGTGGTGGACGGCGTCCGACGTCGGGTGGGTCGTCGGGCACTCCTACATCGTCTACGCACCGCTGCTGATCGGGGCGACAACCGTCCTGTACGAAGGCAAGCCCGTCGGCACGCCCGACGCTGGCGCGTTCTGGCGCGTCATCGCCGAGCACGGCGTGGAGGCGCTGTTCACCGCGCCGACGGCGTTGCGCGCGGTGAAGAAGATCGACCCGGGCGCGGCGGAGCTCAAGAAGTACGACCTGGCCAAGTTCCGCACGCTCTTCATGGCCGGCGAGCGCCTCGACCCCGAGACCTACCACTGGGCGAGCGACATCCTCGGCACGCCCGTGATCGACCACTGGTGGCAGACGGAAACGGGCTGGCCGATCGCCGCCAACCCGCGCGGCCTCGAGCCGATGCCCGTGAAGCCCGGGTCGGCGACGAAGCCCGTGCCGGGCTGGGACGTGCGGGTGCTCGACCAGGGCGGCGACGAGCTGCCCGCCGGCCGCGAAGGCGCGATCGTGATCAAGCTGCCGCTGCCGCCCGGCTCACTGCCGACGTTGTGGGGCGACGACGAGCGCTACCGCGAGGCCTACCTGTCGCGCTTCCCCGGCTACTACCTCACCGGCGACTCCGGTTACCTCGACGAAGACGGCTACCTCTTCGTGATGGGCCGCACCGACGACGTGATCAACGTGGCCGGCCACCGCCTGTCGACGGGATCGATGGAGGCCGCGCTCGCGTCGCACCCGGCCGTGGCGGAGTGCGCGGTGATCGGGGTCGCCGACGAGCTCAAAGGCCAGGTGCCGCGCGGGTTCGTCGTGCTGAAGGCGGGCGTGGACGTCGACGAAGGGCAGCTGCGCGACGAGCTCGTGGCCGTGGTGCGCCGCGACGTCGGGCCGGTGGCGGCGTTCCGCGACGTCGCCGTGGTCGAGGCGCTGCCGAAGACGCGTTCGGGGAAGATCCTGCGCAAGACCATGCGCGGGATCGCCAACCGGCGCGAGGAGCCGGTGCCCTCGACGATCGAGGACCCGGCGGTGCTCGACGCCCTGCGGGCCGTGCTGCAGCGCTGACATTTCTCCAAGACGGGCGGCGGTGCGCGGGCGCATCGTCGCCGGCATGAACGACTACCTCCACGTGGTCCACGACGGCCCGGCCGACGCGCCGCCGCTGCTGCTCATCCACGGCTCGGGAGCCACGAGCGGCTCCTGGAGCAAGGTGGTGCCGGCGTTGGCCGAGCACCACCACGTCATCCGCGTCGATCTGCCCGGCTGCGGGCGCTCGACGCCACCACCGTCGTTCGCCGTGCCGCGGCAGGCGAGCCGGCTGGCGGCGGTGCTCGACGAGCTGGGCCTCGCCCGCGTAGACGTCGCCGGGCATTCGAGCGGCGGCTACGTCGCCACCTCGCTCGCGGAACAGCGGCCCGACCTGGTGGGCTCGCTCGCGTTGATCAGCACCGGCCCGCGGCTCGACGCACTCCTGCCGCAGCCGCTCATCCTGCGGCTGCTGCTGGCGCCGCCGTTCGGCCCATTGTTGTGGCGGAGGCGTTCGGACGCGGTCATCCGACGCGGAATCGGGGCGACGATGGCCCGCCCCGTGGCCATCCCGGACGACATGGTCACCGAACTTCGCGGGACCACCTATCGCGCGTTCCGGCAGGTGCTGCACCACAACGGCGCGTACCTCGCCGAGCGGACCATGTCCGAGCGGCTGGCCGCGCTCGACGTGCCGGCGCTGGTGGTCTTCGGCGCGGCGGACCCGCGGTGGGACCCGTCGTCGGCGCACGACTACGACGCCGTGGCGCGCGTCGAGTACCTGCCGGGCGTCGGGCACGTGCCGCTCGTCGAGGAGCCCGCGAAGACCGGCGAGCTGCTGCTGGCCTTCGCGGCAACCCGCCTGTGACCCGCGACGCCTAGCGTGGTCACGTGCAGGCCTTCGACTGGACGGGCGTGGACATCGCGGGCCCGACGCGACGGCTGCCGGGCATCCGCATGGCCGGGTTCCGGCAGGCGGTGCCGGCGCCCGTCGACATCACGATGGTGGCGCACCCGGCCGTCACGGTGCTCGTGGACCTGAGCGACGGCCTCGGCTACGAGGCTTTCGGACGGCGTGGGCGCGGCAGCGTCGTCGTCGGGCTGTGTCCCGGCGAGCTTCGGGCCGCCGGCCGGATCGGCGAGTGCTTGCAGATCCGGCTCGACCCGGCCGTGGCCGCGGCGGTGCTCGGGGACACGCTGAGTGGGGCGGTCTCGCTCGAGGACGTCGTGGGCCGCGACGCCGTGCGCTGGGAGGATCGGCTGCGCGCGGCGGCGTCGTGGGACGACCGGTTCGCACTCGCGGCCGAGTTGCTGAGGCGGCGGCTGGGGTCCCGCCGCGTCGATCCGGAGGTGGCCCAGAGCTGGCGGCAGACGTTGGCGGCTCGGGGGCTCGCGCGTGTCGAGGGGCTGGCGGACGAGGTCGGGTGGAGCCGCAAACGGCTGTGGGCGCGGTTCCGGACGCAGCTCGGCATCACGCCGAAACGCGCCGCTCGCCTGGTGCGGTTCGACCATGCCGCGCATTTGCTGGCGTCGGGGCGGGCGCCTGCCGAGGTTGCCGCGGAGAGCGGGTTCTCCGACCAGTCGCACCTGCACCACGAGGTGAGGGCGTTTTCGGGACTGACGCCCGCGGCCGTCGCGGTGGCGCCGTGGCTGGCGATCGACGACGTCGCGTGGCCGGCCGCGCCGAACCGTTCGCGACGGGCGTGACGGGCGTGACGGGCGGGCAACCGGGTGCGGGAGGTCCGGGCGATCCTTTCGGCTGTTGTCCGCGGCCTGCCTAGTGGTCTATACCTCTTAAGGTCTGTCTTCTCCCCGACCGGAGGTAGTCCGTGAGGAAGAGCTTGTCCAGAGCCGTGCTGGGGGCGACCGTGCTGAGCCTCGCGGCGCTCGGCCTGCCGGCGTCGGCGACGGCCGCGACCGCCGCACCCGAACGCAGCGTCACCGACATCGTCCCACTGCCCGTGCAGGCCAAGGCCGACCCGAAGGCGAACTTCACACTGTCCCCGCTGACCGTGATCCGCGCGGGCAAGGGCACGAACCAGGTGGCCGACTACCTGCGCGGCCTGCTGCGCCCCGCCACCGGATACCCGCTGCCGGTCGTGCCGGTGAACGCCGGCCTGCCCGCCATCTCGCTCGACCTTGGTCACGCCGACAGCCGCGTGGGCACCGAGGGTTACCAGCTGTCCGTGGCGAAATCGGGCGTGACGCTGAAGGCCAACACCGCCGACGGCCTGTTCGAGGGTGTGCAGTCGCTGCGGCAGCTGCTGCCGTCGGCGATCGAGGCGAAGAGCGTGCAGTTCCGCAAGTGGACGATCGCGGGCGGCACCGTGCTCGACTACCCGCGCTTCGGCACGCGCGGCGCGATGCTCGACGTCGCGCGGCACTTCTTCAACCCGGCGCAGGTGAAGACGTACATCGACCAGCTGGCGCAGTACAAGATCAACACGCTGCACCTGCACCTGGCCGACGACCAGGGCTGGCGCATCGAGATCAAGAGCTGGCCGCGCCTGGCGACCGAGGGCGGCAAGGGCGCCGCGGACGGCGACCCCGGCGGCTACTACACGCAGGCGCAGTACAAGGACATCGTCGCCTACGCGGCGTCGCGGCACATCACGATCGTGCCGGAGATCGACATGCCCGGTCACACGAACGCGGCCCAGTCGGTGTACGCGGAGCTCAACTGCGACGGCGTCGCGGTCCCGCCGCGCACCGACACCGAGGTCGGCTACAGCTCGCTGTGCATCGACTCGCCGACGACGTACAAGTTCGTGGAAGACGTGATCCGCGAGCTGGCCGCCATCACGCCCGGCAAGTACCTCGGCATCGGCGGCGACGAGGCACACTCGACGTCCGACCCGGACTACAAAGCCTTCTACGCCAAGGTGAACCCGCTCGTCGCGAAGTACGGCAAGCTCATCACGGGCTGGCACGAGATCACGAAGTCGGACCTGCCCGCCACGGCCATGCCGGAGTACTGGGACCAGGGCGGCGCGAACCCCGACCTCGCCGCGTTCGCCGCGCGCGGCGGCAAGGTGCTGATGGCGCCGTCGAACCACGCGTACCTCGACATGAAGTACACCGAGGACACGCCGCTGGGCCAGGACTGGGCCGGTCTCGTGGAGGTCAAGGACTCCTACGACTGGGATCCCGCGACGCTCGTGCCGGGCGTCGGCGAGAGCTCCGTCTCCGGTGTCGAGGCTCCACTCTGGACGGAGACCATCCGCACCAACGACAACATCGAGTACATGGCGTTCCCGCGCCTGCCTGGCCTGGCCGAGATCGGCTGGTCGCAGCAGTCCGGACGCGACTGGGACACCTACCGCGTCCGGCTGGCGAAGCAGGCGCCGCGCTGGGTGGCGCAGGGGATCGACTTCTACCGCTCCCCGCAGGTGGACTGGAAGTAGTTCTTTGCCGAAGGGCCCCTTCCCTGGGTTCTCAGGGGAGGGGCCCTTTTTCAGCCCGCGTTGCGCATCCGCCAGCGCTTCACCGACGAGCGGATGCCGCCCGAGTACGACGACGAAAGCGCCGGCGTCGCCAGGATCTTCTCCGCGCGTTGGACTCCCGCTTCCGCGATGCGCGGCTCGAGCTGCGCGAAATTGGCGAACGCGATCAGGTGCACCTCGGCCACGGTCGGCGCCTGGGCGTCGGACTCGACCACGCGCACGGCCCCGGACGTCGGTACGCGACCCGGCCGCAGCACCCGCAGGTACCAGCCGCACCGCCCGGAGTCGATCATCGCCGGCACGAGGTCCTTGCGTCCCGTCCGCATGGCCAGCTTGAAACACGGCTGCCGCGGCTGCGACACCTGCAGCCGCGCGTCGCCCCACTCCCAGACATCGCCGATTCGCACGCGCGTCTCGTCCGCGCCGCTCACCGCGAGGTTCTCCCCGAACGTCCCGAGCTCGACGTCGAACCCATCGGCCGCCCACGCCGCGTAGTGCTGCGCGGGGTAGACGTAAACGGCTTTGTCGATCGCGCCGTGCACGCGCAGGTCGGCCTGCTCATCGCCGTCGAGGTTCAGCCGCGTGAGCTCCAGCTCGCGCGCGGCCACGCGGTCCTTGACGATCGCGCTGAGCACCGGGCGCTCCCGTCGCTGCCCGAGCACGGCGGGCCGTCCGACGAAAACACCGGCGAGTTCGAGTGTGGTCACGTTCGCGAAGCTAGCACGCGGCCCGCTGCAGGTCAGGTGCTTTTGGCCGCCGCTGAAGCCGGACCGCGAAGCGTGCCGACGCAGTGGTCGCAAACGCTTGCGCCGAGCGTCGCAGAACCTCGTCGGCACGGTCGGCACACGACCTGGCCCGACTGGTGCGATCGGCAGAATTCGGTCGTTTTGGTGGCGACACGAGCCGATTGATCTTGATTCGGGGAGTCCTGCGGTGTGGTCTGGAGCACTACTGCACGCCGGAAGGAGGGTTCCGACGATGAGACTGTGGCCCCGGCGCCGCGCCTCCCGATCTTCGCGGCGCGCCCGCGACGACATCGCAGCGCTGATGCCCTACGGCCCGTATTCCTCCGTGCGCGTCCGCGACGACTCCCTCGAGCCTGGTGCCGAAGGGCGAAACGTCGCGTATTGCTGTTTCACCGACCCCGACGAGGCAACGCGGTGCCACGCCGCGTGGCAGCAGCACGCTCCCACTCTGACGAGCGTGCTCCTCCACGACCGCCGCAGCGCTTTCGAGCCGGATGTCGAGGGCTCCTACCTCCACGCGGACGGAACACGGCACGTCGGGCTGCCGCCCGAGATCACGGCGCTGATGGCCGAGCTGGCCCCGCCGAGCGCCAAGGATCTGGCGGCCCGCCACGCCCTCGAGGCCGAGCAGGTCCTCGAAGCGGTGCGAGCGGAGAAAGCCGCGTGGGAAGCGCGGCAGCCGAAGGAAGTCGTGCTGGCCGAAGCGGGCGACGACTCCCCGATCGCGCACCACGACAAGTTCATCAAGGCCACCCGGATGACGGCCGGTGGGCAGCCCGTCGATCGGGTGAAGTTCCACTTCGCCGAGTTCACCGGCGACGAACCGGAACCGGCCATGCCCGAGCGCGGCGACACCGATGACGAGCGGCGGCGCCTGGTCTGCGACGAGTTCGACGTGGCTCGCGCGTTGTGGGCGAAGGCGGTCTACCGGCGTGAGGCCACGCCGGTGCTGCGCGCCGCCGCGTCGGCCTGGCCCGAGGTCGCCGAGGCCTTCGCCCGGATCGGCCAGGCCTGGTCGGACCTCGACGACCCACCGCACAGCTGGGAAGTCGCGGTCAAGCGCCTGCTCGATGCCCATGACCACGCGAGGCCCATCGTGGAGAACTGGGAGCACGTCCACGCCCGCAAACTGGTCACTGTCGGCGCCGAGCTGACCTACAGCTGCGGTGAGCTGACCGAGCTTCGCAAACAGCTGAGCGTCGAGCTGGGTATCGACAACATCGAGGAGTGGCACATCGGCCGCGTCGAGGACGACGCCACTGATCCGCTCAACGCCGATATCCGGGACGGGGCGAGCGTGCAGCTCGAAAACCTCATCCAGCCCCAGCGCGACCGGCTCGCCCTGATCGCCGACGTCGCGGGCCGCCTGACGGCGTGAGCACAGCGGCATCCGCGGCCGCACCGGTCCGAACCGGTGGATTCGGGAGATGGGCGGAGGGCGTCTCACCGGAATCGTTTCCTCCCACGGGAAACGGCACCGGCGCACCGGGTGTGGCCCGGACCCCGGCTTCTTCGCCGGATCCGGGCCACGCCTGCCCCCTCGGGCTCAGCCGTTGAGTGCCGCCGACTCCGCGTCACTAGCGTGCGCAGGACTTCACCGAGGCCTCGGTGAAGTCCACTCGGGAGACATCCATCAGAAGAATCCCAGCGCCTGATCGGAGTACGACACGAGCATGTTCTTCGTCTGCTGGGGATGTCGCGGCCTCGGCCTTGTTCCGGCGTTGTGTCAGGCTTTCGCCGTCTCCCGGATGGCCTCGTCGACCGAGCGGTGGACGGGCGGGTCGACGAACAGCTCGCGCAGGAACAGCCCGTCGAGGTGCTCGATGGTGAGACCGGGCTGCTTGCCGGTGAGGCCGTTCACGCGACCGCCGAGGCGGAACATCGCCCGGACGACGCCGGCGGGCACCGTGCGAACCGAGCGAGGCTTTCCGGCGGCGCCGGCCATGCGGGTGAGCATGTCCGTCCAGCGCAGGTTTTCCTCGACCACGGGGAGGTCCGCGCCCGAGCAGTCCTCGAGAGCGTCGACGGTCACGACGCCGACGCCCCGCGCACTCGTCGCCGCGCTGCCGCCCCGGGGCGCGAACAGCGGTGCCGACGACCGCACCCACTTCACCACCGGCACCGACCACTCCGGCACCCGCCCGGGCGCGACGCCGAACACGTACGGCACCTCGATGATCGCCACCGGCAGATCCGGCCCGGCCGTCTCGCGGGCGAGCTTCGCCTGCTCGATCCGGCTGCGCACGTACGGGTGCTTCGCCGCCAGGCCCCACTCGGGGTGCACGCGGTCGAAGTACGTGTAGTACGACGCGAGCACCGCCGCCCTGGTGCACCCGACCTCGCGCGCCGCCTTCAGCAGCGCGACCACCGGCGCGACGTTGCCCGCGTGCAGCCGCGGCGCGACCGGTCCCTTGTCGACCCTCCGGTCGTCGCTGCCGCCGGCGAACACCACGCCGTCGTGGCCGGCGAGGAGCTTACGCAGGTCGTCTTCCGAGGCCGTCGTGACGTCGAGAACTCGGTCGACGCCTTCGCGGGGCGTGCGGGCCACCGTGGTCGCCTCGTGCCCGCGCAGCCTCAGCTGCTCCAGCACGTGGTGCCCCAGCAAGCCGCTTCCACCCACCACCAGGATTTTCATGGCAAAGATCATCGCGGACGGGCCCGCCATGGTCCAGCGGCCTTCACCCCACCCTCACGCCGGGTCGCGGCCGCGATGCCTCTCCAGCTTCATCACCGGCGGACCGCCTCGGCCCGACGGCACGGCCACGCAAGTCGCCTTCCGACGCATCGCCGGCACCCACGCGGCGGCCGGCCACGCCCTCGGACGACGGCTGCCTCAATTCGGGTGCCGAACCGGTCTCGTCGCCTTTTTCGCCTGCGGCCACGCCCCTTCCGGGTGCAGCCGCACGACCGCGTATCCCTGCCCCGGCCGAACCGCTCTCCGAAGTTTCGCCCGCCAGGCCGCTCGGCAGAGCCCCCGGCAACCCGGCGTCCGGGTCGTTTTGCCCGGGCTCACAGAACTCCCAGCGCCTCGCCCCGGCTCATGTCCACCGAAACCAGGCGCCCCGGCGGCCTCGCCGTCTGCCAATTCCTCCGCAGCCAAGCCGTTTCCGGCCACACCCCTCGCCCCAGCGCGGTCGACCCAGCCGACACCGCCACCGGTGGTTTCCCCGCCACTACAACGTTTCCACCAGAACCGACCCCGACCCGCCCCAGCTCCCCCGCCAGAAAGGTCGCGACCATGTCCTCCTCCCAGCGCTCCCGGTACCACCGCGGCAACAGCCGCAGGACGGCTCGGTACCGTCTCTCCAGTTCCGTCACTTTCCCTCCCCGGCTACGAAGTTCACGCGTGTCTTGTCTGCCGGCCGCGCAGGCGGGCCGTCGCCGCCTCGGCGTTGGCGTGTTGGCGGGCGGCCTCGGTTGCGACCGCGTCGCCGCCTGAGCGGGTCAGGCGGTAGTAGCGGCGCAGCCTGCCCTGCAGGACCTCTTCGCGGTCGTGCTCCACGAGGCCCTCCGCGGTGAGGCGGTCGAGGGCGCCGTAGAGCGTGCCGACCTTGAGCCTCACACGCCCCTCCGACGGTTCCGCGACTTCGCCGACGATGCCGTAGCCGTGCCGCGGCTCGCCGACCAGCGCGGTGAGGATGAAGAAGACCTGCTCGGACATCGCCATGGACCCAATGTATCGCCGGACGATATATGTCGGCAAAACTGATCCGGGTGAAACTCCGGAACCCCGTGAAGAAGTGAACCTCACGTAGACACCGTCTACTAGAGTTTGATAGACAGTGTCTACAAGGTGAACCACGGGTTACGGAGATCGACATGAGCTTTCAGAAATTCGTCGCCGTCGGCGACAGCTGCGCCGAAGGGCTCGACGATCCGTACCCGGACCACAGCCAGTACCGCGGCTGGGCGGACTTCGTCGCGGGCCGCCTCGCGCAGGATGAGCCCGATTTCCGCTACGCCAACCTCGCGGTGCGCGGCCGGCGCCTCGACCAGATCATCGTCGAGCAGCTGCCGGCCGCGGAGCGCCACGCGCCCGACCTGATCGCCCTGTTCGGCGGTGGCAACGACGTGATGAGTGGCGGCTGGGACCCCCGCACCGTCGCGCGCCGCGTCGACGCCGCGATCCGCCGGTGCACGCACATCGCGCCTACGGTGATCACCTTCACCTTGAGCGACATCGCCCACCGGATGCCCTTCGGCGCCCGCATGCACCCGCGCGTGACCGCCCTCAACGACGCCATCCGCGAAGCGTCCGTGAGCTACGGCGCCAAGCTTGTGGACCTGTGGCCCGACCACGCCGCCCACGACTCGCGCTACTTCGGCCCCGACCGCCTGCACCTGTCCGAAGCGGGCCACCTGCGGGTGGCCGGCCACGTCCTGAACCGCCTCCACATCGGCCACAACGACGGCTGGCTCCAGCCGCTCCCCGGCTTCCCCGCGCGCCCGAGCCTGCGCGCGGACCTGCAGTGGTTTTGGCAGGAGGTCATGCCGGTCGCCTTCACCCGTCTGCACAACCGCCTGATCGGCCGCTCGCCCGGCGACGGCTTTTTCCCCAAGCGCCCCGACCTGCTGCCCGTCGCGTTCTCCGAAGCGCAGCTATGAGCGCCCGCCAGCGGCTGATCACCACCGCCGAGACCCTGCTCGCCGACGAAGGCGTGGACGCGGTGACGCTGCGGGGCATCGCGAAGGCCGCCGGCGTCTCCCACGGCGCGCCCCTGCGGCACTTCTCCGGCCGCGCCGAACTGCTGTCGGCCGTCGCGACGCTCGGCTTCGCGCAGCTGCTCGAACGCGGCGCGAAGCTGCCCGAAGGCAACCCGCGTGAGCGCGTGACGGCCGCCTGCCACGCGTACGTGGCCTTCGCGCTGGCCAACCCCGCGATGTTCGAGCTGATGTTCCGCCGCGACCTCATCGACCCGGCCGAACCCGGGCTTGTGGCCGCGAGCAGCGCCGTCTTCGACTACTTCGCCGACCTCGTGCGCCTCGACCGCGAAGCCGCGTACGACGACCGGCTCAAGCCCGGCACCGACCCGCGGCTCGTCGCAGCTTCGCTGTGGGCAGCGCTGCACGGGCTCGCGCAGCTGTGGCTGTGGGGCGGCCTGGCCGGCGCCAGCTTCGCACCGTCTCCGGAATCGGCCCTCGCGGTGACGCTCGACGCATACCTGGGCTGATGCTCGGCGGGGAGCAGCTCCGGGGACCTCCCCGGCCTCGGGCGCTCCCCGCCGAGCAACGCCGAATGGGTGACCATTCGCGCCAGACGCTATCCGGACGAACCGCCCGCTCGAATCCCTCTTCCGCCGCAGCCGGCGGTAAACCTTGGCGGTACGCGCCGCGCCGTACTCCGCGCCGGTCGTAGCCGACTGGGTTTCCGCCGGTCAGGCCGGTAGCTTCGCCTCCGTGCCGGTGTACGGGGTGGGGGTGGTGCGCGGGCTTCGCATGCACCCGGTGCTGGCGGACAACCTGCTCGCGGCCGCGGTCGCGGTGTTCCTGCTGGCGGGCGCGGCCGTGCGCGGCGGCGAGCTGGGCGACCGGCCGGGCGCGTTCGGGCTGGTCCTCGCGGCCGTCGGCGCCGCGCCGCTACTCGTCCGCCGCCGGTTCCCGATCGGCTCGCTGCTGGCCGTCACGGCGCTGATGGGCGCGTTCTACCTCTGCGGTTGACGCGCGACACTCGGCCAGCCCGGCATCTTGATCGCCGCGTACACGGTGTGGGCGCGCTACCCGGCGAGCAAGGCATGGCCGTCTTCGGCGCTCGCGATGGCCGCGTACGAGGCGACAATGATCGCCGGCGGCGCGTCGCACCCCGTCGGCGATTCGGTGATCGCCCTGCTGCAGGCGTCCGCGACCATCCTGATCGGACACTCCGCCCACGTCCGCGCGAACCGCTTGCGCGCCACCGCCGAACGCGCCGATCGGGCCGAACGCGAGATCGAGCTGGAGGCGCAGCAGGCCGTCGCCGAGGAACGCATCCGCATCGCGCGCGAGCTGCACGACGTCGTCTCGCACCACCTTTCGGTGATTTCCGTCCAGGCCAATCTCGCGAAGTACGTCTTCGAAACTGCGCCGGACACGGCTCGTGGCGCGCTCGACACGATCACCGGAACCACCACCGAAGCCCTCGACGAGCTGCGCCGCCTGCTCAGCGTGCTTCAGCCGCCGCGGTACGAACCCGGCGAGTACCGCCCGCAACCGGGTCTCGCCGACCTGCCCGCGCTCGTCGCGAGGCTGAGCGACGCCGGCCTTACGCTCGGGCTGCGCGTCACCGGCACGCCGCGGCCGTTGCCGCCCGGCCAGCAGTTGTGCGCGTACCGCGTGGCGCAAGAGGCCCTCACCGACGTGCTCAAGCACGCCGCCGACGCCACCGCAGAGCTCACGCCGGACTACCGCGACGAGGGCCTGCGCGTGCTGGTCGTCGACTCCGGCGGCGGGCCGCCGCCGCGCGTCAACCACGCTGACAACGGGCTGGTGGGGATGCGGGAACGCGCGCGTATGTACGGTGGCGTGATCGAGATCGGACCGCGCGAACCCGCGGGGTTCGCCATCGAGCTGACCCTGCCCTACCCGGCCACCGGGCGGACACCGGAGAACCGTCGTGACCAGTGTGCTCGTGGTGGACGACCAGGATCTCGTCCGCGCGGGCTTCGTCGCGCTGCTCGGTGCGGTGCCCGGCATCGACGTGCTCGGCGAAGCGCGCGACGGGCTCGAAGCCGTGGACAAGGCGTTGCGGCTGAAGCCCGAAGTGATCCTGATGGACATCCGCCTGCCCGGGCTCGACGGTGTCACCGCCACGGGACGCATCCTCGCCGCGGCCGGGCCGGAGAAGCCGCGCGTGCTGATCCTGACCGTGCTCGACCTCGACGAGTACGTCTACGCGGCCCTGCGCGCGGGGGCGGCCGGGTTCCTGCTCAAGGACAGCCCGCCGGAGACGTGAGGTGCCTGACCGAGCGCGAGCTGGAGGTGCTCTGGTTCGTCGGCACCGGCGCGACCAACGCGGACATCGCGGCCGAGCTGCTGGTGAGCGAGGCGACCGTGAAGACGCACCTCAACCGGCTGATGACGAAGCTCGGCGTTTCGAGCCGCGCGCAGGCCGTGGTCGTGGCGTACGAGACGGGCATGGTGCGGCCGCGCGGCTGATCACCAGCCGGCGGGCAGCGCGAGGCCGAACTCTCTGCGCAGCGCGGCTTTCGCGGCGTGCAGGCCGGCCATGCCGTGCACACCGGGGCCCGGCGGGGTCGCGCCGGAGCAGAGGTAGACACCGCTCAACGGGGTTGTGTGGGGATTCCAGCGGATGACCGGGCGGGCGAGCAGCTGCCGCAGGGTCACGGCGGCGCCGGAGATGTCGCCGCCGACGTAGTTCGCGTTGTAGTTCTCCAATTCGACCGCGGGAACCCCGCGTGACGCGAGGATCGTGTCGCCGAACCCCGGGGCGAAGCGTTCGATGCGGCGGCGGACGACGTCGGTGGCGTCGAGCGGATCGCCGTTGGGCACGTGCGCGTAGGCCCAGATCGGCTGCTTGTGCGGAAGTCCGCGGGAGGGGTCGGCTGCCATCGGCTGGGCGAGCAGCACGTACGGCTCCTCGGCGCGCTGCCCGCCGGCCACGGTGTTCTCGCCGGCGCGGACCTGCGCGGCCGTCCCTCCGATGTGGACGGTCGCGGCCCTGGCCAGCTCCGGCTCGCGCCACGGGATCGGCTCCGACACGAGGAAGTCGACCTTCGCCGCGCCCGGTCCGTAGCGCACGTTCTCGAGCGCACGACGGTAGCCGGGTGGCGCGAAGGGACCCGCGAGTTCAAGCAGGCCACGCGGGCTGACGTCGAGCAGCACGGCGCGCGTTTTCGCGAACTCCCGCAGGTCCGTGACGCGGCTGGAGGTGTGGACGCGGCCGCCGTGTGCGACGAAATCGGCGGCGAGCACGTCGGTGAGCACCTGCGTGCCTCCGCGCGGGACCGGCCAGCCGCCCGCGTGCGCGAGGTGGCCGAGCAGCACGGCGGTGCCCCCGCCGGCCAACGACGGCAGCCGACCCATCGGGTGCGCGGCGACGCCGGCGAGCAACGCGGGGGCTTCGGGACCGCGGAACAGGACCTCGTCGATGCCGGTGCCGAGTGCGACGATCCGCGGCGCGAGCAGAGCGGCGACGGACGGCCGCGGTGGCCGTCTCAGGTCGCCCAGCAGCAGGTCGGTGATCTCGGCGGTGTGCTCGACGAGCGGTCCCATCAGGCGGCGCCAGCGCTCGCTGTCGGCGCCGAGGCGGGCGCAGGTGCGGTCGAGGTCCGCGTAGGCGAGGCCGGTGCGGCGTTCGTCGACGGGGTGCCCGTACGCGACTTCAGGCCGGCACAGCTCGACGCCGTGCGCGGCGAGGTCGAAGCCCTGGAAGAACGGCGAAGCGACGGCCATCGGGTGCACAGCCGAGCAGACGTCGTGGACGACGTCGGCGTCGAACAGCCGCGCCGACCGCGCGCCCCCGCCGAGCTCCGCCGCGGTTTCGTGCAGGTCGACCGCGAGACCGGCGCGGGCCAGCAGCACGGCGGCGGCCAGGCCGTTGGGGCCGGAGCCGACGACCACGGCATCAGGGACGTCCGCGGGCGAATCCACTCACGGATCGTATCGACACGCGGGCACCCTGCCACTTGCCCGAACACCTGATCGAATATTGTCGTACCCCGCGCCTACCTTGGACCCCACGCCGGCCCGTCCGGGCCCGGCCCAGCAGGAGAGGGGGATCATGCCCGCCCACGACACGCAGCTGGAGCGCATCCGCAAGCTGCTCGCCAAGGCCGAAGACCCGGCGGTGACCGCGGAAGAAGCCGAGCTGTACAACACGAAGGCGGCCGAGCTGATCGCCCGGTACGGCATCGACAACGCGATGCTCGCCGCCGCGGGGCAGGGCTCGGACGACATCGCCGTGCTGAAGATCCCCATCGAAAACCCGTACAGCCGTGACAAGGCGAGCCTGCTCACGAACATCGCGTACCCGTTGCGCTGCCGCACGTTGCTGCACCGCGTGGGCCAGGGCGTGGACGCGGTCACGGTGTTCGGCTTCAAGTCTGATCTCGGGCGCGTGGAGCTGCTGTTCACAAGCCTGTTGCTGCAGGCGAGCACCCAGCTCACGCGCGTGCGACCCGACGACCGGGTGTTCCGAGAATCGCTCGCCGCCTACCGCCGCACCTGGCTGCACGGTTTCGCGCGCGCCGTCCACGATCGGCTGGTGCGCGCGGAGGACACGGCGGCGCGCGAGCACCCGGGTTCGGGCGGGCAGTCGGCCGAGCTGGTGGTGCGCGACCGGAACACGCTCGTGCAAAGTGCGTTCGACCGCGAATACGGCGACTTGCGCGCGGCCGCGCCGCGCCGGCTCTCCGGTTCGGGGTACCGCGAAGGCCATCAGGCGGGCACGCGCGCCACGCTCGACCCGGCCGCGCTGGCCCGGCGCAGGCAGGCCCTGCCGGTGCGTTGATCAAATTCTGGGGCTGTCCCGAGGCTTCGCGGTTTACCCTGTGAGCCATGAATGTTGCCGGTCACCTCGTCCCTCGTTCGGAGCCGCCCTCGGCTTCCGGCCGGAGAAGCGGTGCCCGGTCGTGAGCGGCGAGCCGGCCGTGCGAGTCGAAGACCTCGCGACGCGTCCGGATCTGCGCCGGCCCGCGCTGAAGCTGGGTGTGGTCGGCGGAGAGTTCCTGGCGCACGACGTGATCGGCGACCTCGCGGCGTCCGCAAGGCTGGCGGCACGCTGGCCGGAGTTCTTCTTGGTGCTGCTGGAAGACGACGTGCCGGTCGCCCGTGCGGCGGCGGTTCCCGTGGCGTATCCGACGGACGAGCGCACCGAGCTGCCCGACCACGGGTGGGACGGCGCGCTGTTGTGGGCCGCGCAGGACGTGATGGACGACCGCGAGCCGACCACGCTGGTGGCGCTGGAGGTCAACGTCGCCGAGCGCGCGCGGGGCCAGGGCGTCGCGGCGCTGGCGCTCACGGAGCTGAAGAACCGCGCCCGGCGCGCGGGGCTGTCGCGACTCGTGGTGCCGGTGCGGCCGACGGGCAAGGCGGACCACGCCGTCGAGTCCATTGTGGACTACGTGGCGCGGCGAGACGAGCGGGGCCGGCCGGCGGACCCGTGGCTGCGCAACCACGAACGGCTGGGCGCGCGGCTGGTGAAGATCGCGCCGTTCGCGATGACCGTGATCGGCACGCTGGACCAGTGGGAGGAGTGGACCGGCGTGCGGCCCGGCGACGGCCTCACGACCGTGCCCGGCGGGATCGCGCCCGTACTGGGGTCGGTGGCGCAAGACCTCGGTGTGTACGTGGAGCCGAACGTGTGGCTGGAGCACCCGCTCTGACCTCGGTTATCGTGGTGGCGTGTGCACTCGTCGGCAGGAGCTCGTGACGCCGATCTTCGGCGACCACTCCTACCGGTGTGACTTCTACGGCTGACGACGTCTTCCGTCCCCGTTCGAAGGTCACCACAACCGAAGAGGAACACAGTCATGCCTGAAACCCATCCCGCCACGGCCTGGGCTCTCAAGCACATGCCCCTCACCGCGCAGGCGGTCGCCGAACTGACCCCGGTGCTCGCCGGGAAGCGGCTGGCGATGTGCCTGCACGTCGAGCCGAAGACCGCTGCGCTCGTGACGCTGCTCGTGCGCGCCGGCGTCGACGTGCGGCTCACCGGCTCGCCCGGCACCACCCACGACGACGTCGCCGACGCGCTTGGCGAGCTGGGCGTCGCCGTGTTCACCCGCCGGGGCGACGGCGAGGCCGAACACATCCGCAACATCGAGCGTGTGCTCGACGTCGAGCCCGACCTCACGCTGGACAACGGCGGTGACCTCACCGTTTCACTCCTCGGCTCCGGCACGCCGGCGGGTTACCTCGGCGGCACCGAGGAGACCACCACCGGCGGAATCCGGCTGCGCGAAACAAAAGTACGGCTCGGCAAACCCGTGGTCGTGATCAACGACTCGCGGCTGAAGCTCCTGGTGGAGAACGAGTTCGGTGTCGGCCAGAGCGTGGTGCAGGGCTTCCTCAACGCCACCAACCTCATGGTGCCGGGAACGCGGGCCGCGGTGCTCGGCTACGGCCCGTGTGGCAAGGGCGTCGCCGACACGTTGAGCCGCCTCGGCGCGCGCGTTTCGGTCTGCGACACCGACCCGATGCGGGCGCTCGAGGCGATCCTCAACGGCCACCGCGTCGGCACTGCCACCGAGGTCGTGGTCGAAGCGCAGCTGGTGTTCACCGCCACCGGCCACCCCGGCGTGCTGGGCGCGGCCGAGCTCGCGGCGTTGCGCGACGGCGCGGTGCTCGCCGGCGTCGGGCACTTCGCGTGGGAGATCGACCGGGCGGAGCTCGACGCGCGGACCGTCCGCACCGTCGAGTACGGCGCGCCTTCGCGACGCACGGGCCACGTCCTCGACGACGGCCGCGAGATCGTGCTGCTCGACCAGGGCCGGATGCTCAACCTCACGGCCGCCAACGGGAACTCCATCCAGGCCATGGACCTCGGCCTCACGCTGCAGGCCCGCAGCCTCGCCGCCGTCGCCGCGGGTGGGCTGGCCGACGAGGTGCAGCCCGTGCCCGCGGATGTGGAGCACCGCATCGCGACCGATCTGGTCGCCGCGTTGCGCTAGCTACTTCTCCAGGCCTGGCGGCAGGAAACCGTGCTCGGACAGGTCGAACCAGTTGCCTTCCGGATCGATCGCGCGGTACTCGGCGAACGGGCGGTCCCCGCCGCGCAGCACCGGTCGGGGCACGCCCGCTTCGGCGAGCTTCTCCGCGATCGGCGGGATTTCCGGGACCTGGAAACCGAAGTGGTTGAAGCCGGTGGCGACGTCGCCGTCGAGCTGCTGCTGGATCAACGCCAGGTTGAGGTAGCCGTCGGTCACGAAGTGGCTGCCGTCGGGGTCGGTGTGAAACAGCTCCATGCCGAACTGCTCGCAGTAGAACGCGGCCATGCGCTTCGCGTCCTGCACGACGAAGGCGAGGTGACGCAGGCGAGGGCGGGTCATGCGGTGGGTCCCTTCGGGATCATGTTGTGAAAAGCGGCGATCGTCGGCTCGCCGTCGTGGCGAACCACAGCTTGCGCGTGCGTCACCACGCCGGCGGGCCCGATCTCCGACGTCGCGTGCACGAGCGAAAGCTCCGGCGAAAGGCGGCGGATCAACGTGACCTCGGCGGACAACGTGGTGCCGCGGTA
This sequence comes from Amycolatopsis sp. NPDC051372, assembly GCF_040682095.1. Lineage (NCBI taxonomy): Bacteria > Bacillati > Actinomycetota > Actinomycetes > Pseudonocardiales > Pseudonocardiaceae > Amycolatopsis > Amycolatopsis sp. NPDC051372. Next base: position 101,967 of record NZ_JBFBAF010000022.1, read on the forward strand.
CGCCGCGGCGAACAGCTGCGCGTGGCCCGTCTCCACGGCTTCGCGCCCGACGAGCGCTTCGCCGCGCACGTTGACGAAGTCGACGTCGGACGCGAAGACGGAAGCGAACTGCGTTGCGTCGCCGCGGGCCCAGCCGTCGGCCATGGTGCGCCAGAGCGCGCGAATCGACTCGTTCACGCCGTCACCATCCCGACGCGCAGCGGGAGCGATTCGCAGTCGCCATTCCACGCGGCCAGCGAGTAGTAGAACTCGCCGTGCTGCCGTTCGAGATAACACACGACGTTGAGCGGCCAGCCCGCGCTGTGGAAGACGTACGCGTCCATCGGCGTCGGGCGTTCGCTGAGCGGGCGGCCGCGTTCGCATTCAGGCCCGAGGCGATGCCAGTCCGGGTGCAGGTGGACGGACCCGAGCACGTCCAGACCACGCGCGTCGGCCTCGCGGGTGATGCGCAGCAGATCGGCGGGATCCAGCCACCACGCGCGCACCGAATTCTCATACGCGGAGCCGAATTTCGGCACGATCGTGGTCGCGAACTCTTCACGCGCGCTGGGGTCGGTGACCCGCGCGTTGCGGCCGAACGCGAGGTCCGAGACGATCAGCGCGTCCTCGGCGAAGGTGCCGAGCAGCACAGCGAAGCACGGTCTCGGTTCCTCGGGCGTGATGAACGCGTATTCGATGGCTGCCGCGTCGAGGAACCGCTGCAGCACTTCGTCGGAGAACAGCACGGGAAGCGTTGTTTTCCCGATGAGCGGAACGGAGACCAGAGATGTCACGCCGGGCACCGTAACCAGGCGCGATGCGGTGTGGCCATGATCATCACGGGATCGGCCCTATTGCATCCGGCGATAATGTTTTCCCCATGCGCCTGGAAATCCGGCACCTCGAACTCGTGGTCGCGATCGCCGAGGCCGGCAGCCTGCGCAGAGCCGCGGCCCGCCTGCACCTCACGCAGCCGGCGGTGACCACGCAGCTCAAACGGATCGAGCAGTTCCTCGGCGGGCCGCTGTTCGTCCGTTCGGCCGAAGGTGTGCTGCCCACCCACACCGGCACCGAACTGGTGCGCGACGCGCAGAAAGTGCTGCACGGCTTCGACACCCTGCAACGCGCCGCGCGCCTCAACGCGCAACACGAAGCGGGCGCGCCGGTGCGCGTCGGCGGGATTCCGGCGCAGCAGTTCAGCCTGCTGGTGAACGCGTTGACGACCATGCTGCCCCGGCGCGACGTCACCAGCCGCACGATCCGCGAAACCAGCGCGCTGACGGCGTTGCTGCGCTCGGGTGAGCTCGACGTCGCCGTGATGCGCGCGTTCCCCGGCTTCCCGCTGATCCCGCCCGACGGCGTCGAGTACCGCGTGCTGCTGCGGGAACCGTTTTTCATCGGCGTCGCGGACCACCACGCCTTGGCCGCGCGCGGCGAGGTCGCGCTGGCCGACCTGGCGGGCGAGAAGTGGGTGATGCCCGACCCGGACGACAGCGGGATGAACGAGTTCTTCGCCCGCACCTGCACGTCGGCCGGCTTCGACCAGCGCATCACGCACCTGACGAACGAGGCGCACGTCGCGTTCGCCCTCACCGCCGAGGGCCGCGCGATCTGCCTGCTCTACCCCATCGGCACCGACCGCACGGGCATCTCGACGGTGTCGCTGACCGGCACCCCGCTCTACCGCGAGCTCGTCCTCGCGTGGCGCACCGACTCCCCGATCGCTTCACTGGTGGACGAGATGTGTGCCAAGATCGACGCCGGGTACCTCGCCCTGGTCGAGGACTCGCAGTTCTACCGGAAGTGGTGGCACGACGGCGGTTCCGCGTTCGCGCTGCCGCTGTGAAAATTGCCCGCAGGGAAGTTGCCACTGTGAAGTCGTCGCTGTGAAGGAGTCGCCATGCCGATCCGCGGCCTGAACCACGCCGTCCTCTGGGTCCGCGACGCCGCCCGCAGCAGCGCCTTCTACGTCGACGTCCTGGGCTTCCGCGCGGTGCACACCTCGGACCGCGCCGTCTTCCTCCAGGCCCCCGACTCCCACAACGACCACGACCTGGGCCTTTTCACCCTCCCCGACGCCACCGCGGCCCCTTCCGGTTCCGTCGGCCTCTACCACCTGGCCTGGGAAGTCCCCACCCTCGCGGACCTCCAGACCTACCTCGACGCTTTGCGGGCCGCCGGCGCCCTCGTCGGCTCTACCGACCACGGCACCACGAAAGCCCTCTACGCCAAGGACCCGGACGGCCTGGAGTTCGAGATCTGCTGGCTGGTCCCGCAGTCGCAAATCACGGACGCCGATCGCGCCCACAACGGACCTCTGGACCTCGCCACGGACGTCGCCCGCTTCGGCGCTGACACACCTGGTGAATCGGCCCGCATCCCGGCGTAAGTTCAGGCAGCCGGCGCGAGTACGTAGGAGAACCGGGGGATCACCGGAACCCACTTCTGGAAGTTGGCGAGACCGTCGACCTCCAGCGCGGCCGACACCTGCGCAAGTCCTCCTCGCCCGGGACTCCGCCGACCGTCCACTTCGGACCCGTCTTCGATGTCCGAAACGGTTTGCTGCGTAACGGTCGACCGGGGCGGCGACTCGGGGAGGGATCGGTCTTCGGTGGTCTGTTCCGGCACGAGTGAGCGCAGCAACCGGCGCAGGCTGCCCGACGACATGCCGGGCAGGACCAGCGGCAGGCTGATGATCTTCTCCAGGTCGTACTGTCGCGGCGAAGTACGGATTCACAGCCCAGCCACAACGCATGCACGATGCCCAGGCTCGCACGACACCTTCTTCCACAACCAGACCGACGCCGGCTGCATCCAGTTCGGCACCGACAAACAAACCCTCGTCGGGATCACCATCGGCTGCCATCTCACCGCCGCAACCAAGAACCTCGCTGGGGGGTCCGGGGGGGCGAAGCCCTCCCCGGGCGGGGCCTGGGGGATTGCACCCCCAGAAAACAAAACGGAGCGAGCCAGTTCGCGCTTTCAGCGAACATAACCCGCCCCGAGTGACGGTGGAGCTGAGGGGAATCGAACCCCTGACCTTCTCGATGCGAACGAGACGCGCTACCAACTGCGCTACAGCCCCCAAGGAGCGTGAGCCCCTTGTTCAGTGCTCGCAGAGCGTATCAGCTACCCCAAGAGCACCGAACTTCGGGGGTCACTCCCCGACCGCCCGGCGGTACGGGCTGGTCCCCGGCTCGTCGAGCTCCTCGAAGGCCGGGTCTTCGTCGTCCAGGTCGACCACGACGGCCTGGCGGCGGATGCGGGACATGGGCGACGGCTTGCGTTCCACGATCTCGCGGGGCGTCGGGGAGACGACCTCCAAGTCGTCGTCTTCCTCGGCGACCGGAGCCGCGGCGGAGGTCGAAGCAGCGGGGCGTTCCGTGCGGCGCGGCGCCGGGAGCGGCTCGCGAGCTTCTCGAGAGCCCTCCCGCGCATACCGCGCCATCCGCCGCTGACGGATGTCGTCTTCGATGCGGACCTGGCGGCGCAGGTAGGCGAGGTACCCGACCAGGATCACGTCGACCACGGCGTTGCCCCACCACACCACGGACATCACGAAGCCCGCGAAAGCGGCCGACGCGACGGCGAGGATCAGCAGGATCACGACGATCCGCTGGCGGAACGCGTACTTCGCCCGCGCGGCGATCTCCGCCGCCTCCGGGTCGAAGCCGCCGCGGCCCGGGCGGTAGCCGGAGGACCGGGCGCGCGATGGCTCGTCGCGCACGTCGGCGGCCGGCTGGGGCAGCGGCTCGGGTTCCGGTTCTTCCTCTTCGAGGTCGGCGTCGAGCTCCGCCTCTAGTTCGGCGAGGTCGTCCTCCACCGAAGGTTTCGCACTTTCGGACACGGCGAACTCCTCCTGTCCTTCATTGCGAGCTCCCCCGCTGCGCACGACGCGCGCTGCGAGCGCGGACGACGGCGTCCGTGCCACCTGCTGGCGCTTGCGAGCCACCATGGGCACGAGAACGACGAGCCATGCCGCGGCGAGCGCCACGATGATCAGCGAGCTGGGCATCCCCCGCACCTCCCCCGATCCTCTGCTGTAGTCACGCTAGCCACAACAGTCACACACAGGACGCAGACTCGCCGGGTTCGATCACGAAATTGCCTCACCGGATTAGGTGAATCTCACAGTATGTGGTAACGCGTGATCGGAACCGGACCCGTAGTCACCATCAGAGCAGGTCGGCGCGTCCCATGGCCACGAGCCGGGAGACGAGGCCGTCGCCGATCTCCTCTTTCGTCACGGCGAAGCAGAGGTGGTCGCGCCAGGCGCCGGCGACGTCGAGGTAGCGCTCGAAGAGGCCCTCCTGCCGGTAGCCGGCCTTGGTGAGGACACGGATGCTCGCGTTGTTCTCCGGCCGCACGGTCGCCTCGAGCCGGTGCAGGCCGGACGCTTCGAAGGCGTGATCCGTCACGAGCGCCACAGCCGCTGTCGCGACCCCGCCGCGCACGATGTCCGACGACACCCAGTACCCGATCCAGGCCGATCGCAGCGAGGCGCGGATGACGTTACCCACCGTGATCTGGCCCGCGAACTTTCCGTCGACCGTGATCGTGAACGGCAGGCACTGCCCGCGCCGCGCGAGACCCCTCAGGGCCGCCCACTGCGAGGGCCACGACCAGAACGCGTTGCGGTCGGGCCACGGCCCGATCCCCGTCGGCTCCCACTGCTCGAGGTGGTCGCGGTCGCGCAGGCGGATGCGGCTCCACTCGCCGGCGTCGCGCAGCCGCACGGGCCGCACGCTGACGACGCCGGCCGGCACGCGCAGTCCGCCGAGCTTCGCGGGCCAGCCCGGGTGGCGGCTCTCGACCGGGTACGAGTACGAGCCCACTACGCCCGCTGCGCGAGGAACGTGACCTTCACCTGTTCGCCCGCGGCCACCTCGGTGAGTTCCTCGTCCACCGTGATCAGGCAGTTCGCCTCCGCCAGCGACGCCAGCAGGTGCGCGCCCGACGTGCCGAGCGGCTGCACGAGGTACTCGCCGTTCGCCTCGTCGCGCAGCAGCTGGCCGCGCAGGTAGCCGCGCCGTCCCTTCGTCGACGTGATCGGCGACAGCAGGCGCGCGCCGACGATCCGCCGGTGCGGGTTGCGCGTGCCGCGCGCGGCGCGGATCAGCGGCCTGACGAGGACCTCGAACACCACCAGGGCGCTCATCGGGTTGCCGGGAATGAGGAACGTCGGCACGGAGTCCGGGCCGAGCCGTCCGAAGCCCTGCACCGAGCCCGGGTGCATCCCCACTCGCGTCATGTCGATGTGGCCGAGGTCGGACAGCGCGGCGTGCACCTCGTCGCCGGAAGCGCCGCCGGCGCCGCCCGCGACCACCACGATCTCCGACATCAGCAGCCGGCCCTCGACGATCTCGCGAAGCCGCTTCGGGTCGCTCGGCACGATGCCGACGCGGCTCACCTCGGCCCCGGCGTCGCGCGCGGCCGCGGCCAGTGCGTAGGAGTTGACGTCGTAGACCTGCCCCACCGACGGCGTGCGGTCGACGTCGACGAGCTCGTCGCCCACAGACACGATCGACACGCGCGGACGCGGGTAGACCAGCACCTTCGCGCGTCCGACGGCGGCCAGCAGGCCCACCTGCGCGGACCCGATGGTGTCGCCCTTGCGCACGGCGACGTCGCCGATCTGCACGTCTTCGCCCGCGCGGCGCACGTACGCGGCCGAAGGCACGGACTTGTGCACGGTGAGCTTGGCCTGGTGCCCGTCGGTGTACGCGGTGGGCACGACGGCATCGGCGAGCGTCGGCAGCGGCGCGCCGGTATCCACGCGCACCGCCTGCCCCGGCTGCAGCCGCCGCGGCTGGCGGGAGCCGGCCTGGATCTCGCCGACCACCGGCAGCTGCACCGGCTCCTCGCCGGCGGCGCGGACGTCGACGCTGCGCACCGCGTAACCGTCCACGGCGGCCTGGTCGAAGCCGGGCAGGGCGTGCTCGGCGACCACCTCCTCCGCGCACAGCAGGCCCTGCGCCTCGGAGATCGCCACGCGGACCGGCCGCGGCCGGACGGCGGCGTCCAGCGTCAGCGCGATCTGCGCGTCGACAGAGCGCAGCTCCGCCTCCACGGGTTCCGGGGCCTCTTCGGCCGGGGCAGCGTCGAGGGAGTCCGTCATGGGCGTTCGGTCCCGATCCGTTCGGTCAGCCACGTCCGTAACGATGGCCCGTATTCGGGCGTTTCAAGCGCGAAATCGACGGCGGCGCGCAGGAAACCACCCGGATTCCCCAGGTCGTGTCGTCCGCCGCGGTGCACGACCACGTGAACGGGGTGGCCTTCCTTGATCAGCAGGGCCACGGCGTCGGTCAGCTGGAGCTCGCCGCCCGAGCCCGGCTCGATCCGGCGCAGCGCGTCGAAGATCGCCCGGTCGAGCAGGTAACGTCCGGCCGCCGCGTACGTCGACGGCGCGTCTTCCGGCCGCGGCTTCTCGACCATGCCGTGAACCTGCTTCACGTCCGGGTCGTCGGTGTCGGAGACGTCGAACACGCCGTAGGGCGAGATCTGCTCCTTGGGGATGTCGAACGCGCAGAGCACGCTGCCGCCGTGCTGCGCGCGCACGGCCGACATGCGGTCGAGCACGCCGGTGGGCAGCACAAGGTCGTCGGGCAGCAGCACGGCGACGGCCTTGTCCGCGTCGGTCAGGTTCGGCTCGGCCTGCGCGACGGCGTGGCCCAGCCCCAGGGCCTGCTCCTGGATCGCGACCTCGACTTCGAGCAGCCCCGGCCCGCGGCGCACCTTCTCGAGCAGCTCGGTCTTGCCCTTGGCCTCGAGCGTCTTCTCCAGCTCGGGCTGCGTTTCGAAGTACTTGACCACGGCGTCCTTGCCGGGCGAGGTCACGATCACCAGGCGTTTCGCCCCCGCAGCCGCGGCTTCGCTCGCGACGAGCTCGATCCCCGGTGTGTCGACCACGGGCAGCAGCTCTTTCGGCACCGCCTTCGTGGTCGGCAGGAACCGGGTCCCGAGGCCGGCCGCAGGCACGATGGCTGTTCTGAACGTCTGGGAGGTTGAGGCGCCCGTCATGGGCGCAAAGCCTAACGTGGTCGCATGCTGGCACCGGGCAATGAGCACCTGAGCAAGGCGGAGTGGCGTGCGCGAGTTCTTCAGGCGCGCGCCTCAGTGAGCCGTTCGGAGCACGCGGCGGAGGCCGAGGCGCTAGCTTCTGCGGCTGCTTCGGTGGCGGCGGGAACCGTATGCGCGTATGTGCCCTTCGAAACCGAGCCTGGGTCCGTTTCGCTGCTCAACGCCCTGGTCAAGGCGGGTTCACGCGTATTGCTGCCGGTGATCCCGGACGTCGTCGGACCGCTGGATTGGGCCGTCTACACGGACGAGTCGACGCTCGTGCCCGGTCGGCTGCGCGGCATCCTCGAGCCGTCGGGGCCGAGGTTGGGGGTCGACGCCGTGTCGGAGGCCGATGTGGTGCTCGTGCCCGCGCTCGCCGTGGACCGCCACGGGGTACGGCTCGGACGTGGCGCTGGTCACTACGACCGGTCGCTCACTTCGGGCCACGCGGACCGGTTCGCCGTGGTCCGGGCCGAGGAGCTGGTGGATTCGCTCCCAGGTGAGGCCCACGATGTCCCGATGACCGGGGCACTGACCCCTGCGGGCCTGGTTCGGTTGCCCACTGCCACAGTGATGTGAGCCAGGGGGAATTGCGCACGGGGAATGCCGTCCAGCACAATTGGGTTGGCACTCTTGTCTCACGAGTGCCAGTTGCATGAAGGAGCTCCAGTGCCCACGTACCAGTACGCCTGCAAGGAATGCGACCACCGCTTCGAGGCGGTGCAATCCTTTTCCGACGCCAGCCTGACCGTCTGCCCCCAGTGCTCCGGTCCGCTGCGCAAGGTCTTCAGCTCGGTCGGCGTGGTCTTCAAGGGCAGCGGGTTCTACCGCACCGACTCGCGCGACGCGTCGAAGTCCTCGACCACGGCCGCCACCCCGGCGAAGTCCGAGACCAAGACGGAGACCAAGAGCGAGTCGAAGACGGACTCTTCATCGTCCTCCTCGACCACGACGAAAACGGCTTCGACCGCCTCCTGACCCCGGAGTTATCCACAAGGGGGTAGTTGTCCACAGGTCGCGGAAGTTCCTCTTTCCGCTGGTCATCACCGTCTCTAACGTCGGTTTCGTGCGGCATCGCGCCGCACGGGAACCGACGAGGGGACGACCGTGGACACCTTGCTCAACCGCCTGACCGATCTGCACTTGCTGCGCGGCAGGCGCGCCCGGCTGCTTCGCCGGTTCCTGGCCGCGGCCCTGATGCTGGCCGGCTTGCTCGTCCTTCTGCACCCCGCTTCCGCGCGTGGTGCACCTTCCACCGCCACCGTCGTAGCCGCGCGGGATCTGCCCGCGGGCGCGGTGCTGCGCGCCGCCGATCTCCGGCTGGCCGACCTTCCCGACGACGTCCGGCCGGCCGGCGCGCTCGGCGACGTCGGCGCGGCCGTGGGCCGGCTGCTGTCCGGTGCCGCTCGTGCGGGTGAGCCGCTCACAGACGTCCGCCTACTGGGAACAACGCCGGCTGCCAAGGGTGAATCCGGCACGGTCACGGTCGCCGTCCGGCTCGCCGACGCGGGCGTGGCGGAGCTGCTGCAGCCCGGGCAGCACGTGGCCGTCGTGGCGGCTCCCGACGCCACGCACACCGCCGCCGAGCTGGTGAAGGACGCCATGGTGGTCACCGTGCACCGTCCCGAAGGCGGGGGTCAGGGGGTGATCGCGCCCGACAAAGGCCCGTTGGTGCTCCTCGCGCTCCCTGTGAGCGTTGCCACCGAGGTCGCTGCGACGTCGCTGGAACGACCGGTTACGGTTACTCTCCGCTAACCCGTCCCTGTTCCGATGGGCGACGGCACCCCCATCTGAACCTCTCGAGGAGTGGCACATGCTGAAGGGCTTCAAAGACTTCCTGATGCGCGGAAACGTCGTGGACCTCGCGGTCGCGGTCGTGATCGGCGCCGCGTTCACCGCGATCGTCACCGCGTTCACCACGGGTCTGATCAAGCCGCTGATCAACGCGATCGGGGGCAGCGACGCCGCTCAGGGTCTCGGCTTCTACATCTTCGAGTCGAACAAGGGCACGTTCCTGGACTTCGGCTCGGTGATCAACGCGGCGATCAACTTCGTGATCGTCGCCGCGATCGTGTACTTCCTGTTCGTGCTGCCGGTGAAGCACCTGCAGGAGCGCCGCAAGCGCGGTCAGGAGCCGGGTCCGGCGGAGCCCACCGATGTCGAGCTGCTCAAGGAGATCCGCGACCTGCTGCGCGCGCAGACCACCAGGTCGGGCGACTGAGGGTCAGCGGTCGTGGTGCGGTGGCCGGTTCTCCAAGTACCAGGAGTCAGGGGTGTCCCCGCTCAGGCCTCGCTCGTCCGAGGTGGTCTCGGGCAGCACGTCACCGAAGATCTCGTCGACCCGGCGGCGCTCGGCCGCGGTGTCGGAGGGACGGGGTTCTTCGCGTGGCATGACCCCATCGTCCCACTCGCTGTTTGACAACTGCACAGAGAGACGCGAATCGCCTGGCCCTCGTGGTGACGGGCCAGGCGCGGCGGCCGGTACGAGAGGGGTTCAGACCTCTTCGAGGCCGGAGAGCTCGTCGATCACGTGTGGCACGAGCGACGACAGGGTGGCCATGCCGTCGCGCACCGCGGCGCGCGAGCCGGCGAGGTTGACCACCAGCGTGCTGCCCGAGACGCCCGCGAGGCCCCGGGAGATGCCGGCATCGACCGCGCCCGCGGCAAGGCCGGAGGCGCGCAGCGCCTCGCCGATGCCCGGGATCGGCCGGTCGAGCACGCCGGCCGTGGCGTCGGGCGTGCGGTCGCGCGGCGAAACGCCGGTGCCGCCGACGGTGATCACGAGGTCGGCACCGCCGATCACCGCGGTGTTGAGCGCGTTGCGGATGCCGGCGGTCTCGGCCTCGACCACCACGACGCCGTCGACTATGAAGCCGGCCTCTTCGAGCAGCTCGGTGACGAGCGGTCCGGTGTTGTCCTCGTGCTCCCCGTGGGCGACCCGGTCGTCCACGATCACCACGAGGGCCCGGCCCAGCCGCTGTGCGCTCCGTTCCATGCCGACACCGTATCCGGTGACGGCACCCGCCCGCCGCCGTGGGCGGGTGATTCCTGACGATTCGGTGACGTGGTCCGGTTGAACCGGGCGTGGTCCGGTCCGCGCGCCCTAGCGTCGGCAGGGTGCGAGTACTGATCACCGGTGGAGCCGGGTTCATCGGGTCCCACGTCGCGGACCAATTGGCCGACGCGGGCGACGAGGTCGTGGTGCTGGACACCCTCCTGCCCACTGCCCACGGCACGGCCACGCCGCCGGAGTACACGGGCCGCCACCGGTTCGTGCGCGGCGACGTCACGGACCCGGACGAGGTCGCCGAGTTGCTTGTCGGCGTCGATGCGGTGTGCCACCAGGCGGCCGTCGTCGGGCACGGCGTGGATCCGTCGGACGCGCCGTCGTACGCGCTGAACAACGACTACGGCACAGCGGTGCTGCTCGCCGGGATGCACGCGGCCGGCGTCCGCAAGCTCGTGCTGGCCTCGTCGATGGTGGTCTACGGCGAGGGCCGCTACTCGTGCCCGCGCCACGGGATCGTGCCGCCTTCGCCACGGCGGCAGTCCGATGTGGACGCCGGCCGTTTCGAGCCCACGTGCGGTGACTGTGACGTGGAGCTGCACTGGCAACTTGTGCCCGAAGGTGCACCACTTCTGCCCAGAAGTACCTACGCCGCAACGAAACTGGCGCAGGAGCACCTCGCCGGCGCGTGGGCGCGCCAAACAGGCAGCACGGTATGGGCGTTGCGTTACCACAACGTATACGGCCCGCGAATGCCGCAGAACACGCCGTACGCAGGGGTGGCGTCGCTGTTCCGTTCGTCGCTCGAGCGCGGTGAGGCGCCGACCGTGCTGGAGGACGGGCGGCAGCAACGGGATTTCGTCCACGTCCACGACGTCGCGCGCATCAACGCCATGGCGCTGCACGCCGAAGGGCCGAGCGGGGACATCACGCCGCTGAACGTCTGCTCGGGTGATCCGCACACGGTGGGCGACCTCGCGCGAGAACTGGCGCGTGCGTACGGCGGACCGGAGCCGCGCATCGTCGGCGGCGCGCGGCCCGCGGACGTCCGGCACGTGGTCGCCGATCCCGCTCTGGCCAGGAAATTGCTGGGGTTCACGGCGGAAACGACGTTCGAGGACGGCATCACCTCGTTCGCCACGGCGGAGTTGCGCGCGCCCGTCGGCGCCTGAGACGCGCTTGAGATGAAGGTCACTTCCCGGAATTATTTCCGGGCACTGTGATCTTGGTCGTGTGCATGCGGTCCATCGAGGTGGGGAACATCGAGATCCATGCGCTGGCCGACGGCCGGATCCGGCTGCCGGCGCCGTTCTTCCCGGGACTCGACGCGGGGAGGCATCCCGGCGCGTTCGCGGAAGACGGCACCGTCCACGTGCCCACCGGTGCGTTCCTCGTCCGCGGCAACGGCCGGACGATCCTCGTCGACGCGGGGCTCGGCCCGCGTGAGATCGAGTTCCCGGAGGGCCTGCGGCCCGACGACGGCGACATGGGCGCGGGCGGCGGCCTGCCCGTCGCGCTCGCCGAGGCCGGGTGCTCGCCGGCCGACATCGACACGGTTCTGTTGACGCACTTGCATTCCGACCACGTCGGTTGGCTGGCGCCGCTGGGGAAGCCGTACTTCCCGAACGCCACGGTGCTCTACGGCGTGCAGGACTGGGCCGCGCTCGTCGAGCCGGTCGGGCGCCACGACTGGACGCGGATCGGCCTGGAAACCGTGCGCAGCCACGGACACCTGCGCGCGCTGAACGGGGACGCGGAGATCGCGCCGGGTGTCACCGCGCGGCACGCGCCCGGGCACACGCCGGGCCACTACGTCGTGGACATCACCGCGGACGACCGTCGCGTGGTGCTGCTCGGCGACGTGCTCCACACACCGGCGCAGCTGGTCGACTCGAACATCCGGTTCATCAGCGACAGCGATCCGTCGCTCGCGCTGCTCACGCGCCAGCAGTGGCTGCGCCAGGTCGCGGGCACCGACACGATCGTCGCGCCCGCGCACTTCCCGGGGATGCAGTTCTTCCGCGTGACCGCGGACCGGGTGGCGGAGCCGGTGGAGGCTGTCACCGTCGGCTGATCGCGCGCGTCCACTGTGGCCGGTCGGTCACACGGACGCGGCAACCTTGGCCAGCGGCAGCCGGACCTCGAACCGGCAGCCGGGGCCGTGGTTGTGCACGCCGATGTGACCGCTGTGGGCTTCCACGAGGCCCTTGGCGATCGCCAGGCCGAGGCCACCACCGGAGGTCGTGCCGCTGCGGTCGGGGGTGCGGGCCTGGGTGCCGCGGAAGGCGACGTCGAAGACCCGGCCGATCTCGTCGTCCGGGATTCCGCCGCAGGAGTCGTCGACGGCGAGGATGGCCTGATCGCCGTCGATGTCGAGCTGCACGGCGACCGTGCCGTCCGGCGGGGTGTGGCGGATGGCGTTGGAGACGAGGTTCCGCACGATCCGCGCGAGCTCCGGGTCGCTGCCGGACACGACCGGCCAGGCCTCGGCGTTTTCCAGCACTCGCACGCGTTTGCGCTCGGCCACGGGTGACTGCGCGGCGACCGCGTCGCTCACGACGTCGCGCAGCGGCACGGCGGACATGGTGAGTTCGAGCGCGCCCGCGGTGATGCGGGAGAGCTCGAACAGGTCGCCCACCATGCCCGAGAGCCGGGTGGTCTCGCCGCTGATGCGCTGGGCGTAGTCGGCGACCTCGTGACGTTCGGAGACCACGCCGTCGGCCAGCGCCTCGGCCATGGCCTGGATGCCGGCGAGCGGGCTGCGCAGGTCGTGGCTGATCCAGGCGACGAGCTCGCGCCGGGACGCTTCGGCGGCGCGTTCGCGTTCGCGCGCCTCGCGCTCCCATACGCTGCGGCGCGCGATCACGCGGCCGAGCACGATCGCGGCGGGCACCGTGACGAGGGCGACGAGCAGGCAGACGAGCAGCTCCGTCATCAGAGCCTCGGTGAACATGAAGCCGCTGATGCCGATGACGCCGACGAGCAGGGCGATCACGGGGATGAGTACCAGCACCGTCATCGTGGTGGCAAGCGAGCGGTTGCGCAGCTTGTAGAGCACCAGCCCGCCCACCGCGGCCACCGGAAGCGCGAACAGGAGCGCGAACGGCAGGATGTGCAGGACGTGGGTGAGCATGTCCAGGGCGGATTCACCGGTGTTGATCATGACTGCTCCCGGTCGTAGCGGTAGCCGACGCCCCAGACGGTGGCGACCCGCGTCGGCTTGGCCGGGTCGCGTTCGATCTTTTCGCGCAGCCGTCGCACGTGGACGGTCACCGTGGACTGGTCGCCGAAGTCCCAGCCCCACACCTTCTCGAGCAGGTCGGCGCGGGAGAAGGCCACTCCGGGGTGGCCGAGGAAGAACGCGAGCAGGTCGAACTCGCGTGTGGTCAACGGCAGCTCGGCGCCGCCGAGGGTGGCCTGGCGGGCGGTCATCTGCAGGCGCAGGTCGCCGTCGACGAGCTCAGGCGCGGGAGGCGCGGCGCGCGGCATGCGGGCGCGGCGCAGCACCGAGGCCACGCGCAGCGCCAGCTCCTTGGGGCTGAAGGGTTTGGTGACGTAATCGTCGGCGCCCAGCTGGAGGCCCGCAATGCGGTTCTCCTCCTCGCCGAGGGCGGTGAGCATCACGATGGGTACGTGGCTCACCTGGCGCAGGCGGCGGCAGACCTCGAGGCCGTTGATGCCCGGCATCATCACGTCGAGCACCACCAGGTCGGGGTCGCGTTCGGCGAACAGCGCGAGGCCCGCGGCGCCGTCACCCGCGACGTCGACCGTGAAACCGGCGACTTCGAGGTAGCGGCGGACGACGTCGCGCACCGTCTCGTCGTCGTCGACCACGAGCACGCGCCCGGCCTGGTCCTCCATGCCTCACCTCACCAGCTCGTCAGAAGAAGATGGTTGACCGCCAAGGCGGTCACTGCCTGCCCGGCCAGCCACCAGCGGCGGCCGGGTGCGGGCAACAGGGCCGTCATCGGCAGCAGCCACGCGCCGAACGGTAACCAGATGCGTTCCACCTCCGCCTTCGACAGGCCGGACACGTCGGCGAACACGATCGTGACCACGGCGGCGATGCCGAGCAGCAGCACCGGGTCGCGCAGCAGGCCGCGGCGCGACTCGGGCAGGAACGCCCCCGTGACCCCGCGGCGAGCGGCGGCCACCACCGCCGGGCCGGCAGCGACGGCGACGGCGGCCAGGTCGGCCCACACCCAGTACGAGTATGGCCGAAGCGTGGCGATGCCCTGGTAGTAGCGCTCGACAACGAGGTGGTAACCGTCGAGCCACCAGAAGCCGGCCAGCGCGAAGGCGGCCACCACGCCCAGTGCGCCGACCACGGCGAGGGCGGCGGCGCGCCACTGGCGGCCGAGCACGGCGACAGCGAGCGCGACGAGGCCGAGCAGCACGAGGCCGTAGGAGAGAAAGGCGCCGTAGCCGAGGAGCACGCCCGAGGCCAGCGCGGTCGGCACGGCGTAGCGGCGGGCGTGGGTGAAGCCGACGGCGGCCAGGGCGAGCAGGGCGATGCCGGTGGCCGTGACGCCGGCGAATAGGCCGTCGGCGGAGACGCCCAGCCACACCGCGCCCGGCGAGAGCACGGCGAAGGGCAGCACGGCGCGGGCGGCGCTCTGGCGGCCGAGGAGGGCGACGGTGGCCGGCACGGCGACGGCGATGAGCGCGGCAACCAGGACCACGGCCGTGGAGGCCCAGGCGCCGCCGTGCAGGCCCAGATGGTCGAGCCAGACGAACACCAGCGTCGCGCCCGGCGGGTGGCCAGAGACGTGCGTGGTCCACGAGTTCGGCTGGAAGTCGAGGATGCGGGAGCTGAACTCGCGCAGGAAACGCGGGATGTCCGTGATGCCGGGCACCTCGTGGAGGTACTCCTGCGGGGTGGTCAGGCGGCCGGTGAAGCCGCGCGACCAGCCGTCGATCATGGCGAGGGAGAAGATCCAGGCGAGTGACGTCGCGTACCCGGCGGCGAGGGCCCGTCGCCAGGACAGCCGGGCCGCGACCGCGGGGCCCCACAGGACCACGGCGGCCGCGACCAGCACGGCGAACACCGAGCCCGGGCCCACGTGGGGCAGCCAGTGGGCGAAGATCGGCGCGGTGGGCGCGTAGATCACCACGCCGGAGTTCGGACGGTTGTAATAGACCCCGACGGCGGCCGCGGCGGCGACCAGCACGAGGGCGGCGCCGACCGCGATCACGTCGCCGCGCGTGTCGGCACGGCGGGGCTCGGGTGGTGGCGCGGGCGGCTCGGCGAGCCGGGCAGCCGAAGTCGACTCGCTCATCGACCGCACGATAACCCCGGCCGAGGTGTCTCACGGGCCTGGAAGGGGCAGCTGTGAGAACTCGGTAAGAACTGGCCACGCGTCATGATTCGGTAAGCACCGCAAGGGTTCTCGACCGTCCTTTACGGACCTACCGTACGCCGTGTGAGCGATCTTCAGGTAGACGTCGTGCTCCCGTGCCTCGACGAGGCGGGCGCGCTGCCCGGTGTGCTGGCCGCGCTGCCGGCGGGATTCCGCGCGATCGTGGTGGACAACGGCTCGTCGGACGGCTCGCCCGACGTGGCGGCCGCGCTAGGCGCGAAGGTGGTGGACGAGCCCCGCCGCGGGTACGGCGCGGCCGTGCACACCGGGCTCGAGGCCGCGACGGCGGACATCGTGTGCTTCGCCGACGCCGACGGCTCCCTCGACCTCGGTGACCTGCCGCGCCTGGTGGCCGCGGTGGAAGGCGGCGCCGACCTCGCGGTGGGGCGCCGGGTGCCGACGCACGCGGGTGTGTGGCCGTGGCACGCGCGGGCGGGCAATGCCGTGCTCTCGCTGTTGCTGCGCAGCCGGGGGCTGCCCGTACGGGACATCGCGCCGCTGCGGGCGGTGCGGCGGGACGCGTTGCTGGGGCTGGGCGTCACCGATCGCGCCTTCGGTTATCCGCTGGAGCTGCTGATCCGTGCGCAACGCGCGGGCTGGCGGGTGCGGGAGTTCGACGTGACCTACGGGGAGCGCGCGAAGGGCACGAAGTCGAAGGTGTCCGGGTCGGTGCGGGGCACGCTGCGCGCCGTCCGCGACTTCGGGCGGGTGCTGGCCCGATGACCTCCCGGTTCTGCGTGCTCGTGGTCGCCAAGGCGCCCGTGCCCGGCTTCGCGAAGACCCGCCTGTGCCCGCCGGCGACGGCGCGGCAGGCCGCGGAAATCGCCGCGGCGGCGTTGCTCGACACGCTCGACGCGGTGTGCGCGACGCCGGGCGCGCTGCCCGTGGTCGCGATGACCGGTGATCTCGGCTCGGCCGCGCGCGGAAGCGAGATCGGCCGGTCGCTGCGGCGGGCGACGGTGATCGCCCAGCGCGGCTGGGACTTCGGGGCGCGGCTGGCCAACGCACACGCCGACACAGCGTCGGTGCACGCCGCGCTGCCGGTGCTGCAGATCGGCATGGACACACCGCAGGTGACGCCGGAGCTGCTGGGCGCGTCGATCGAGCCCGTGCTGCACGGGGTGCACGACGCGGTGCTGGGGCCGGCCGAAGACGGCGGTTGGTGGGGGCTCGGGCTCAGGGACCCGCACCACGCGCAGGTGCTGGCGGGCGTGCCGATGTCGCAAGAGGACACGGGCGTTCGCACGCTTCGGGCGCTGGCCGCGGTCGGCCTGGTGGCCGGGCCGCTGCCAGAGCTGTCCGATGTGGACACAATGGGTGACGCCGTGCGAGTGGCCGCGGAGGCGCCACGCGGGCGGTTCGCGGTGGCCGTGCGCGCGGTCGAAGGACGGGAAGTGGCGTGAGAAAACTGAGTACCGGCACGGAGTTCGACCGCGGGCTGCTGGGGCAGCACTGCTGGCTGGAGCTCGCCAACGGCGACCGGGTCGACCTGCCCGTCGACCGCTGGACCGACGGGTGCGACCTGGGCGACACCGTGCTGCTCGACGCGTGCGACGGCCCGACGCTCGACATCGGCTGCGGCCCAGGCCGGCTCACGGCGGCGCTGGCGAAGCGCGGTGTGGTGGCGCTGGGAGTGGACAGCTCGCCCACGGCCGTGCGGCTGACGCAGGAGCGGGGCGCGGTGGCGTTGCGGCGCGACGTCTTCCAGCCACTGCCCGGCGAGGGGCGCTGGCACCACGCGTTGCTGGCCGACGGGAACATCGGCATCGGGGGCGACCCGCGCTTGCTGCTGGACCGGATGCGGGAGCTGATCGCGCCCGACGGGGACGTGCTGGTGGAACTGGAGCCGCCGGGGCGGGGCATACGGCGGGAGGCGGTGCGGCTGCTGCCGGGCTCGTCCGGGCCGTGGTTCGGCTGGGCGTGGGTCGGGGCCGACGCGATCGCGGAAGTCGCCATGCGCGCGGGATTCCGCGTGGACTGGACCACGAGCCGGGGCCACCGCTGGTTCGCAAGGCTGGAGCGGGCATGACCGAAGAGAAGCCCACCGGCCGGGGTTTGGCCGACGAAACTCCCGCGGACGAGGCACGAGCCGAGGGCGCCGTAAATACCGCAGTAGAACCCGAGCCGTCACGGGAACACCGGCTCGGCGCGGCGTGGAGGCGCTTCGACGTGCGCGTGTCCGAGGCGCAGGTGCGGTTCGGCGAGCGGGCCGCACAGGCGCGGGCGGGTGCTGCGCGCGCGAAAGTCCGTGCGGAGCACGCGAAAGCGCGCGTCGACGAGCGGATCGAGAAGCTGCCGATCCCGCGTGAGGAGCAGTTCAAAGGCGGGGCGCACGGCGAGCGCGTGACGGCGCGGATCGGCTCGCTGCTGGGGCTGGCGTTCCTCATCTGCTTCGTCACGGGCCTGCTCAGCCACCTGATCCAGCACCCGCCGGAGTGGTTCTTCTGGCCCAGCCGTCCGGTGTGGCTCTACCGCGTGACACAGGGCGCGCACGTGATCTCGGGCATTGCGGCGATCCCGTTGCTGCTGGCGAAGCTGTGGAGCGTCTTCCCGAAGCTGTTCGAGCGGCCGTTGGTGAAGTCGTTGCCGCACGCGCTGGAGCGGGTGTCGATCCTGGTGCTGTCGGGGTCGGCGTTCTTCGAGCTGAGCTCGGGGTTGCTGAACGTCGCGCAGAACTACCCGTGGAACTTCTACTTCCCGGAAGTGCACTACGCGGTGGCGTGGGTGGCGATCGGGTCGGTGGTGGTGCATGTGGCGGTCAAGCTGCCGATCGTGCGGCGGGCGCTGACCCGCGAGACCGAGCCGGAAGCTCAGCCCGAGGAACAGCCGGCGAAGAAAATCGAGAAAAAGCCGGTCTACGGGTTCACCCGCCGCGGTTTCCTGCGGACCACTTGGATCGCGACGGGTGTGGCGGTGCTGTCCACCGCGGGCGCGACGGTGCCGTGGCTGAAGGACGTCTCCGGGCTGTCGTGGAAGACCGACAAGGGCCTGCAGAAGCTGCCGGTGAACCGCACGGCCGTCGCGGCGCGCGTCACGCGGACGGCGGTCGATCCGAGCTGGCGGCTGTCGGTGGTGACGCGGGGCGGGACGAAGCAGTTCACGCTGGCCGACCTGCGAGCGCTGCCCCAGGTGAGCGCGGACCTGCCGATCGCGTGCGTCGAGGGCTGGAGCCAGATGGCGAGCTGGCGCGGGATCTCCTTCCCGACGCTGCTGCGCGCGGTCGGGGCCGAGCCGGGCGCGGAAGTGCGTGTGTCGTCGCTCGACAAGACCGGCCTGTACGGCGCCAGCACGCTCCCGGGCGAGCACACGGCCGACGACCTGACCCTGCTGGCGCTGGAACTCAACGGCGAAGTGCTCGACGTCGACCACGGCTATCCGTGCCGTGTGATCGCGCCAAGCCGCCCGGGCGTGCTCCAGACGAAGTGGGTCGAAAAGCTGGAGGTGCTGTGAAGGTCATCCGGATCCTGCTCGCGCTCATGGGCCTGGCGGCGCTGGGCTTCGGCGCGTCGCTGTTCGTCGACTACGCAGCGCCCGCGTGGCCGGAGAGCTTCAAGACCGTGCTGTGGATCGGCGGCGGCCCGATCGTGAACGACGCTGTGTTCGCGCCCGTGGCGGGCGTCCTCGGGCTGCTGCTTTCGCGTGTGCTGCCCACGGCGTGGCGGGCACCGGTTCAGGTGGGCGCGGTGCTGACGGCCGTGCTCGGGTTCATCGCGTTCCCGTTGCTGTGGCGCACGTACGGCGTCATCCCCAAGCCGGGCCTGCACGACGGCAACACGTGGGCGGGGCTGCTGCTGACGCTGGCGGTGGTGTGGGCCGTCGTGCTCCTCACCGGGGCGGCCCGCATGGTGCTCGCGCACCGGAAGCCGCGTCGCCCCGCGGCGAAGAGCGTTGCCGCGCAATAACCCCGAGAAGACGCCGAAGACCTCTCCGTACCGCCTCCGACTCGGTACGGAGAGGTCTCCGTGCGGGGTGTGAGGTGCCCACCGGTTGCGCGGGCTAAACATCGATTGCCGACTAATTTTCCTTACCGGGCAAAGACCCTGGTCACAGTCCTGGGAACCACCGAGCAATCTTCCGGACAACGCAGCCGGCCACACCTGACGCGCCCACGAGCCCGGTCCCTCCATGCCGCACGAGGCGACCGAACGGCGAGACGGCCGAGGAATCGGCGAGCCGCCAAGCGCACCCGGCCCGCGGCGACCCTGGCCCGGCTCGCGAGTTGCCGTCGCGAGCAGCCGTTGCTGAGCGTCGGCGGCAACCTTCGACCGCCGCGAGGCCGTGGGAGCGCGAAACGGCGAGCCGAACTCCCAGCAACGCAGACGGCCACGCGCGACCGGCATCGAGTGCCCGGTCGCGCGTGGCCTTCAAGGGTCCGGCCCCTGCCCAGGGGGTCGAGCCGTGGTTGGTCTCGGTCGCGCCCGGCGACCGAGCGATCAGTTGGCCGGTACGGGCTGGCCGCCGAGGGTCACCTGCAGGGTGCGGCCGTCGGAGAGGGTGAACGTCGCCTTCTCGTCGGGGGCGCGGGTGCGGATGGCCGCGATGAGCGTGTCGGCGCTGTCGATGGTGCGGTCGTCGATCTTCGTGACGATGTCGCCCGACTTGAGGCCGGCCTTCTCGGCGGGGCTGCCCGGCGTGATGTCGCCGAGCTGAGCGCCGCCCTGCGGGGCGTCGGCGACCTTGGCGCCGATGAACGTCTGCGTGGCGTGGCCGGTCTTGATGATGTCGTTGGCCGTGCGGCGTGCCTGGTCGATCGGGATGGCGAAACCGATGCCGACGTTGCCGCCCTGCGCCTGGCCGCCCTGGCCACCCTGCCCGCTGTTCGGGCTGTAGATGGCGGAGTTGATGCCGATGACCTGGCCGTTCATGTTGGCGAGCGGGCCACCGGAGTTGCCGGGGTTGATCGCGGCGTCGGTCTGGATGGCGTCCATGACCGTGGTCTGGTCGGTCTCGTCGCCGCCGGCCTGCACCGGCCGGTGCAGGGAGCTGACGATGCCGGAGGTGACGGTGCCGCTGAGCTCGAACGGCGAGCCGATGGCGACCACCGGCTGGCCGACGCGCAGGTCGTCGGACCGGCCGAGCTCGACCGGGGTCAGGCCGCTGACGTTGTTGACCTTCACCACGGCGATGTCGGTCGTCGGGTCGCGCCCGACCACGCTCGCGGCGGCCTTCTTGCCGTCCTGGAACACGGCCTGGATCTGGCCGCCGTTGGCGGCGACCTCGACCACGTGGTTGTTGGTGAGGATGTAGCCGTCGGTGCTGAGCACGAACCCGGAGCCCTCGCCCGCGGCCGTGCGGCCGGAAACCTGCAGCTCGACGACGCTCGGCGACAGCTTCTGCGCGACGGACTCGATGGATCCGGCCGGTGCGTTGCCCGTCTGCTGCGCGGGCTTCGGCTGGTCGAGCGCGTTGACCGACGGGCCGGACGAGCCGCCCGTGAGGTAGCCGACGGTGCCGCCCGCCACGCCGCCGATCACGAGCGCGATCGCAGCGACGGCCGCGAGCAGCTTGCCCGGGCCTGACTTCTTGGGCGCGGGCGCCGGGGGAACGCTGTAGGTCCCTGGGGCGGCGTACTGCTGCTGCGTCGTGCCACCAGTGGGCGGGTACGGGTTGTTGTAGCCCATCGGACCGGTCTGCGCGCCCTGCGCGGACCACGGGTTCGGCGTGGCGTACCCGGGGTTCTGCTGCTGCGCCTGCTCGCTGTACGTGGGCTGCTCACCGGACGCGGGCGCGGGTGGCGCGCCGGGGGCGGTGGGCTGGCTCCAGGCCGCCTGACCCTCGGTGCCCGGCTGGGCACCCGGGTTCTGGCGACCCGCCGCGGAGTCGTGCGCGTGGGGGTCGTTCTCGGTCATGTCCTCACCTAAGCGGCCGGGCCTGAGAGGTTCCTGAGCCGAACCTGTGTTTCGGAGATGAGTATGCCGCGCCCGGTACTCAGCCCGCCGCGCGAAGGCGCTCCGCGATCTGCTCGGGCGTCGCGTCGTTGATCCACACGGCCATGCCGGACTCGGAACCCGCGAGGTACTTGAGCTTGTCCTTGGCCCGCAACACCGAGAACAGCTCGAGGTGCAGCCACGCCAGGTCGCGGTCGCGGCGCACGGGTGCCTGGTGCCACGCGGCGATGTAGGGCAACGGGCGGTCGTACAGCGCGTCGCAGCGGCGCAGCACGTCGAGGTACACGCGGGCGAAGTCGTCGCGCTCGTCGTCGGTGAGCGCGGGAATGTCGGGCACCTGGCGGTGTGGCACGACCTGGATGTGCACCGGCCAGCGCGCGGCCGGCGGCACGAACGCCGTCCAGTGCTCACCTTCCACGAGCACGCGCGCGCCGGACTTCTGCTCGGCCGCCAGCACATCGCCCATCACCGCGCGGCCGTGTTCTTCGCGGTATGCGCGCGCGACGTCGAGCATCCGCTCGGTTTTGGGCGTGACGAAGGGGTAGCCGTAGATCTGGCCGTGGGGGTGCGAGAGCGTCACGCCGATCTCTTCGCCGCGGTTTTCGAACGGATAGACCTGCTCGACGCCCGGGGTCTCACCCAGTGCGAGCGTGCGGTCGGCCCAGGCGTCCACGACGAGGCGCACGCGTTCGGGGCTCAGCTGGGAGAACGAGCCGCCGTGGTCGCTGGAGAAGCACACGACCTCGCAGCGCGCGCGGCCCGGCGCCGTCGGCACGAGGCCGAGCTCGTCCACAGTGGACGGATCGCCGTGCGCGTTCTGGGAGAAGGACGGGAACCGGTTCTCGAACACGACCACGTCATAGTCGGGCTCCGGGATCTCCGTGGGGCGTCCCGGCGTCGTCGGATCGAGCGGGCACAGGTCGGCCGGCGGCTTGTACGTGCGCGTCTGCCGGTGCGCGGCCATGGCGACCCACTCGCGGGTCAGCGGGTCGAGGCGGATCTCCGACGCCGCGGCCACCGGCGGGAGGTCGCGGGTGTCCTCGGCGGTGCGCTCGTGGTCGCCGTCGTGGTCGAAGTAGATGATCTCCCGGCCGTCGGCCAGGTGTCGCAAGGTGCGTTTCACGCGTCTTCTGCCTCGAGGTTCTCCGCCGTTTCGGCGATCATCAGTTCTCCGACCCGCTCGGCGAGGCTCTCCCTCGCCGAGTCGGGAAGTCCGTCGTCGGTCACCACCACGTGGGCCTCTTCGAGGTCGGCGATCGTGGAGATGCCGACGGTGCCCCACTTCGTGTGGTCGGCGAGCACCACCAGCCGCCGGCCGGCCTCGACGAGCGCGCGGTCGGTCTCGCTCTCGGTGAGGTTCGGGGTGGTGAACCCGGCGCCCTCGGCCATGCCGTGCACGCCGAGGAAAACGAGGTCCAGGTGCAGCGAACGCAGGCTGTGCACGGCGACCGGGCCGACGAGCGCGTCGGACGGTGTGCGCACGCCGCCGGTGAGCACCACCGTGCGGTCGGGTTGCGTGGACGCGCGCAGCACGTCGGCGACCTGGATGGAGTTGGTGACGATCGTCAGCCCCGGGATGGGATCGAGCGCGCGGGCCAGCGTCCACGTGGTGGTTCCGGCGGACAGGCCGATCGCGGTGCCGGGCTTGACCAGGCCGGCGGCGAGCTCGGCAATGGCCTCTTTCTGGGCGCGCTGGCGCACGGACTTCGCCTCGAAGCCGGGCTCGTCGGTACTCTTGCCGACCACCGACGTCGCGCCGCCGTAGACCTTCTCGACCAGGCCGCGGCCGGCGAGCACGTCGAGGTCGCGGCGCACCGTCATGTCGGACACGCCGAGCCGCGCGACGAGGTCACTGACCCGGACCGCACCGGTCCGGCGTGCCTCCTCGAGGATCACCGCCTGTCGCTGACGTGCGAGCACCACCACTCCTCAAACACGAACCATCAACCACACAAAATCCTACACGATTAAACATGTGGTGTGCGGGACGTGCTTCGCGGGGCGTCCCCCGGACGGGCGAGGAGTCAGCCGGGAGCGCCCGGCAGCCGGATCGTGAGCAGCGCCCCACCTCCCGGGGCGTGCATGGCGTAGACCGCGCCGCCGTGACGTTCGGCGGCCTGCTTCACGATCGACAGGCCGAGGCCGGAACCCGGCAGCGTACGGGCTTCAGAGGAGCGGTAGAAGCGGTCGAACACCTTGGGCAGGTCCTCCTCGGCGATGCCCGGGCCGGAGTCGGCGACCTCGACCACGGCCGTGCCGTCGCCGAGGGGCCGCAGCATCACCCGCACGCGCGAACCGGACGGCGAGAACTTGACGGCGTTGTCCAGCAGGTTGAGCACGGCCCGTTCGAGGGAGCTGTTGTCGCCGGTGAGGACCCACGGCTGCAGGTCCACTTCAAACTCGATGTCCCCGGCGCGGCGGCGGGCGCGGTCGAGCGCGCGCTCGACGACGTCGACCAGCTCGACGCGTTCGGTCTGCTCGCGCGGCTCGTCCTGGCGGGCGAGCTCCACGAGGTCGCCGATGAGCTGGGTGAGCTCGTCGAGCTGCCCGCGGATGTCGGCCTCGATGTCGGCGCGGTCCTCCTCCGGCAGCGATCGGGCGCCCGGCCGGCTGGCTGAGAGCAGCAGCTCCAGGTTGGTGCGCAAGGAAGTCAGCGGCGTCCGTAGCTCATGGCCGGCGTCGGCGACGAGCTGGCGTTGCCGTTCTTGGGAATCGGCGACCGTGCCGAGCATCGTGTTGAAGCTCTGGGTGAGGCGGGCGAGCTCGTCGTCACCGCTCACGGGGATCGGCCGCAGGTCGCCGGTGGCGGCGACGCGCTCGGCGGCCGACGTCAGCCGGTCGACCGGCCGCAGCCCGGTGCGCGCGACGGCCGTGCCGGCGCCCGCGGCGACCACGATCCCGGCGCCGCCCACGAGGAAGAGGACGACGGCCAGCTCATTGAGCGTGCGTTTCGTCGGCTCCATCGACTGTGCGAGAACCATGGCCTCGCCGTGCCCGGACGGCAGCGCGACCACGCGCGTGTCCGTGGATACGTCGGTGCGCAGCGAGCGCGGCGACTCACCCGTGGCCACCGCCAGCTCCAACGGCCCGTACGGCGGCGGCGAGCCGGCCTGCGGGTAGATCAGCTTGTTGCTGTACGCGTTGAGCTGGCCGATCTGCAGGTCGGCGCTCGCCAGGAACGCGCCGGGCACCTGTTCGAGCTGCGTCTGCACCGGCGGCGAGTTCACGGCCGCTTGGGCGCGCGCGAGCAGATTGTCGTCGAGCTGCTGGTAGAGGTTGCTCGACACGATCATGTACGCGCCCAGCGACACGAGCGCCACGGCGCCGGCCACGCAGGCGGCGGCCAGCAGCGTCACGCGGCCGCGCAGCGAGAAGCGGCGCGTGCCCCAGCGGTCGCCGCGCGGGTCGCTGACGTCGACGGTCGGAACGGCGGTGCTCGGGGGGGCGTCGGTCACGGCGGGGTTTCGCGCAGGACGTAGCCCACTCCCCGCACCGTGTGGATCAGCCTCGGTTCGTTGCCGGCTTCCGTCTTTCGACGCAAATAGCCGACGTAGACCTCCAGCGCGTTGCCCGACGTCGGGAAGTCGTAACCCCATACTTCCTCCAGAATCCTTCCGCGGGTCAGCACGTGCTTGGGGTACGAGAGGAACAACTCGAGCAGCGCGAACTCGGTACGGGTGAGGCTGATCTCGCGGCCGCCGCGGCGGACTTCGCGAGTGCCGGGGTCCAGCGTGAGGTCGGCGAAAGACAGCACCTCGCTCGTCTCGCCCTGCTGGGGGTCCGGCACGGCGCGGCGCAGCAGGGCGCGCAGGCGGGCCAGCAGTTCTTCGAGGGCGAACGGTTTGGGCAGGTAGTCGTCGGCGCCGGCGTCGAGGCCGGAGACCCGGTCGGAGACGGTGTCGCGGGCGGTCAGCACGAGAATGGGCAGGTCGTCGCCGGTGCTGCGCAGGCGGCGGGCCACCTCGAGCCCGTCGAGGCGCGGCATCATCACGTCCAGCACCATCGCGTCCGGCCGGTTGGCGATGATCGTCTCCAGGGCCTGCGCACCGTCGCTGGCGAGCTCGACGGTGTACCCGTTGAACTCCAGGGACCGCCTGAGCGACTCACGGACGGCTCGATCGTCGTCCACCACAAGGATGCGCATGACGTCAGTCTTACGCAGAGTGCTGAGACCCGCCTAAGAACACACGCAGAACTCACAAAGAGTCGGTATCACCAGGCCTGGCCACGGGCGCGTTCCAGTGCCGCCACAGAGCCACCAGCCGAATCGTTACCACCACGGCCGCCGCGACGACCGTGACTGCGCCCGACGGCAGTGGCAGAGCGTGACCGATCGCGACGAGCACCGCCCCGGCGAGCGCGGCGACGGCGTAGATCTCCTTGCGGAGGACCAACGGGATCTCCCGCAGCAGCAGGTCACGCAGTGCGCCGCCACCGATGCCGCTGGTCATGCCGATCAAGCACGCGGCGTAGGCGGTGGCGCCGGCGTTGAGCGCGATCGTCGTGCCGGCCGTCGCGAAGACGCCCAGGCCCAGCGCGTCGGCGAGCAGCACCGCGCGCCTCAGCCGCGCGACCTGGGGGTGGAACGCGAACACGACGAGCGCCGTCGCCGCGCAGACGGCGAGGTACGGCCAGTTCCGCAACGTCGTGGGCGGGTGGATGCCGAGCAAGACGTCGCGGATGATGCCGCCGCCCAGCGCCGTGGTGAGGCCGACGACGATCACGCCGAACACGTCGAGGCGCGCCCGGACGGCGGCCAGCGCCCCGGACGCCGCGAACGCCACCAGCCCGAGCAGCTCGAGCGCGGTCAGGACCATCCGCTACTGGTCGAGCAGCCCGCCGCGGTAGGCCAGCAGCGCGGCCTGCACGCGGTTGGCGGCGCCGATCTTGGAGAGCACCGCGGACACGTACCCCTTCACCGTGGCCTCCGACAGGTGCAGCCGCCCGCCGATCTCCGCATTGGAGAGCCCCTGCCCGATCAGCGCGACGACCTCGCGCTCGCGTTCGGACAGACTCGCGAGGAGCTTGCGCGCCGGTTGCGCGGCCCGCTGCTCGTCGCGATGGGACTGGACCATGCGCGCCGCCACGCCCGGGTCCAGCACGGCGCCGCCTTTGGCCAGGTCGCGGATGGCGCGCAGGAGAGCCGACGGGTCGATGTCCTTCAGCAGGAAGCCATTGGCTCCGAGCCGCAGCGCGAGGCTCACGTACTCGTCGATGTCGAACGTCGTCAGCATCGCGACCATCGGCGGGTCCGGCAGCGCGAGGATGGCCCGCAGCGCGCGGATCCCGTCGTCGGGCGCCCGCATCTTGATGTCGAGCAACGCCACGTCGGGGTGGTAGCGCCGCGCCACCTCCACCGCGGATCTGCCGTCGCTCGCCTCACCCACGATCTCGATGTCCGCGGCCCCGGACATCATGGCGCGCAGGCCCGAACGAACCAGTTCCTCGTCGTCCGCGAACATGAGCTTGATCAACGAAGCCCTCCGGCAGCCGGTGGTCGAAGCGGTTCCCCGCTTCCCGTTAAGGAAGATTACCTACTGTTGTTCAAGGTTTCGAAACCAGACACGACCAGGTGACGCGACTGGTCCGGCCGGGTCCCTGATCGTGCTGGTCCCCGCCTACCGGGGTCACCCACACGGGCCACGCCATCGGTCGGGCGCGCAGGTGGTTCCGGACCCGCGGCCACCCGGCTTGCGAGGTGGGCGTCCGGACTCGACAGAAAAGGCAGAAAGAGTGATCACTCTTCCTGCCACTCCCAACGTATAGCGCACCCCCGGCCTTGCGGCAAGACCCCGGTGGTCCTGCAAAATCGTCGGCTCGGCCGGAATTCGCGGAGCTCTTCGCGCCGGCGACCATCGAAGTACGGGGGAACCAATAGTGAGCGGGACCGAGCTCGTGCTGGATTTCCGGGAGATCGACCGGGACCAGGTCGACCTCGTCGGGGGCAAGGGCGCACATCTGGGGGAGCTTTCACGGATCGACGGCGTCCGGGTACCGCCCGGGTACTGCGTGACGACGCACGCTTTCCGCCGGGTGCTGGCGGGCGTACCGGACCTCGGCCGCGGTCTGGACCGCTTGGCCCGGCTGGACCCCGACGACCGGGGCAAGATCGCCACGCTGAGCGGCGAGGTGCGCGAGGCCGTTGCCACGGCCGCGATTCCGGACGACCTCGCGGCGGCCTTGCTCGCGCCGCTGAGCCGGCTGGACGAAAGCGCGGCCTACGCCGTGCGTTCCAGCGCGACGGCCGAAGACCTGCCGACGGCCTCGTTCGCCGGCCAGCAGGACACGTACCTCAACGTTGTCGGGCCGGCGGCGGTCCTCGAGCACATCCGGCTGTGCTGGGCCTCGCTGTTCACCGACCGGGCCGTGACCTACCGGCTGCGCAATGGTTTCGACCACCGCCGGGTCCTTATGGCCGTGGTGGTTCAGCGGATGGTGCTGTCGGAGGCGTCCGGGATCCTGTTCACGGCCGACCCCATCACGTCGAACCGGAAGGTCACGACCATCGACGCGGGTTTCGGGCTCGGCGAGGCGCTCGTTTCCGGGCTGGTGAACGCCGACAGCTACCGGGTGCGCGAAGGGGAAATCGTCGAGAAGACGGTGTCGGCCAAGCAGCTCGCCATCCACGCGTTGCCCGGCGGCGGCACCCGGGAGGACGCACTCGCCCCAGAAGTGCAGGAACGGCCGGCGCTGACCGACGAGCAGGTGCTGGAGTTGGAGCGGCTCGGCCGCCGGATCGAGGCGCACTTCGGCCGGCCCCAGGACATCGAGTGGTGCCTGGCCGACGGTGAGTTCCAGGTCGTGCAGAGCCGACCGATCACCACGCTGTTCCCGATCCCGCCCGCCGTCGACGACGGCAATCACGTCTACCTCTCGGTCGGGCACCAGCAGATGATGACCGACGCGATGCGGCCGCTCGGGCTGTCCGTGTGGCAGCTGACCACGCCACGGCCCATGGCGGAGGCGGGAAGCCGGCTGTTCGTCGACGCGACCCCGGGCCTCGCGACGAAGGCCGGGCGCGCCGGGTACCTGGAGATGATGGGGGCGTCGGACCCGCTGATGCGCGACGCGCTGCAGACGGTGCTCGACCGGGGTTTCCTGCCGGAGCCGACCGACGGCGGCGCCGCCCCGCTGCCGTTCGGCGTCGCACCCGAGCCGATCGAGGCGGACCCCGCGATCGCCCGCGGGCTGATCGCGGAGAGCAAGGCGTCGCTGGCCGCGCTGGAGCGTGACATCCGCGAGAAACGCGGCGCGGAGTTGTTCGACTTCATCCTCGCGGATCTGCAGGAACTGCGGCGCCTGTTGTTCAATCCGCGCAGCCACCAGGCGATCATGGCCGGAATGGACGCGACGACGTGGCTGAACAAGCAGCTGCGCGAATGGCTGGCCGAGGAGAACGCCGCCGACACGCTTTCGCAGTCCGCGCCCGATAACGTCTCGTCGGAAATGGGCCTCGCCCTGCTGGACGTCGCCGACGTCGTCCGCCCCCACGCGGAAGTGGTGGCGTTTCTCCGGACCGTGCGGGACGAGGGCTTCCTGGACGAACTGCCCGCGCTGCCGGGCGGAAGTGAAGCGCGAGAGGCGATCCGGGGCTATCTGGACACCTACGGCATGCGTTGTGTCGGCGAAATCGACATCACGCGGCCACGGTGGAGCGAACGGCCCAGCACGCTGCTGCCCGTGCTGCTCGGCAACGTCGACAACTTCGAACCCGGCGCGGCGCGACGGCGCTTCGACCAAGGGCTGCGGGAAGCCGCGCAGAAAGAACAGGAACTGCTGGAGCGTTTGCGGGTTCTGCCCGACGGCGCGCGGAAAGCCGAAGAGACCAAGGCGATGATCAACCGGCTGCGCACCTTCGTCGGCTACCGCGAATACCCCAAGTACGG
Organism: Amycolatopsis sp. NPDC051372; assembly: GCF_040682095.1. Lineage (NCBI taxonomy): Bacteria > Bacillati > Actinomycetota > Actinomycetes > Pseudonocardiales > Pseudonocardiaceae > Amycolatopsis > Amycolatopsis sp. NPDC051372. Next base: position 131,146 of record NZ_JBFBAF010000022.1, read on the forward strand.
GATGATCAGCCGCTATTTCCAGTACAAGAAGGCGCTGCTGGCCGAGGCCGAGCGGCTCGTGGCGGCCGGCGTGCTCGATGCTCCGGAGGACATCTACTCGCTGCGGTTCCAGGAACTGCACGAGGTCGCGCGCACCGGAGTCGCCGACGTCGACCTCATCCGGCGACGCACGGAACAGTTCGCGGCGGACCAGGCGCTCACCCCGCAGCGGGTGCTCACCTCCGAGGGCGAGACCGTCTCCGGGAGCTACCGACGTTCGGACGCACCCGCCGGCGCACTGCCCGGCCTGCCGGTGTCCGCCGGGATCGTCGAGGGCCGCGCCCGCGTCGTCCTGGACCTCGCCGAGGCCGACCTGGACACGGGCGACATCCTCGTGACTGCCTACACCGACCCCAGCTGGTCACCGGTGTTCGTCACCATCGCCGGCCTGATCACGGAGGTGGGCGGCCTGATGACCCACGGCGCGGTGGTCGCCCGCGAATACGGCCTGCCCGCCGTCGTCGGCGTCAACCAGGCCACGCGGCTGATCCGAGACGGGCAGCGGATCCGCGTGAACGGCACCAACGGCTACGTCGAGTTCCTCGACTGACGCCTGGCCGTCGGGGATCACCCGATCCCCGACGGCCCTACGGCTTGATCAGCGGTTCTGCACGTTGTCGCTGAACTGCTGCCGGCAGCTCTGGATCTGGGACTGGTCGGTGCCCGCCTTCTGCAGGCAGTCCTGCAGGTCGCCGATCTGGCTGCCGAACGTCGCGAAGATCGAGCCGACCAGGATGGCGAGCAGCAAGCCGATGACCAGGCCGATGCTGCCGGTGACGATGCCGGCGATGGAGGCGCCCTTGTTCGTCGCCTGTCCGCGGTTGGCGCGCTTCACGCCGAGGATGCCGAAGACCAGCGCGAGGACGCCGAGGATGATGCCGCCCCACACCGTCCAGCACAGGACGAGGGCGATGATGCCCAGCACGAGGGCCGTGACGCCGAACCCGTTGCGCGGCGCGCCCACGGGCTGCTGCTGCCCGTAACCGGCGCCAACCGGCGGCGCGGCGAACGGGGCGCTCTGGCCGGCCGGGTACTGCTGGTACTGCTCAGGGTTGTCGGGCGTGCTCACGTGCTTCCTTTCAACGATGGGAACCGGAACTTTACGACCCGGCGCACGCCTTATCGGGCGGATGGCCTGATCGTTACCAATCGTGCGTATGTTGTTTGACCTGGTCGCCCGGAACCCGTCACGGTCTCCCCTGCGGGTCGGCCCCGAGCAGCCACCAGATCTGGTCCCCGGTGCGCCGGTTCCCCGCCGATCGGGTCCCCCGCCTGGCCGACGCCACCTGTCAGGCAGGTAGGTGCTTGTCAGAGTGTCCGGGACCGGTAAGCTGCTGGCTGACTACACATGCCCTCGTAGCTCAGGGGATAGAGCACCGCTCTCCTAAAGCGGGTGTCGCAGGTTCGAATCCTGCCGGGGGCACAAAACCCCTGGTCGGAGATGCGACCAGGGGTTTCGTGATTCACCGGCCCATGCTTAACCCTCGCAGTGACCACAGCCTACGAACGGCTCATCAACGCTGGCTATACCGACCGGCTCATCCAAACGTCCTGAGCCCGGCGACGGCGTGGGCCGTGTGTTCAGAGTTTCTTTTCTTGTTCAAGGCGGCCCCTCCGGGGCCGCGCCGCTATCGGCCGGCACGCGCGGGGCCCGCCTCCGGCACCCCACGCGACCGGCCGGCGGCTGCACCGGGGCCGACGACAAGAAGAAAGAAGATGTCCTCGCCGGACGGGCAGGTCTCCGAGATGGTCGAGAAGCGCAGGCACGTCACGTTCGTGAGTGACCTGTCGCCATCTCGCCGACCTCCCCGAGGGCTATCACGCCGAGTCAAGGGGGCAGTTCGGACGGCACGCTCCGGACCGCACGAAGGGGCCCCCTTGACACGGCATGATCGGGCTACGCCAGGTCGACGAGATGGCGAAGAGGCCACCCACTTGCCGGTATCCACCAAACAAAATAAGCCGATTCAGGCACTTTCGCTCCTGTCGCTAAAAGGCGGCCCTGTCCTCACTTCCGCAAGCCACGGGAACAAGGCAAGAATTCCATCCCCTACTGACTCAGCAGTTATCAATCGGCCCAACTCAAAGCCCTTGTCAGTCAGTTCCAACATGGTTGACATCTCTTCTTTATCACTGAGTCTGACCCGCCCAGCCGGCTTAGCTAGCCCATTAGACCTAAGTTCATCGATTCCAGCATGTCCTTCGTCGACAATGAGCTGACCAGATAAACTGCCCCCACCCTTCATGTAGCGTCTAACCATCCTGGCGAGCAACATAGCCGCGTCTGTGCTTAGCCTACCTAGGCCATCGCGTTCGAGGTGGCGAATAACAGAAGCCGTCGGCGCTTCCTTAAGCCTTTGCCGCCTTGTACGCCACGCTAAGCGTGAATCAGATACGACATTCATATCGACGCTTCGCGGAGAGTGGTTAACCTCTCGTTTCACGTCGGTCAGCGCAGACCGCATCTCCTGAAGGAACGATTCGAATACCTCAGAAGAATTAGAGCCCGGACTTTCGGCCGCACTCTCCGATTCACGCGTTACATCGAGCATCTTGTCTAGAAGCTTATTGAATTGTCCATTGAGGGTTTCGTTTGTTGCCTGAGTCCTAGCTCGCAGCTCACTCAGTATCGATTTAGTTTCAGAGTTGATTTCCAATGTTGACTTACTCTGCTCGGTGGCGGCCGCTGTCTGCGCTACAAATATCATAATCTGAATCGCAAAAGCCAGAATTGCGAGAACTAAAGCCACCGTGGAGAGAGTGTCAATATCTTTAATACTGACGACCGTAATTAAGACTCCGAGGCAGCCAACGCCGGCCAGTGCGCCCACAAGACCAATGGTCTTCCACTTTATCAACAACCGGCCATCGCCGTTCGCGCCTGGCAAATCACCGTTCGGCATTACTGTGTCAACCCTCCCGATCGCCTCATTGCAGCTACCCGTGACAGTCGTTGATCTCCAGGCCGACACATCCTGTTACGAATGAAGTCGGATCGTTACCAACCCCATCAATGGTCGGGTCGACCGAACCAGCGCCAGCACCTTCAGCAGGTACCGAGCGGCCACGTGCGACGCGCTAATCTCTAGGTAGTAGGGCTGCGCCAGCACGTACCGCTCGCAACGACCAACGACGACCGAGCCCCCGCAGGTCAGCCAGCATCTTGGTCGTATCCCCCGTGGTCCCAGCAGTGCCGAATAAGGTCAAGTGTCCGTCCGGTCAAGGCGGAAGCCGGCCGCCACGTGGCCAGCGCACCTGCCCATGCTTTACCCTCGCCAAACAACAGCCAATGACCGGCAAGGCTGCCCGGCAATGTCCGATTGCTTTTGCGAACATGCCCGGTAGTGACCCACATTGATCACCAACGCCCAACGTCGCACACCATGATCCACAAAAGCGGGTGTCGCAGGTTCGAATCCTGCCGGGGGCACACGATTCGGCGATCTGTGTCCGCGGAGAGCGCGGACCTTGATCGTGTGTTGAGTTTTTTTGGGGGCCGAGCCCCCAGGCCCCCGCCGGGGGCGAGCCCCCGGACCCCCAAGGTGGTTGGGTTGGGTTGGGGCGGTGGCAGCCGTGCGCCCCAGGATCTGCTGCCGCCTTCGCGGTCGGCTCGGTTCAGGGGGACTGCGTTTCGCGAGAATGAAGGGCGCCGTCCGCGCGGGCTTTCTCGGCGATGGACTGGAGGGCGGAGATGTGGTCGGCGAGGGTGGTGCGACCGACGGGGGTGAGGTTGAGCCAGGTGCGCGGCCGCTTGCCGACGTAGCCTTTGCGGACTTCGACGTAGTCGTTCTTGGACAGTGTGGTGACCTGTTTGGACAGTGCGGAATCGGAGAGCTGCACCGAGTCCCGGACGAATCCGAACTCGGCCCATTCCGCGGCGGCGAGCAGGGAGACGATGGCCAGTCTGGTGGGATCCAGCAGGAGCTGGTCGAAGTCGGCCACCGGTTCAGTACCTCTCCTGCCGGCGCAGCAGCCACAGCTTGAACGCGGGGTCCAGGAACACGATGTAGAGCCCGGTCAGCGCGCCGTAGTAGACCTTGCTGTGCGGCAGATCGAGCGTTCCGGTGACCACGGCGACGGCGATCCCGATGCCGAGGATGGGCGCGATGCGCAGCAGGCGCGCGGCGACGGACAAGCTCCGGTCCGACACCAGCACCGGGCGGCCGAGCAAGGTGCCGCCCGACCGGGTGGTCAGGCCGAGGGCCAGTGCGACGACGAGCCCCAAAATCGCCCAGCCCACCCAGGTTTGCGCGGGCGGGAGCAGGTCACTGGCCGCGCAGCCGAGGAAGACGGCCACGCCGACGGTGATCGACAGCCACCGGGAGCCCGCGATGGAGGCGATCACCTGCTCGCGGCTCTCGTGGATCGAGCGAAGCGCTGCCACCGCCTCGTCCGGTGTGGGTTCGTTCACCATTGCCGCGCCATTGTCGGTTCTGTCCACTTCACGTTCCGCCTCCCCTGGGCAAGTACTTTCCTGAAGAGAAAGATAGTCTCTACTTTCCAGTCAGGCAAGTACTTGCCTCAGGAGTGATGCAGCGGCGAAGGGGAACTGGGGTACACCGGCGACTGTCCACTAGAGACGGGATCGAGCGAGCCGGACAAGGCAGTGCGGGCCGCCCCGTGAGTGGGACGGCCCGCACCGTTTACCGGGGAGGGGTCAGAACTTGCCGGCGCGAACCTGCGCCAGCGTGACGCGCGAGGACTTGTAGGTGGCGGACACGTCCTTCCACGCGGAGATGAGCGGGAGGCCCGTGTGGGCGTCGATGGTGAGGACCTGGGCGTCGGTGCCGCCGAAGAGGGACGGGCCGGCGGTCAGGGTGAGGGTGGGGCGGCCGCCGGTGGTGGAGTTGGCGACGGCGACGGCCGGAATGGTGGAGAGCAGGCGGAGGACGCCCGCGCGGACGTCCGGGTTCTCGGCGCCGCGGAAGAGGGCGTCGGTGGCGTTGGTCCAGAGGTTGTTGTCGATGCGGTTCTGCAGGTCCTGGCCGGTGGGGCGCGGCAGGGGCGTCTTGATGCCCTTCGCCTTGAAGATCGGCTCGTCCTTGGCCATGGCCTCGTCCCACGCGCGCTGCGCGTCGGCGGGGCTGAGGCCCAGGCCCCAGGCGTTGGGGACGGCGTTGACCATCCGCATGCGGGCCTCGGTGAGGTCACCGGTCGCCGCGAAGCGGGCGGCGGCGACCTTGGCGGCGTCGATGGGCTCGGCGAGGTTGTCGTGGTGCGCGATGGCCGAGGAGAGCTGCTGCGCGGTTTCCGCGAAGTAGGCGTCGCCGCTGTCGGTGTAGAGGTTGTAGGTGACGTAGGGACTTCCGTCGGGGGCGGTCGTGGTCCGGATGACCAGCGACGCGTCGCCCTGCACGGAGGTGCTGCTCGCCTTCACCGACGCGGCCAGGGTCACGAGGCGAGACTCAGGAGCCGACGCGGCGGGCGCCTGGGCCGGGGACTGCGGTGCAGGCGCCGCGACGGACACGACGAGGGCCGCCACCGCGGCCGCGCCGACGGCGCCGAGGCCGATCTTGCCCGGCACGCCCAGGCGGAAACCTCGGGCCCAGGCGAACTTCGCGCGCCGGACCGGAGCAGCGACCGTTGTGGCCGGGGATTCCGCCATTGCCGCGCCGAGCGTCGCCCGCGCCCGTTCGTAGGCCTGGGGGCGAAGCGGCGCGACGTCCTTCAGACGGCCGACCAGTTCCAACTCGTCCATGATCACAAGCCTTCCTTCACAGTGGTGAGATTCGTCAAGAGCGCGGCCACTTCCGGCGCGTTCCGCAGCGTCTTCCGGGCCTGGTGCAACAGGCGGCGCGCGGTCCCGGCCGGCAGGCCGAGCACCCGCGCCGCGTCGGCGACGGTCAGGTCCTCCCAGGCGACCAGGGTCAGGACCTCGCGTTCCTCCGGTTTGAGCTCCGCCAGGGCCGTCCGCAGCCCCGCCTGCGTGTCGACCCGCGCGTCGACCGCCGACCAGGGGTCCCAGCCGTTGGCGAAATCCCCTGCGTCCGGCACGAGGTCTTCGGCCGGCCGCGAGCGCCAGTGCCGGCGCAGGGTGTTGAGCGCGACGCCGTAGAGCCACGGGCGCGCCTCGGGGAACGACCGGTCGTACGTGCTCCGGGACGCGAAGGCCGCCACCCACACTTCGCCGAGCAGGTCCTCCGCCGTGTCGCGGCCGACCCGCCGGGCGAGGTACGCGCCGATCGCGCCTTCGTGCCGGGTGATCACCTCCACGAAGGCTTCCCCGTCGCCGTCGAGCGACCTGCCGATCAGTTCCGCGTCCGACGTCATGCCGCTCCTCGTCTTTGCTCTGACCTTCCACCCGGGGATTGCCGGCTCGTCCCCAAAGTGTTCAGAACCTCCTCCCGAGAGCGCCGACGAACGCCGGTGTCGGCGCGCCGAGGCCGGTCACGTCGTCGTAGCGGGGGGTGGCGGTGAGCGCGTCGTCCTCGCCGAAAGTGGTCAGCCGGCCGGGGTCGATCTCGGTGAAGTCCTGCGCGCCGAGCGCGATCGGCGGGTCGGCCGGGTCCACGGGCAGGATGTCGCGCAGCGCATTGCCGCCGGACAGCCGGTAGAGCACGGCGTTGGCGAACCCGAGCGGGTGCCCGGCGGCCTGCATCGCGTCGGCCTCGAGGCCCGCGACCAGCGGCGCCGACGCGCTCGTGCCGCCGCCCTCGGGGAGTTCCTCGTAGCCGGCGTCGGGGTCGGACAGGCCGGTCGCGCCGATGAGCCAGCCGTTGCCGGCGCCGGCCGAGATGTCGGGGATGACGCGGCCCGCCACGGCGGTGCGGCCGTGCGTGGCGAGGCTGTCGGGCACGACGTGCTTCTGGTAGGCGGGTTCGGGGAACTTCCGGCTGACGCCGCCGCCGGAACCGTCCCGGAACGTACCGGGCGGCGGCGCGTCGTAGCCTGTGCCGGCCGCGTTGATCGACGTGAGGCGGTCGCCCCACGGGTAGTCGGCGACCACGGAGCCGTCCGCGCCGATGGCGAGGCTCGTCCCGCCGACGGCCGTGCTCCACGGGTCCGACGCCGGGAACAGCGGGTCGTCGTCGACACCCCCACCGCCGCCGTCGCCGCTGGAGAAGTCGAACCCGATGCCCTCCAGCGCGCCCTGCTGCAGGATCGGGTCCCACGGCGCCATCGACGCCGGCGAAAAGCCCAGCTCCGGCAGGCCGAACGAACCGGACGCGACGTCGGCCAGGTGCTCGTCGACGATCCGCGTCACCCCGTCCAGCCAGCTCGGCAGCAGGTCCACGTCGAAGTCGGCGCAATCGATGCCGAGGTACACGATGTGCGCGTCGGGCGCCGCGAGGTGCGCCGACTGAACGTCGATGGCCTCCTCTTCCGTCGGCGCGCCGCCCTTCGCCTCGCACGTGCTGTCCGCGTCCGGGCCGATGTTCTCGGTGTACTGCCCCGGCGCGAAGACAGGCTCACCGTGCGCGGCGAAGAAGCGGTTCGAGTCGGCCTCCAGCGTGGGCGTGTGACCGCTGAGCAGGACGGCGATGGTCGCGCCCTTGCCGGTGTACGGGCTCGAGGTCAGGCCGTACGCGTGGCGCACCTGGTCGGGGGTGTAGCCGCAGAGCTGGGTGGGTGCGGTGGTGTGGCCGAAGGCCGGCGGGATCGGCCGGGTGTGCTGGCCCCAGTACTGGGAGCAGGGGAAGTCCGTGGCTTTTGCGGTGGTTGCTCGGGGTGCGGCCGCGCTCGTGCTCGTGGTTCCGAGGGCGAGCTGGTCGATCCCCGTCACGCTGACGATGTCGGCCGCCACCGCAGCCGGCACCGAAAACCCGCCCACGACACCGGCTTCGCGGATCGTGGTCGAGCCCTTCGGCCCGCTGATGACCGTGTCGAACTCACTGATCTGCGTGGCGAACGCGGCATCGGCCTGCGCGACGGTCGCGCTCACCGCGAGGTAGTGCTGGTTGGTGGCGGTGACCGTCATCCCCTGCGCCCTCACCCACGCGCTGACGGCGGAGACCTGCGCCGTGGTCGGACCGAACTCGTGGTTGACCTGGGCGGGGGTGAGGAAGTGGCCGTAGCGGGCGTCGGCCGGGTCGGACACCGCCCGCGCGGCGGCCGCCAGCTCCGGCCGGTCGGCCAGGTACACGCGCAGCGCCACCTGCCGGCCGGCGTCGAGCGGGTGCGGCGTGCCACCGAGGTCCCCGGGATTCGGGCTGGGCAACTCGACGCGCCCGGACGTCCCCGCGGAGGCCGGCATCGCCGTGACCGTCATGACGCCCACGGCGGCCGCCGCGGCGAGCACAGCGCTTCGGCGGAAGAACCTCTTGTGTGTCTTCACATCCGGCTGTTGCCGGGAGGGGTGCGGAGTGTTCAGACCGGGCGGCGAGTTGATCTCGACGAGGTGCCGGACGGATCCGCGCGGCCGGAGTTGGTGCGGTTGGCAGTGGTCGTGGCGCCGGCTGCGGTCCCCCATTTTCCCGAGTTCGGGTTCCTCGCTGGACGGGCCGACGAGCTGGTGTTGTGGCGGTGCGGGTTGCCGACGGCGAAGTTCCGGATGCCGGCGCCGGTGCCGGCCGCGACCTGTGTGTCGAACTCGTCGTTCGAGTCGCTGGTCGCGCTGGTCGAGGTCGACCGCGAGCTGGTGGTGCACATCGAGGGCGATCAGGACACCGACCTGCGCAAGCTGCACACGCCGATCGACTTCCGCGTGGCCGGGGAGGACCGACTGGACCTTTCGCCGCTGTACCTCTGGCGCGGTCGTCGAGTTCCCCGGCCGGTGGTGCGCCACTACGACCTGCCCTGGCTCGCGGTGCGGCGCTCGGCTCACCTGATCGAGGGACTGGACATCGCGACCGCAGTGGTTCTGCACCACGTCGAAACCGGTAGCTGACCAGGCCGAACGTCGACCCGAGCCGGCTCTACGGCGACGACGGCAGGAACTTGACTTGGAGTCAAGTCAGGCTTTAGCTTCAGAGACCGAAACGGCCTTGGAGGAGGAAGACATGGCTTCACCGGCGAAGCTTTCCCACGTCGTCCTGTACAGCAGGCAGGTGCCTGCGATGCGGGACTGGTACGTGAAAACCCTCGATGGCCGGGTGGTGCACGAGACGCCCGGCATGGTGTTCGTGACCTACGACGACGAGCACCACCGCATCGCGGTCGCGGATCCGACGTCGGCGATGCCCGACGAGGACGTTGCGGCGCTGCTGGGCGGCCCGAAAACCGATCTCTCGGCCGAAGAGCTGGCAGCGCTGCCGTTGCACGGCCTGGCCCACGTGGCGTTCACCTACGGCAGCCTGCGGGAGCTGCTCGAGACGTGGGAACGCCTCGACGCCGACGGGGTGCGGCCGCTGCAAGCCGTGAACCACGGGCCGACGACCTCGGTGTACTACGCCGACCCCGACGGCAACCAGATCGAGCTGCAGATCGACAACTTCCCGACCACCGAGGAGGGCACGGCCTTCATGCAGTCCGAAAGCTTCGCGCGCAATCCGTTCGGGGTGGTGTTCGACCCCGCGGCGCTGCTCACCGAGCTGCGCGCCGGGAAGACCGAAGCCGAGCTGACGGTGCCGACGTGGTGAGCGAGGCGCGGTTCGCGTGCGAGGACGTGGTGCGCACGTCGTTCCGGCTCATCGACGAGGGCCACGCGAGCGCGTCGACCGAGTGCTACACCGCCGACGCGACGCTGGTCATGGCCGGCACCAAGGAGATCCGTGCGGAGGGTGAGCAGATCCGCGAGGCCATGTGTCGCCGGGAGCAGGAGGACCGGCCGACGCTGCACGTGGTGTCGCCGTCGTGGTTCGACCTCGACGGCGACCGCGCCGAATGCCGCTGCGACCTGCAGGTGTACGCCCTCGGCGACCCGGCCGCGCCGCCGCACCTGCGGACGGTGAGCCGCGTCCACGACGTCCTGACTCGCGAAGCAGGACGCTGGCGCATCGCCGAGCGCCGCATCACCGTGCTGGCCGGGGCCGGCTGATGCGCCTCTACCGGACGACGCAGGGGCTGGCCCGCGGGGACGGCGAGGAGTTGCTGCTGCTCGACGTGCCGCACCACGACGTCGCCGAGCTGCTGGCGGACAACGCGCAGGACGCCGCCGTGCGAGGGCGGTTGCCGCTCGCGGAAGCCACGTTGCTGACGCCCGTCGCGCGGCCGAAGACGGTGGTGATCGTCGGGGCCAACTACGCCGGGCACATCGCGGAGGCCGGGCTGAAAGTCCCGATCACGCCCGCGTTTTTCCCGATCACGCCGGGGCCGGAGCTGTTCGTCAGGACCGGGAAGCCGATCGTCCTGCCCGCCGAGGCACCGGATCGGGTCGACTACGAAGCCGAGCTGGCCGTCGTCCTCGGGGCACCGGCCGCCGACGTCAAAGTCGAGGACGCCGCTCGCTATATCGCGGGTTTCACCGTCGCCAACGACGTGTCGGCGCGCGACGTCCAGTTCCGCGGGATGCGCGACGGCGCCGTCGTCGACTTGTCACTTCTCCAGCGCGCCAAGGGGTTTCCGACGTTCAAGCCCCTCGGCCCCGCGCTCGTAACGCCGGACGAGCTCGGCGACGACCTCACCGTCACCACCCGGGTGAACGGTTTGCTCAGGCAACAAGGGCGCACGAGTGAGATGCTGTTCCCGGTGGCCGAGCTCGTCGCGGCTGTTTCGGCGAAGATCCCGCTGGCGGCGGGAGACGTCATCCTCACCGGAACGCCCGCCGGCGTCGCACTCGCGTCGGGTGAGTACCTGCGGGCGGGTGACGTCGTCGAGGTGAGTGTCGAAGGGATCGGCAGCCTGCGCAACGAGGTGAGCACAGGAGGCAGCTGACATGAGTTCCGAGAAGCGCACGGCGCCGCCCCGCGGGCAGCGGCGCGCGGCGCTGATCGAGGTGGCCGCCGACCTGTTCGCCCTCAAGCCCTACGACGAGATCTACATCAGCGAGATCGCCGAAGCCGCGGGCGTCGCGCACGGACTGTTGTTCTACCACTTCAAGGACAAGCGCGGCCTGTACCTCGCGGTGCTGGAGCAGGCGCTCGACGAGCTCATCGAGCTGCACCGGCCGCGCGACGACGAGCACACGCGCGAACAACGCATGCGTGGCCTGCTGCGCCGCCACATCGAGTACCGGCGCGCGCACGTCCACACCATGCTCGCGTTCATCCGCGCCGGCGGCCAGGACCCGGAGGTGGACGAGCTCTTCGAACGCGCCCGCCGCGCCGGCGCCGAGTTCGTGGTCGACCTGCTGGGCCTCACCACAGAGCCGCCGCCGCGCGTTCGCGTCGCGATCCGCGGCATCATGGGCATGCTCGACGAAACCACGCTCGACTGGCTCACCCACGACTGCGACGTCCCCGCCGCCGAACTCGAAAACCTCGTGTACGACGCGGTTGTCGCCATCCTCGCCACGGTGTCGTCGGCGCACCCCGAGCTGGGCGAGGCGGTCGCGGAGCTGCACGCGGCGGCGTGATGCGAGCCGCGGCGGTAAGTTCTCGATGGACCGCACCGGAATCGGGTTAGGGGAAGCATGAAAGCCATCACCGTCCAGGATCGAGCCGCCGGTGTCGGCGGGATGTCTCTTGTGGACCGGCCCCATCCGCACGCCGCCGAGAACGATGTAGTCGTGCGGGTGCACGCGGCCGGCTTCACGCCTGGCGAGCTCGAGTGGCCCGGCACGTGGACCGACCGGGCCGGGCGGGACCGGACGCCGAGCGTGCCCGGGCACGAGCTGTCCGGGGTGGTGGCCGAGCTCGGGTACGGCACGACCGGGCTCACAGTGGGACAACGCGTGTTCGGACTCGCGGACTGGACGCGGGACGGGTCGCTCGCCGAGTTCGCGGCCTTGGAGGCGCGCAATCTGGCGCCGCTGCCCGCGGACATCGACTACACGGTGGGTGCGGCGTTGCCGATCTCGGGACTGACGGCGTGGCAGGCGCTGTTCGACCACGGCGGGCTCGAGCCCGGGCAGACGGTGCTGGTCCACGGCGCGGCAGGGGGCGTCGGGTCGATCGCGGTGCAGCTCGCCCGGGAGGCGGGGGCGACGGTGATCGGGACCGGGCGGGGGCACAACCGTGAGGCGGCCCTCGACCTCGGCGTGCATTCCTTCGTTGACTTGGAGGCCGACCGGCTGGAGGACGTCGGTGAGGTCGACCTGGTGCTGGACGTGTTCGGCGGAGAAATCGGGGACCGTTCGGCCGGGGTCGTCCGCGCCGGTGGGACTTTGGTGACCATCGCGGGGCCGCCGAACGCGTGGCCGCGGGACGGGCGCGCCATCTTCTTCGTGGTCGAAGCCGACCGGGCGCGGCTGGCCGACCTGGCGCAGCGGGTTCGCGACGGGCGGCTGCGGGTGCTGGTCGGGGCCGTTCATCCGCTGGAGGAAGCCGCCGCGGCTTTCGCGCCGGGCCGGCGCAGTCAGGGAAAGACGATCATCCGCACGATCTGAACCGGCGTGAACGCGCGGGATCGAGCGCGTTCACGCCGACTTGCAATCGTTTGCAACCCTACCCAAAAGCCGTCACGCACTCTGAGCCAGCAACGAATGCGTCCCGAACGTCCGTGAGTGGTACGTCAGCGGAGCCGCCGTGACCGTCGAAGCGGAGACGACCTGTCCGAAAAGGACGATGTGGTCCCCGCCCTCGACTTCCTGGCTCACCGTGCACGCCAGCCACCCGGGAACACCCGCCAGCCGAGGCAGCTCGTTGTCGTGCTGCCAGTCGACGCCGGCGAACTTCTCCCCCATCTCGAGCTTCTTCGCGAACGAGCGCGCCGTCTCGGCCTGCGCCGCGCCGAGTACGTTCACCCCAAAGCGCCGCGACTTCCGGACCAACCCCAGGAGCCGAGACGTTTTGTCCAGCGACACCAGCACCATCGGCGGATCCATGGAAAGTGACGTGAAGGCGCTGACCGTCGTCCCGTGCGGCGAGCCCTCGTGGAACGCGGTCACCACCGAGACCGGCGTGGCGACTCCGGCCATGACGTCGCGAAAGTCGTTCTGCAACTGCGTGAGCATGCTACCTCCTTGTGGCATGGCTGACGTCGGTCGAAAAAATCCACAATGGACCCGGTGAGGTCACTGGCCGGGTCGGCGAGTGCATCGAGTTCGTCGAAGTGGGTGAAGCCGGGCCGCGGCGAGATGCCGTAGTTCTCGGCCCAGCGCGTGGCCAGCGCCATCGCGACCCCGTGCCCGCCCGCCGAATGTCCGGCGACCGCCGCGCGCTCCTGCCGGACGATCTCGTCGAGCGACACCGCCGGGCACAGTGAATACATCGGAATGTCGAGGAAACACTTCAGGCGGTGACGGGTTTCGGCACTACGGGCGAGGCGCCGGTTCGGCGCGAGGTAGAGCGTTTCGCCGGTCGACGGGACACCCGGCGGCGCACCGAGGTCGAGTGGACCGTCCACAAGACACCATCCCTTCGTCAGAAAACGAATTCCCGTTCCCGCGGGTCGAGGCCGCGTGCGTTGGTGCTCTGGGTGAATTCCGCGAAGTCGGACAGGAACCGGCGAAGCAGGGACCGGACCTCTTCGTCCTTCAGGTTTCCCTCGTCGTCGAACTTCATCTTGCCCAGGCTGACCGCCACTTCCGGCCGGCCCATCAGCATCGCGTCGAAGAACAGCAGGGCACCGCGCAACGCCGACTGGCCGCGCAGCGTGCCGCCGGTGCCGATGCTCGCGCCGACCAAGCCGATCGGCTTGAACCGCAGGCAGTTGAACGGCGGCGGGAACGACAGCCAGTCGAGCAGGTTCTTGAACGCGCCCGGCACGCTGTTGCAGTACTCCGGCGTCGCGAGCACGAGGCCGTCTGCCGCACGCACCTTTTCGGCGATGGCCCGCACCACCGCGGGCGGCTGCCCGTCTTCGGGGAGGTCGACGTTGAGGTTCGGCACCTCGCTCCAGTCGTCGAGGAGATCGAGCGTGACGTCGGCGGGCGCCTCGTCAGCGAGAGCCTTCAGCAGGCCGTGGTTGTAGGAGCCCGAACGAAGGCTTCCGCAAATTCCGAGAAGACGAAGATCTTTGGTCATGAGAATCAGCCGCTCTGATCCAGGACCACGGGACCAGAACGAGCTGGCACGGCCGCGATCGCGTTGACTTCGAAATGAAGACCCCTGGGCACGAGACGGGAAACCTCGACTGTGGTCGAAGTAGGCATCGCGGGGAACAGTTCGCGCATCACGGTCGTGACGATCGCGTTGTCCCGTTCGACATCGGTCAGGAACTTGGTGAGGGAAACTACGTGCTCCAGGCCCGCTCCCGCAAGCGCCAGAACCCGTGTGAGATAGCGGAAAGGGTTTTGTTTCCCTGTCCCGCGACACGGCGTTCTCACCACGCTCGGGACGACGTCTCTCGACGACGTGCAGTCCCTTGTGGACTCCACTTCACCGGTGTCTACTTCCTCATCCAGCAGCTCGCTCCCCGCATCGCCGACGGCGGCTCGATCGTGAACATCTCCAGTGTGCTCGCGCGATCCGCCGGCGAAGGGTGGTCGATCTACGGGGCGATGAAGGGCGCGGTCGAGGTGCTCACCCGCTACCACACCCAGGAGCTCGGCAAGCGCGGCATTCGCGTCAACGTGGTCGCGCCGGGCCCTGTCGCCACCGGCTTCCTCGACGGCACGATCCGCGACAACGCCGCCGTGCGGGAAATGCTCGGCGGGCAGGCCGCCCTGGGCCGCGTCGCGGGGCGAAATCTCTCGTGAGATTCGCCCCGGCGGTCGCGGTGGTCGGGCGTGGTCAGTGACCTCGTCTGACGTGCTGCACAGCCGCTGTTTCCTCCGGTGGGTCCGGGGTCAGGAGTGAGCCAGGCACGGCGTGGCCGGCGGCGCCGAGTTTGTTCATCTTCTTGGGGACCGTCGCGCCTTGGTAGTCGAGCGGGACGGGGTGGCCGTGGCTGTCCACGGTGCCGAGAGGCTGGTGGATTTCCAGGTAGCCGCCCGAGGGCGAGCGGGTGATGATGCCCGTCTCGATGCCGTGTTCGAGCACTTCCCGGTCCGCGCGTTGCAGGCCCAGGCACACGCGGTAGGTGATGAAGTACGCCAACGGCGGCACGACCAGCACACCGATGCGCCCGGCCCACGTCGTGGCGTTGAGGGAAATGTCGAACTGGTCGGCGATGATGTCGTTGAAGCCGGACAGCTCGATCACCAGGAAGAAACCCAGCCCCATCATGCCCAGCGACGTGCGCACGGGCGCGTCACGCGGGCGTTGCAGGATGTTGTGGTGCGCGGTGTCCTTCGACAGCCGCCGCTCGATCCACGGATAGGACAGCAACAACGTGAACAGGACCCCCATCCCGACCGCCCCGGCGAAGAAGACCGCCGGAACCGTGTAGTCGCCCAAATACAGCTCCCACGCCGGCCAGATCCGCAGCAGGCCGTCGGCCCACGCCAGGTAGAAGTCGGGCTGCGAACCCGCCGAGACCTGCGACGGGTTGTACGGGCCGATGTTCCAGATCGCGTTGATCTGGAACAGCCCGGCCAGCAACGCGATCACACCGGTGACGATCGTGAAGAACGCACCCGCCTTCAGCGCGAACGCCGGGAAGATCCGGATACCGACGACGTTCGTTTCTTTGCGCTTCACCCCGGGGAACTGGGTGTGTTTCTGGTACCACACGATCGCCAGATGCGCGGCGATCAACGCCAGCATGATCCCCGGGATGATCAGAATGTGCACCGTGTAGAGCCGCGGAATGATCTGGTTCCCGGGGAACTCGCTGCCGAACACCGCCCAGTGGATCCACGTGCCGATCACCGGGACCGACAGGATGATCCCCGACAACGTCGCCCGAATCCCCGTACCCGACAGCAAATCGTCGGGCAGCGAGTAGCCAAAAAAGCCTTCGAACATACCCAGGATCAGCAGCGTCGCACCGATCAGCCACGTCGCCTCCCGCGGCCGGCGGAACGCGCCGGTGAAGAACACCCGGCACATGTGCACCATCATCGCGGCGATGAAGATCAACGCCGCCCAATGGTGCACCTGCCGCACGAACAACCCGCCACGGACCTCCATCGAGATGTCCAGCGTGCTGGCAAACGCCCGCGACATCTCCAGACCCTGCATGTTCGTGTACACACCGTGATAGGCGACCTCCTGCATGGAGGGATCGAAAAACAACGTCAGATAAACACCGCTGAGCAGCAGCACGATGAACGCGTACAGCCCTATCTCGCCCAGCAGGAACGACCAGTGCGTCGGGAACACCTTGTTCATCTGGTGCCGCAGACCCTTGGACACGTGATAGCGGTCATCGACCGCCTTCGCCACCACGCCGGCGGCCTTGAGCGCGCCCGGGTCGGACTTGGTCGGACTGGTCAGTGAGCTCATGTGATCCTCACTCGCCTACGCAGGACGGCCACCGCGAACACGGCGCCCAAAACTTCGACGACGGACAGCACCCCATTTGTGACAACTCCCGGCCCCAACCACGCTCCGAACACGAACGACAACACCATCGAGACGCCGAGCAACACCGCGCCCGACCGCCCGCGCGTGCGGAAGTGCCACCAGATCCCCACCGCCGACAGCCCCAGGATCCCGATGGCCACACCCACCGACGCCACGCTCGGGTGCACCACCGCGCGGGCCACCACGCCGGCGCAGTGCAGCGCGACGATCACCGCCAGCACCCGATCGATCCGCACCACCAGCGGGGGGTCCTTCACCACGGCATGGCCATTCACCCGCCGCGCGACCTCCGGCCCCGGCGTCATCGCTGCTCACCCGGAGTCGTGGTGGCCGAGGGAACCGAGGCCGACTGGACCAGGCCCAGCTGCACGGACTGGCGAGGCGACAGCGCGTCCAGCAGCCAGTCGACCGCCGCGCACAGGCGGTTGCCCGGCAGGGCAAGCAGGTGGTAACCGCGCGTGACGAGCTTCGCGACCCAGCCGGCCAGCGGGATGTGCAGCGGGTTGGCGGCCGCCTGCGCACCACCGAGGTCGACCACGAACCCCAGGTCGTGGTGCTTGTACTCGCGCGCGATGCCGAAGCCGAGGGAGGCGGCGACGTTGCGGCCGGCGAGGGCGCCCTGGCGGGTGGCGGGTTGGGCAGTCATGGCGGTGACCTCGCCGGGGCGGGTGAGGTCGGGGACGGCGGACGCGTCGCCGCAGGCGAAGATGCGGGGGTGGCCGGGGATGGCGAGGGTGGTGTCGACGACGAGGCGCCCGCGTTGCGTCTCGAAGCCGGCGCCGGCGACCAGCGGGTGCGGGCTGACACCGACGCACCAGGCGATGGTGCGCGTCGGCACGAACTCGCCCGAGGTGAGCCAGACACCGTCGTTGGTGGCCTCGCGGACGGAGGTGCCCGTGAGCACCTCGACGCCACGCTTGCGGAGGACCCGATCCGCGGCCCGGGAAAGCCGCGGATCGAGCTCCGGCAGCACCTGGGGAGCGAGGTCGAGCAGCAGCCAGCGCGTCCGCTGCCCCTCGAGCTCCCGGTGCCGCCGCTGGATGGCTTGGGTGAACAGCGGGCCCTGGGCAGCCACCTCGGTCCCGGTGTAGCCGGCGCCGACCACGACGAACGTGCACCGCGCGTCACGCTCCTCCGGTGAATCGCCGGCGGCGGCCAGCTCAACCTGGCGGATCACGTGGTCGCGGAGGTACCAGGCTTCGGCGACACCGCGGGAACCGTGCGCGTGTTCGGCGACGCCGGGGATCGGCAGGAGTTTGGTGACACTGCCCGCCGCGAGGATCAGGCGGTCGTAACGAAGCTCGTGGACCGCGCCCTCGGGGTCCGTATAGGACAGTCGATCTTTCTCCGGCGCGAGCGCCGTC
This sequence comes from Amycolatopsis sp. NPDC051372, assembly GCF_040682095.1. NCBI lineage: Bacteria > Bacillati > Actinomycetota > Actinomycetes > Pseudonocardiales > Pseudonocardiaceae > Amycolatopsis > Amycolatopsis sp. NPDC051372. Next base: position 148,877 of record NZ_JBFBAF010000022.1, read on the forward strand.
ACCGTGCCGAGAGCCAAACGGACGCCAGGCAAGGCGGCCGGGAGCGACACCGTCACCCGCCGAGGGTCGACGACGACGGCGGCGGCCACTTCCGGGAGCAGCGGCAGGTACAGGAAGTAGTCCGTCTCGTTGACGATCACGATCTCGATCCCCGCCGCCTTGAGCAAAGACCGCCGCAACGCGCGGGCGGCGCGGTAGCCGGCGAACCCGCCGCCGACGATGACGACTCTGGTCGGATCCCCGTCCATGCGTCCTGGCCTTTCTCCACGAGAGCCTGACTCGGGTCAGCCTGCCATCGCGTGCCCGATTTGTAGCTTCAGTCGCCCGACCACACAGGACACTGCGAAATCTGGATGCTCAATATCCAGATTCAAGCCACAAGCTATCGACAACTGCCCTTTGACTCCTCATAACCAGGACACTAATCATCCCGATTAACCGTGTCAAGACGGGCGCGCGAGCCGGACGAACCGGCCCGCGCGCCCGAGAACTCTCAGCCCACCAACGCAGATGGGTGCTGCGCCAACGGCGTCACACTGACACTCATGTACTTGAACAACGGCAGGTTCCACAGCAGGTCGTGCAGCTCGCCGTTGTCCGAGACGTCGAACACACTCAGGTTCGAGTACTCACCCACGACCCGCCACAGATGGACCCACTTCCCCTCCCGCTGCAGCTTCTGGCTGTACGCCTTCTCCGTCGCCAGCAGCTCGTCCCGGAATTCGGGGTCGAGGTCCAGCGGCAACGAGACGTCCATCCGCACCGCGAACAACATGCCGGCCTCAGGCGGGGTCGAGCACGAAGTCGTACCTGACCTCTTCGCCGGCGCCCGACGAAGCCGCAGTCGGTGCGAGGATCAGCGCGTCCTTCACCGCCGTGGCGATGTCGTCGCCGACGTGCTCACCACCGTCGAAGTACAGCTGCGTCGTGATCACCTGGTGCCCCGGCGCGTAAACCTTGATGTGCAGGTGCGCCGGACGCCACGCGTGCCAGCCGGCTGCGGCGATCAACGCGCCCGTCGCGCCGTCGGTCGGGATCTGGTACGGCGCTGGGTGGATCGTGTGGATCGAGAAATTGCCCTCGGCGTCCGTGGTGAAGCGGCCGCGCAGGTTCCACTCCGGGATGCCGGGCGCGAACTGCGAGTACAGACCGTCGTCGTCGGCCTGCCAGAAGTCCACCACCGCACCCGCGAGCGGTTCGCCCGCCACCGAGCGCGCCTGGCCGAAGAAGCGCAAGGGCTGCCCGCCCTCGCCTTCGCGCATCGGCAGGGTGCCTTCCGCGCCGAACTCCGGCGCACCCTCCACGTAGTACGGACCTTCGATGCTCCCGGCGGTCCCCTCGCGGCTGGCGTTCGCCACCTTCTCCACCTCGTGCTCGATGAACACGTCGAGGAACAGCGGCCACTCACCGTCTTCGCCGACCCGGATCAGCCACGCCTTGAAGGCGTTGTACTCGTCGTAGGTCAGCTGGTGCTTGCGGACGACCTCGTGCAGCGCGGCCAGCGCGTCCGTCGCGATCGCGTCCACGCGGGCCGCGTCCGCCGCGGCGGAACCCTTGGCCCGCTCCTGGAAACGCTCGGTCGCCGACGCACCCGAAGCTGCGGCTGTGGGCGAAACGACTTCAGTCATGGCAAATACCTCTCTTCGTGGTGGGAATCAGTCCTGGCGGTAACGCGCGAGCTTTCCGTCGTCCAGCTGGATGCCGATGCCGTGGCCTTGCGGCACGCGCAGCTCGCCGTGCTCGATGCGCAGGGGTTCGGCGAGCAGGTCGTCGGTCATGTCGAGGAAGTTCGACAGCTCACCCGCCCGCCGCGAGGTGAGCTCGAACGCGGCCCCGAACGTCGCCGCGCACAGCGAGCCGATCTGCCCGTCGATCTGGTTGCCGAGCACGACCTCGACGCCGAGCCCGGAACACTGGCTGAGCACCCGCTGCGAGTACGTGAAGCCGGTGCGCGCCGTTTTGATGCTGACGCCGTGGGCCGCGCCGGCCAGCAGCTCGCGCGTGACCTCGCCGGGCCGCGTCGCGCTTTCGTCGGCGTAGAGCGGGATCCGGCTCTGCGTGGCGAGCCACCGGCGACCGAGCACGTCGTCGGCCGGGCACAGCTCCTCGGCGAACAGCAGGCCGACGTCCTCGAGCGCCCGCAACGCGGCGGCCGACTCCGAGGCCGTCCAGCCGCGGTTGCCGTCGATATAGAGCTCGACGTCGTCGCCGAGCCCGGCCCGCAGTGCGCGACAGACGTCCACGTCGAGGCGGATCGGCTTGCGGCCCACCTTCACCTTGAACGTGGTGATGCCGTGGAGGTCGCGCACGCGCTCGGCCTCGTCCACCATCTCGCCCGGCTGCGCGAACCCGACCATGTGGCACACGCGCATGCGGTCGGTGTAGCCGCCGAGCAGCTCGGTCACGGACACGCCGAGGCTCTGTCCGATGAGGTCCCACAGCGCCATGTCGATCGCGCTCTTCGCGGCCGGGTTCCCCACCGTACGGTCGAGTTTGGCGTGCACGGCCTCACGGGCCAGCGGCGACATCCCCAGCAGCTGAGGCGCGAAAACCGAGTCGATGACGGCCTTGATCGAGCCCTGGGTCTCCCCGTAGGTGAACGGCCGGGGCGGCGCTTCGGCGGTCCCCACCAGACCCTCGTCGGTGTGCACCCGCACGAGGATGTGCGCGGCCGTGTCCACCTCGCCGCTCGCGAACCGCAGGGGTTTGCGGTACGGGATGGCGAACGGGATCGCCTCGATTTCGGTGACTTTCATCGCGATCCTTTCACAGGGGCCGGATCAGCGCCTGATCAGCGGACTGCGCACCACGTGGGTGCCCGCGGCGCGGTCGGCGGAGTCGAAGAAGTCCTCGCGGTAGATGTCCCGGGGGAACAACCGCGCCTTCATCAGCGCCTTCATGGTGTCCGAGACCATGTCCGGGCTGCCGCAGATGTAGGCGACGTTCCCGCCCGCCCGGGGGAAGTCCTCGGCCAGCAGCGCCGGAACCCGTCCGGAGCGGCCGTTCCAGTCGTCGCGCGAGAGCGCCGGCCGGTAGGTGAACCAGTCCGTGCGCGCTTCGAGCTCCTCGAAGTACTCCCGGTCGTACAGATCGTCCTTGGTGGCCACTCCGTGGTACAGCGTGACCTGGTGCTCGCCACCCTCCTCGTCGATGTGGCGGATCATCGCCTTCAGCGGCGCCAGGCCCGTGCCCGAGCCCAGCAGCAGGATCGGCTGCGTCCGAAGTGGACGGAACGAGAACCGGCCGTACGGGCCGGACAGGGTGACCTCGTCGCCGGCCTTCAGGCTGGAGAAGACCCAGCCGTCGGTGGCGACGCCGTTTTCGGAGCGCTTCAGGTGCAGCTCGATCAGCGACCCGTTCGACGGCGTGCTGGCGATCGAGTACGGCCGCTGGTGCCCGCCCGGCACGTCGAGCAGCACGTACTGCCCGGGGTTGAACCGCATCGGTTCCTCGAGGGCGAGCACCAGCCGACGGACGTCGGGCGCGATCTCCTCGAGGCTGTCCACCCGGGCGCGGAAGTCGCGCACCGGGTGGACACCGACGCCCTCGTCCATGTCGACTTCACCCTCGAGCACCACGTCGCCGCGCGGCTGGGCCACGCAGATCAACGCGGCGCCCTCGTCGCGCTCGCTTTCCAGCAACGCGTACGGCGACGCGTCGCCCAGATCGACCTCACCGTCGAGGATCTGGGCCTTGCAGGTGCCGCACGTGCCGTGGGTGCACGCGTGCGGCAGCCAGATGCCCTCGCGCAGGCACGCGTCGAGCACGGTCTGGTCCTCCCGGCACTGAATCTCGGCGCCGATCGGTTCCACGCGGATGGTGTGCGTCGTCAAGACGAATTCTCCGTTCAGGCGGTGAACTGCAGCAGCGCCTTGTGGCCGATGCCGAGTTCGGTGAGCGGGGCTTCGGTGGAGCCGTCGAGTGGCCGGCCGTTCACCCGCCAGTCGCGCACCGTCGTCGGGTCGAAGTCCGGGTCGGACGCGGCCCAGGGGCCGACGACCGTCTCCACGAACTCGCCGAAGCCCAATGCCTTCGGCACGCGGAAGCAGGCAGCCGAGCAGAACAGGGGGTTGCCTTCCCAATGCACGTAGACGAGCTGGTCGTCGCCGAACAGCTCGGCGCGGTCGGCCGACGGGAAGTCGTAGTCGTAAAGAGCTTTCACCGCCATGTCAGGCTCCCTGTTCCACGTCGCCGTTGTGCCAGCCGATCCACGACTTGTGGTCGGGCGACCCCTTGTACTCGCCGTTGTCGCCTTCCTGGATCCCGTACCACTCCAGGACTTCCGGCACTGACGGGCCACCGCAGTTGCCCTGGTAGATCTGGTGCACGGGCAGCCACGCCTGCACGAACTTCTCCGGCTCGCGCTCGAAGATCCACTGGCAGCCGTCGCTGCAGGTGTGGAACCGCTCGCCGCGGAACTCGCTGGAGCGGAAGGAAGTCTTGGCCGGGTCGTCCTTTTCGGTGAACACCATGGGGATCTGGCAGACCTGGCACAGCTGCGGCAGGCCCTGGAAGAACATCCGGCCACCTTCGGCCTCGATGCGGTGGTGCTTCTCCCACACGGGCCGGTAGTGCTGGTCGAACGTCTCCGGGTACTGTTCGGCCAGCCACTTCATGTGCTGCTCGTTCGGCGCCTGCGTGGTGAACGAAGCGGCGAACGAGAAGTTGTGCAGGACCTTGTAAACCTCGTGCGACAGCTTGTCCTTCTCCGCGATCGCGTCCTGCACGTGGCGCGGCGGGCGGATGCCGTAGAACTCCAGGTCCGGGAAGAGGCCGCCGAGCATCTGGTCCTCGAAGTAGAGCTCGAACGCCTCCTTCCAGCTCATCACCGGCTTCGGAAGCATGTAGTCCATCATCCCGGCGACCAGCGCGGACATCCGGTACGCGCGCCAGAACCACTTGTCGATCCAGTCCTGGATGATCGGCACGTTGCCCTCGTCCTGCTCCAGCAGGAACTTGATGGCCTCCAGGCCGAGCGTCATGTGCCGGCTTTCGTCGGACTGCGCCGAGAACCCGAACGACATCGTCGGCATGTCACCGTTGAAGCTCGCGCCACTCATGAACGGCACGAACAGCAGGTTGGTGAGCAGGTACTCGAAGCTGAACGAGATCGAGATCAGGAACTCGAACGGCCCGGCCGTCATGGCGTCGTCGAACAGCGACTTCGGCACCGACAGGTACCACACGCGGTCGTGCATCTTGGACCAGCTGTGGAAGCCGCCGTAGTACTTGTTGTAGTTGCTGATGGTGTGGATCTGCGTCTGGCAGTGGCGCAGCTCGTCCACGCTCTGGCACAGCGCGGCGAACCGCGGCGCCGGGCCTTCGAGGTAGCGCCCGAGGTAGGCGAAGTGCCGGTGCGCGGCGTACTCCAGCGGCGTCACGCCCTGGATGAACAGCTTGATCGCGTTGAGGTAGCTGGCGTCCGCGAGGCCCAGGTGGCCCTGGCTCTGCGCGAACCCGTCGAGGACGGCGTAGAGCCGCTTGTCCTTTTCGGCCTGGTACTTGTAGTACGCGTCCACGGTGAGGCGGAACGGGTCTTCCCAGCCGTCCCAGTCGTGGACCTTGATGCCCTCGTAGCTGGTGTAGGGGAACAGCTGTTCCTTGGTGACGTAGCTGGGATCCCAGTCCAGGTCACGGGTGAGCAGCGCGTAGCGCTCCTTGAGCGGCAGCTTGCGGCGCGGTGCGGTCTGAGTCATGTCCTAGTGCTCCCACTTCACGATGATCCGGTCGTCGTCCCACTCGGAGAGGTTCCCGGCGAACGAGACGATGGCCAGCTGGAACTCGCCGGTCTCCCATTCGCGCCCGAGCTCGCGTTCCACCGACTCCCGGTTGATCACGATCTGGCCCGCGGCCTGGATCTTCACCAGACCCGGCAGGTGGCGGACGGTCAGCTCCGGGTTGTCGGCCCGGATGGCGGCGACGAGGCCGCGGTTCTCTTCGGATTCCTGGATGTCGATGCCGACCTGGCGCAGGGTGTCGCTCACGCCGCACCTCCGGTGACCTGGGCCCAGCGCTGTTCGGCGGCGGCTGTGGTGCGCGCGAGCGCGGCGACCGTTCCGGCGTCGGGCAGCTGGTGGTCGACGACGCGCGCCAGCTCCGTGGCGGCCTCGTGCGCGAGCGGGTTCCACGTCGCGACGATGCGGGACAGGTGCTCGCGGTTGTCCGCGCCGTGTTCCTCGTCGGCGGCCCACGCCTTGATCAGCGCGTCGAGCCACTTGCGCTGGTCCTTGAACCAGGTGTGCAGGTACTGCGTGAACAGGCTGTACGCGCCGGCGCCGCTGGTGAGCGCGATCTCGTCGAGCTCGCGGTAGAGCACCGGGTAGATCAGCGAGTCTACGAGGTCGACCGCGACCAGGCCCTCGGCCCAGTCGGGCGTGACCATGGCTTCTTCGGTGAACCGGCGCAGCGGCTGCAGGTGCTCGCTGTCCAGCCACTCGCGCTTGGCGACCTGCAGCAGGTCACCGGTGCCCGCGCCCAGCGCGATGCCGACGCGCGAGAGCATCTGCGCGTTGCCGATGCGGTCGAACGCCGCGTAGGTGCAGCACTGCTCCAGCGAGGTGCCGTACGCGAACCGCGCACCGCCGACGCTCACCATCTGCGCGCCGGATTCGTAGTGGCGCAAAGGAAGGATGGCCGTGGTGAGCACCGTCCGCCACGCCGTGGGCAGCTTCGCCAGCAGCTCGCGCTCTTCGAGGTACGCCATCTGCTTGGTGAACTCGTCGTGCAGGTTCGCCCGGTTGGTGACGTAGGGCGTGTAGTAGAACTGGCGCGGATCCGTGTAGCTGTAAGGATCCGTCAGCTTCAGCGCGGTGTAGTCCGCGTCGTAGAGCTCACGGTGCTGGTCCCACGTGGGCCGGTAGTGGAAGTTCTCGCGCGGTTCGACGTCGAGCGTCGCCTCGAGGTAGCGGCTGGCCGGCTGGTCGCCGAACCGGTCGATCACGTTCTGGTAGGTCTGCCTCTTCGGCTCGATGACCTGATACCGCAGTTCGTATTGCATCAGTCCTCTTCCAGGTCAGTGGTGGGCGGGGAGGGGGTCCAGCCTCAGCAGGCTCAGCAGCAGCGCCCGGAGCTCCTCGTCGCCGGCCAGGCGCCGCGGGACCTCGTCGGCTTCACCGGCGATCACGAGCTGCACGGTCGCTTCCCGGCCGGACATCGCGGTGCGGATGCGCGCGCTGCGGTCGGAAAAGCCCACGGTGAAGGCGAGTTCGCCGTCGTTGCTGTCGTCGACGAGGCTGAACACCGGCCCGTGCTCGCGGAGGATCGCGTTGGCTTCGCACACCAGCTGCTCGGCGAGGGAACGGATGATCACCTGCTCGTCGGTGGCCACGGCCACCGATCTCGGGGCGGCCGGTTCGGTGGCCGGCACGGGGGCTTCCTCCCCGTCCAGCAACGACTGGACAGCCAGCATGAACGGGGTCACGGCTCCTCCTTGAGTCCGGAAAACCTCGACCAGGGAATACCTGGCATTTCACGATTGTTTCCGACGGATTCGGAAATGAGAAATACTTACAACTTCACGATCGATAGATGCGGTTTATCAATCGCGCTGGCTCAGCGCGGTCCGCCGAGCAGCGAGTGGGCGCGCGAGAGCACCTTGGCGACGTGCGGCGACAGGTCGTCGGCACGCGTCGCGGCGGCCAGCTGGACCTCACGGGTCGTGCCCGCCAGCGGCCGGTACTGCGAGCCGGTGATCTGCAGGTGCCGCACCGACGCGGGCACCAGGGCGACGCCCAGCCCACCCGCGACGAACGAGACCAAAGTGGACGTCTCGCCGACTTCCTGCACCACGGACGGCACGAACCCGGCCTGCTGGCACGCGTCGAACACGGCGTCGTAGACCACCGAACGGTGCCGCGACGGATAGCAGATGAACGGCTCGTCGCGCAGGTCCGCGAGCCGCACCGTGTCACGGTCGGTGAGCGGGTGACTGGCGGGCAGCACCGCGATCAGCGGCTCGCGGCGCAGCACCTGCACCACCAGCCCCGGCTCGCGGACGGGCGGGCGGAGGAAACCGATGTCGAGGGTCTCCTCCACCAGCGCCGTCACCTGGTCGGGGGTGAGCATCTCGCCCTTGAGGTCCAGCTCGATGCCCGGGAAGTCGCGGCGCAGCACCCGCGCGAGCGAGGGCAGCAGCTCGTAGGTGGCCGAGCCGGTGAAGCCGATGGCCACCCGGCCGACGTCGCCCCGGGCGACCCGGCCGGCCTCGACGCTCGCGGCGTCCACCGAGGCCAGCACGGCGCGCGCCCGGTCGAGGTACCGCTGCCCGGCGGGCGTGAGCTGCACCTTGCGCGTGGTGCGCGTCAGCAGTTCGACGCCGAGCTCGGCCTCGAGCTGCTTGATCTGGTGAGACAACGCGGGCTGGGCGATGTGCAGCCGGTCGGCGGCGTGGCCGAAGTGGCACTCCTCGGCGACGGCGACGAAGTACCGCAGGTGCCGCAGCTCCATCCGGACCTCACCTCCGACCGACCTCGGCTCACACTGCGAGCGACTCCACTGTTCCAGCCGGCTCGTACTCCGGCCAGGCCGCGTACGGACCGGCCTGGTTCAGCAATTCTGCCGGGTCGTCGACCGGAGGGTAGATCCACTGCTCGTTGATCGTGTGCTTGAGGTCCTTCGCGATGTGCTCGGTCATCTGCACCTCACGGTCCCAGCCCGACGTGACGACCGCGCCCGCCGGGCCCAGTGAGAGGCAGGTGACGTAGGGCGCCGGCTCGAACCGGACCAGGGCCTCGTCCAGCAGGTCCGCGGCGACGTTGTGCCCCGCGAACTTCCCCTGGGGAAGGGCGTGCTGGCAGCTCTGCATCACCACGCGGCCCTCGGCCGGCGACAGCGCGGCGGCCGTGTCACCGGCCGCGTACACGTCGGGGACACCGCGAACGCGCAGGAACTCGTCCACGTCCAGGCGGCCGAGGTGGTCCTTCTCCGCCGCGATGAACGACGTGAGCGGGCTGGCCGTCATGCCGGCCGTCCACACGACCGTCGACGTCGGGATCACCGTGCCGTCGGACAGGCGCACCTTGTCGTGGGCGAGCTCCTTTAGGCTGACGCCGAGCCGGACCTCGACGCCGAGGTCGGCCAAGGCCTTCTCGATCGCCGGCCGCGGGCCCTCGCCCAGCTCCGGCCCGACGGCGTCGAGCCGCTCCACGAGCACGACGCGGACGTCGTCGGCCAGCTCCTTCAGCCGTCCGACGAGCTCCGTCGCGATCTCCAACCCGGTGAACCCGGCGCCGACGACCACGGCCGTGAACCTGCCTGCCCCGGCTTCGCGGTCCGGCAGCCGGCGCAGGTGCGAGTCGAGCGTGGCCGCACCGGCGAGGGTGTCGATGTCGAAGAGGTGCTCGGCGCCGGGCAGGGCGGGCCGCACGACCTGGCTGCCCGAGGCGAGCACGAGTCGGTCGTAGTCCAGCGTGGCGGTGGTCCCGTCGCGGCGGACCGCGGAGACCGTGCGCGCGTCGGTGTCGATGCCGACGACAGTGCCGGCGACGCGGCGCACGCCGATCGGGCCGAGCACCCGGTCGAGCGGAACGCGCATGCGGTCGGGATCCGCCTCGTAGAGCCGCGGCCGGATCACCATGTCGTCACCGGCGTTCACCACGGTGACCTGAAGGTCCTTTTCGGACAGTCCGCGTTCCTGGCGGAGCTTCACCGCGCTCGCGGCGCTCCACACCCCGGCGAAGCCACCGCCTACGATCAGGATCCTTGACATCCGGATTCTCCTCCTGCACGACACTGTGTCGACCACCGTCGGTCAGCGGTCGGTGACGTCGAACGATACGAATCTGGATATATACTGTCAAGGTTCCACGTGCCCGAACACCGACTGATACACGGGAACGACAGATCCATACCTTCGCCGTCCGAATGTCGCCGGGCCACCCCGGCGTCCCACTGACCCGGACGTCACCCGCGCGAACCTTCCAGGAGGCTCGGCATGAAACTGACCACGATCCGCACGAGCGGCGGCACGCGCGCGGCGCGGGCCGAAGACGACGGCACGCTCGTCGAACTGCCGTACCCGGACGTCGGTGCGCTGCTTCTTGATCCACAATGGCCGGTCGCCGCGGCCGGCCGGGCGCACGAGGCGATGTTCTGCGACCGGGCGCCACTGTTGGCGCGCCCGGGGAAGGTGGTCCGGGTCGACCTGGGCCGGCGGTCTTTCCACGTGACCCGGCCGGAGTCGCTCGCCGGGCCGCGAGACGCGATCGTGCTGTCTCGAGAATCCGTGGCCGCCACGTGGAAGGCCGAGCCGGCGGTGGTCATGGGGCGACTCGGCACCATCGCGGGATTCTCGATCCTGAACGAGGTCACCGTGCCGTGGCTGTCACTCGGCCCGGCGCTGGTGACTCCCGACGAGCTGCCGGGAGGTCTGCGACCCCGGCTCGCCCTGCACAGCTTCGTCGACGGCCGGCCGGTACAGAAGACCGACACCGCAGATCTGGACTTCGTCGCGTTGGTCCACCGCGTTTCGCAACACGTGCGGCTCGAGCCGGGTGACGTCGTCGCGGCGGGGTGCGAGGAGGTTCCGCTGTTGCTGAGCGAAGGTTCCGTCCTCGAAACGGAGATCGACGAGATCGGTTTCCACGAGAACGTCCTGGCGCGGGTTATGTGAGCGTCGCCGTCGCCCGGAAGGTGCCGAGGCGGTCGGCGATGCGGTGGCTGATGGCGAGGCCGGCCTCGGTGACGTTGCGCGCGGCCTCCGCGACGGCTTTGCGCGTGAACGTCTCGCTCAACCCGGCGATGGAGACCGCGCCCACCGGGGTGCCGGTGAGGTCGGTGATCGCGGCGGCGACCGATGTGGTGCCGCGCTGGAACGAGTGGCTGACGACGAACCCGTCGCGCCTCGCCGTCGTCAGCACGGCATTCAGCTCGGTGAAATCGGGCGCGGGCAACCGTTCCGCTTCACAGGTCAGCGAGACGAGCCGCTCCACCACCTCCGGCTCCAGCGCGCTGAGCGCGGCCTTGCCGCAGCCCGTGCGGTGCGCGGGCGCGCGAAGGCCGACGCGGTTGCGCATCGGCCGTGGCTCCCGGCCGGTGATGCGGTCGAGGTACACGACCCAGCCGTCGACGAACTGCGCGAGGTGCGTTTCCTGGCAGTGCGCAACGGCAGCCGCCGCAGCAGCCCTTCCGATGCGGTGGCCAGGCCGGTGCGGTCGATCACCTGGCCGCCGAGCCCGACCAGCGCGGACCCGAGCCGGTACCCGCGGCGCGGCACCTGTTCGAGCATCCCGGCCTGGCACAGGGCCAGGCACAACGAGTGCGTGGTGCTGCGCGGAAGCTGCGTGCGTTCGGCGAGCTGCCGCACGCTGAGTGTCGGCTGAACGGGGCTGAACGCGTTGAGCACGACCATCGCCTTCGCGACGGACGCGTTCCCTTTCGACGCGACGACCATGGCGTGCCTCCGTTCGACCCGATGCGGAAAATACGCCTCCCCGGCCGGATCGGCGATCCGGTGTCCGGCTGTACCGGACGCGAGAATTGCGCTTGCGGTGCGGAAAAAGGAGTCCGGTCAGGCCGGACGCTTCGGCTGTGTTCCGCCGTTGCGGCCTCTAGCGTGCCGAGGATGTCCAGCGTGTTCCGGATGTCCCCCGAGAGGAGCGCCCGCGTGCCTGGTGCGACGCCGGAAGAACGGTTGCGAGCCACCGGTCTGACCCTGCCCGCGCTGCGGCCGGTCGCGGGCAACTACGTCGGCGCATACCAGGAAGGCTCCCTCGTCTACCTGGCCGGGCAAGGCTCCGAGGGCTGGCTCGGCCGGGTCGGCGAGACCCTCACGGCCGAAGACGGCTACGCAGCGGCGCGTGAGTGCATGCTGCACTTGCTGGCACAGCTGCGTCAGACGCTGGGCAGCCTCGACCGGGTGCGCGGCATCGCGAGGGTCGTCGGCTACGTCTCGTGCGCCGACGATTTCACCGGCGTGGCGCAGGTCCTCAACGGTGCGTCCGACCTGCTGGTCGAGGTCTTCGGCGACGCCGGGCGCCATCCCCGCTCGGTCGTCGGCGCGAAGGCGCTGCCCAAGGGCATCGCCGTCGAAGTGGACCTGATCGCTGTCGTGGAGCCCGCCGGCCGCTGACCGGCGGGCCCACGCGGTCACGGGATGATGGCGGTGACCACGCCACCGTCGACCCGCAGCGCGCCACCGGTCGTCGCCGCGGCCTGGTCGGAGGCGACGTAGGTGATCATGTTCGCCACCTCCTCGGGACGGATCAGGCGGCCGAGCAGCGATGTCGGCCGCTCGCGGGTCATGAACTGCCGCTCCGCACCGGCGAAATCGAGGTCCGGGTACAGGCCCTGCACGAACTCGCGCACGCCTTCCGTCAACGTCGGTCCTGGCAGGACACTGTTCACGGTGACGCCCGTGCCCGCCACTTCCTGCGCCATGCCACGGGAAATGGCCAGCTGCGCGGTCTTCGTCATGCCGTAGTGGACCATCTCGGTCGGATTCTGGATCGCCGACTCACTGCTGACGAAGATCACCCGGCCCCACCCGCGCGTGACCATCCGCGGTGTGTAGTGCCGGGCCAGGCGCACGCCCGAAAGCACGTTGACCTCGTAGATCCGCAGCCAGTCCGCGTCGGGGATCTCGAACACGGACACCGGCGCGAAATAGCCCGCGTTGTTCACGAGCACGTCCACGTCGGGCAGCTGTTCCACGAGGGTCGCCACGCCCTCGGCCGTGCCGACGTCGGCCGCGATCCCGCGTACGCCAAGGCGTTTGGCGACCTCGTCGACCCGGTCGGCATTACGGCCGTTCACCACCACGTCGGCACCGGCGGCGGCGAGCGCGGCGGCCGTGGCCGCGCCGATCCCGGCCGTCGACCCGGTGACCAGCGCGGTCCTGCCGTTGAAGTCGAGCTTCACTTGGTCCTCCGATCAGGCCAGGCCGAGCTGCTGGTTGAAGGTCTGGTTGTCCCAGAACAGGAATTCCTCGTCCATCGTGCCGCGGCGGTTCCAGATGCCGACGGTCGCCATGTTGATCGCGTACTTCCGGCCGGTCGGCTGGATGAAGCCGCCCTTGCCGTCGGGCATCGGCCGGGTGAAGGTGCCCTGCATCACGCCGGTGACGGCGGTGAGCTCGTTTTTGGCCACGCGCAAGGGATGCGAGTGGATACGCGTGTCGGGCGCCCAGACGAACATCGCGGCGAGGTCGGCGATGTGCTGATCGATGCCGTCGGTGTAGTGCCCGTCGGGCCAGTGGACGCGGATGGTGTGGGCGTGGCTTTCGTCGAGGCGCTTCCAGTCGGCGTGGGAGAAGACGTCGAAGTCGAGCTCGTCGAACGTCTCCAAGTGCTTGCGCTCGTCGTGCGTCAGGTTGCGCGGATAAGGCGGGTTCGGCACGGGGTGGGCGGCCGGGTCCGGCAGCAGCGGCTGTCCGGCGGCCTCGGCCACGTTGCCGCTCGCGACGGCGGTGAGGGCGAAAGCACCGAACGCGGCGGCGGCTCCGCCTTTGAGCGCGGTACGGCGATCCATGATTGCTCGCTTTCAGCTGACAGAGGGGAGTTCACGCCCGGTCGCCCAGGCATGGCTGGTGGAGACGATGGCGGTGACGACGTCCAGCTCGGTCTCGTCGCGGGGCCCGTAGACGAGGACCATGCCCGGCGTGAGCCGGATCCCGGCGAGCGGATGGGCGACGGCCCAGCCACGTTCGATCGCTTCCGCGGCAAGGGAAACCGGCAGGGCGACGTGCAGGGAACCGTCGGAGCGCGGGTGCAGGTGGGCGAACTCGCCGGCCTGCGGCACGAGGAACGCGTCCGCCGGCCCCGCCTGGCCGTCGGCGAGCATGAACCCGCGCGCGCCCGGCACGGAGATGGCCGACTGCGTGCTGTGCACCCCGGGCAGCGCGTCGATGCGGGCGAACAGCTTTTCCTGCAGCTCGGCCGAGGCGTTGTCGGTGAGCTGCTGCTGGGGGATGGTGACGCTGACGTCCGACCGCTTTCCCGTTCGCGGTGGCAGCTCCTCGAGCCCGTCCCACCTCGTCGGATGAGGCCCGGGCACGCGGCGCCGCTCGAGAAAGTCCGCGCGCTCGGCGAGCCAGCCGCCGAGGGAGGCCAGCGCGTCGGGCGCGAAGCCGTGACCCACCGGGTCGCGCCGCGCGATGGTGGGCGCTCCGGACTCGGCCGTGAGATAACGCCAGGTCCGGTCCTGCAGGTCGCGCGGAATGACCTGGTCGTGCTCACCGTGCGCGAGGAACACGGGCAGGCCGGCCAGGCGCGCCGGGCCGGTCGGCACGCCCGCGTCGAACGGCAAAGTGCCGTACAGGATGGCGGCGCCGGCGAACCGGTCCGGATCGTCCAGGACCAGGCCGCCCGCGAACGCGGCCCCGCCGCTGAACCCGATCAGCAGCACGGGCCCGCGTTGCCGGTCGAGCCAGGCGAGGAACCAGTCCATGGTGATCCGGAGCGACTCCGGCGTCGGGCGGCCGATGCCGCGGTTGGCGAACCACGCGAAGCCGCCACCTTCCGCGATCGGTGCTCGCACTGCTGCGTAACGGAAACCCTTGGGCAACGCGTCGGCGAGCCCGATGATCTCGCTCTCGCGCGAGCCGCGGCCGTGCAGCAGCACGACCAACGGCCCTTCGGCACCTCGGGTTTCGACGACGGGGGTTTCGACGACGGGGGTTTCGACGACCGGCTCGTTCATCGAAGTGTCGGCGTTCAGACGGTCGGGCCGAGCAGCGCCCAGCCCGACTGCCAGGGCCAGTTGTTGCCGGCGTTGAGGGCGATGTTGAGGAACGCCATCTCCTCCAGCGCGCGGGCCATGCGCAGGCCGCCGGCGTCGATCGGGCGGAAACCCAGCGAGGTGAGCAGCTCCGCGACGACCTTCTTGGCGTCGGTGTCGTCACCGGCGTAGAAGGCGTCGAGCCGGTGGCCGCTCTCGGTGGGAGTGCCGAGTCGGCCGGCGAAGATCGTGTTGAAGGCCTTGACCACGGCAGCGTCGTTGACCAAGCGCTGCAGCGTCTGCACGGCGGCGGTCTCTTCGATGTCGAGGTCGGTGAACGTCGCGTTGAGCGGGTTGGTGGCGTCGACCACGACCTTGCCGCGCACGGCGGGCGCGATTTCCTGGGCGACGGCACCGACGGCGCTGCCCGGCACGGCCAGCACCACGACGTCGGCGTCGGCCACCGCGTCGAGGTTGCTCGCCGCGGCCCGCGCGCCCGTCTCGGCGGCGACCTTGGCGGCCTTCTCCGGACTGGTCGCGGTCAGGGTCACCGCGTGCCCGGCGTCGACGGCGGCCTTGCTGAGAGCCGAGCCGACGTTGCCGGCTCCGATGATGGCGATCCGCATGATTACCTGCTCCTTCAATATCTGACTGTTCAGATACTGACACGGTAACCACAAGATGCCTTCCAGTGCAATAGCTGACGCGTCAACCTTCTCCGCGTACACTCGGGACATGGACCCGATCGACGACCGCCTGATCACGACGTTCGGCAGGCTGGTCGAGGCCAGCAGCCAGCTGGAACGCCGGCTCGGGCCCGCCATGCAGGCCGAGACCGGGCTGCAGCACACGTGGTTCGAGGTGCTGATCCGGCTCGCCCGCTCCGACGGCGGGCAGCTGACGATGAGCGCGCTCGCCGGCGAAGTGGCACTCACCACAGGCGGCATCACGCGGCTGATCGACCGCATCGAGGCGGCCGGCTACGTCGAGCGCCGCCCGTGCCCGACCGACCGCCGCGTCGCCTACGCCGGTATCACCGACGCGGGGCGCAAGGTGCTCGACCAGGCCGCGACCGTCCACGCGCGCAACTTGCGCGCCGCGTTCTCCGCGTTCTCCGAGACCGACCTGGACACCCTCGACGGACTACTGGACCGGGTCCGGTGCGGTTTTGAGATTGCTTGAAGGTTCAAGTCGAGCGGCGTAGCGTTTTGGCTGAACGTTCAACGGCCCACGCTTGGAGACGTCCGTGCGATTCCAGCTGCTCGACATCCTGCCGCACCTGCAGAACCCGGTCACCGGGCGAATCGTCAGCACGTCTGATCGGTACGCGCAGGCGTTGAACACCGCGCAGCGCGCCGAGCAGATCGGCTTCGACGCGGTGGCGCTCGGCGAGCGGCACGCGGGCCCGTTCCTGTCCGCCGGCGTGACCGTGCTGCTGGGCGCGATCGCCGCGACCACGAGCCGCGTCCGGATCCAGACCGGCGTCACCGTGCTGTCCATTTCGGACCCGGTGCGCATCGCCGAGGACTTCGCCACGATCGACCAGCTCTCGCGCGGCCGCGTCGAGATCGTGATCGGCAAGGGCAACGAGGCCCGAAAGCTGCCGATGTTCGGCGTCGAGCCCGGGCAGCAGTGGGACCAGCTGGCGGAGAAGTATGAGCTGCTGCGCCGGCTGTGGCGCGAGGAAAACGTGACGTGGGAAGGAAAGTTCCGCGGCGCGCTCGACGGCGTGACCACCCTGCCCCGCCCGTACGCCGGCGCACCCCGCGTCTGGCACGGCTCCGCGACCACCCTGACGTCCGCCGAACTCGCCGCGAAGTGGGGCGACCCGCTTTTCAGCGCCAACGCCATCCAGCCGCGCGACAACTACAAGATCCTCATCGACCACTACCGCGCCGAGTACGACCGTCACGGCCACGACCCCCGCTACGCCTTCGTCGGCGCCGGGGCGGGCTTCCTGTACCTGGCCGATTCCACACAGGACGCTCGCGAGCACTTCGGCCCGGTGTACGAGAAGATGGTCGAGTTCTTCAACAAGCCGGGCAACCACACGCCCGGCAACGAAATGGTCTTCCGCGACATCGACCACGCCATCGCCGAAGGTCCCGTGCTCGTCGGCAGCCCGCAACAGATCATCGAAAAGATCCTGTACTTCCACGCCGGCTTCGGCCACGACCTCCAGTCGTTCAGCCTGCCCACGATGCTCCCGCACGAACAGCAGCTCGAAATGCTGGAACGCTTCGCCGCCGAGGTGATCCCCGTGGTGCGCAAGGAAGCCCCCACGACACTGTGGACAGACGCCGACCCGTACGGCGCCCGCCCCGCCTTCGCCGGCAAGCAGGTCCCCGACGCCGCCGCCCTCGTCGACGGCCGCTGACTTTCCCTGTCCCGCCAGGCAGGACGCGGGTTTCGATCACCCCGATGGAGGCATCCGTTTCGGGCGGGCTTGCCGGTACCGTGAGCGCCGACTCGACGGCCGAAAGGTGCCCAGCAGGTGTCGGACTCAGATCTCGCGGCGGGCGTCAGCTCCACCGCCCTCATGGTCGCCGCCGCGCGCGCCATCGAAACCCACCACCCGCACAGCCTGCTGCGCGACGAGTACGCCGAGCACTTCGTCCGCTCGGCCAACTCCCCCGTCGCCCTGCCCACCCGCATCGAGGACGTCCCCCTCGGCGACGCGGACCCCTTCTGGGGCCACCTGGGCCGCTTCTTCGCCGTCCGCGCCCGCACCTTCGACGACTTCCTGGCGGACTCCGCACCGCACACCCCGCAAATCGCCATCCTCGGCGCCGGCCTGGACACCCGCGCGCTGCGCCTTGATCTGCCCCCTTCGGCGACCTGCTACGAGATCGACCGCCACGACGTCCTCACCTTCAAATCGAAGGTCCTGGGCTCCCTGGGCGCTCTTACGCCCGCGTCCCACCACCTCCTCACCGCCGACTTGGCCGACGACTGGCCCACTGTCCTGCTGTCCGCGGGCTTCAACCCCTCCGTGCCTACCACCTGGATCGCCGAAGGCCTCCTCCTCTACCTCCCCGCACCGGCCGAGACCTCCCTCATCGACACCCTCGACACCCTCTCGGCCCCCGGCAGCCGCGTCGGCCTGGAAACCCTCCCCGGCCAGGACTCCCTCCGGGACCACACGCTCTTCGACACCAGCACTTCGGAGACGGGGTCGCACCTGGGCAGCCTCTTCGATCCTGACCCTCGTCCCGATACGCCCGCTGCTCTGCGCGCTGCCGGCTGGACCCTCACGACCTCACCGGTGGACACCTTCACCAGGCGGTACGGGCGAGGCCCGGACCCGTCGATTCCGGGGCCGATCCTTCAGTCCCGCTTCACCTTCGGCGAGAAAGACGCCTGAACGCCCGCGACGACACCGAGTCAGAGCCGAGCCGTCGGCCGGTATTCGACGCTTCCCTCTCGGACGGTCACCGGTCGCGCCAGTGACACCGCGGCACCCGCGACGACGCCGATGACCAGCACTCCCAAAGCCGCCAACGTGAGCACGTCGGGGTGGATGATCGACTGCCCGCGTTCGGCTTGCCAGGTCACCAATCCGACCAAGCCCGCGTAGCCGGCCGCGGCGACCACGACCAGGCGAGCCTGCACGACCGCGGACCGCAGCCGTGGCACGCGCGGTGCGAAAAGAACCAGCAGACCGAGGACGATCGGCAACGCCTGGAGCGCGTGCATGCCGACGAAGTGCGGGATGCGGAGGTCGCCACCGATGGCACTCCAGCCCGTGACGGGCATGGTCGCGCCGCCGTCTTCGACGCCGACGCTGTGCGCACCGATCATGCCGGCGAAAGCGCCGCTCTGCATGGACTTCACCTGCGTCGCCGTGGGGGTGACCATGAGCGCACCCAGGCTGATGCCCGCCAGGGAGATCAAGACGCCCAGCCGCAGCGACCAGCGGACGGCAACGTCGGCGATCGGTGCGCGGAGGACGAGGATCGTCAGGATCAGCGCGCCGGTCCACAGGACGCCGACCGATACACCCATCACGGAATAGATGATCGAGTCGGCCGGCGTGGAGAAGTTGAAGTGGCTGGGCCGTCCGCGCAGGACCTGGACCAGAATCAGCGCGTACTCGACGTAGATCACCGCCACCAGCACGTTCGTCGTGCCATTGGCGAGCACGCGGTTCTTCGCCCAAGCGGCCCGGCTCGACCTGGCGACCCTGCGGAACCTGACCACGCCCGAGTCCATAGTGGAGAGTGCCGTGGTCGGCACTGTGCTGGGCGACGCATTGTTCAGCGCCCTGCGCAAGCTCGGGCAGCAGAACGAGTCGAAGAGGCTCTACGGCTCATCGCGGGCCTGAGCAACCTTTGTCCTCCGCAGAGTGGGCCGGCCCTACTCCTTCAAGGCGCCTTTGACTTCGCCCGCAGCCCATTCGGCCCATTCGCGCTGCATCGTGGAGTACCGCTTCCCGAACTCGAGCGCGAGGCGGCCATAGACGGACGGATCGTCCTCGTCCCAGTCGATCGACGTCTCCAGAGCCGCGAGGTGCTCGCCGCGCCGCGCCGCCGTCTCGCCGACCTGCTCGAGGTAACCCCGCGCCTGGGCCGGGTCGAGCGAGCCGAGGAAGTACACGCGCAGCAACATCTCACTGCGCGGCGGCGCGGCGAGCGGCGACAGCAGCCAGTCCCTCAACTCCGCACGACCGGTCTCGGTGATCTCGTATTCCTTGCGACCCCGCGGCCCCTCGTCGGTGACCTTGATCAGCCCCGTCTTCTCGAGCTTCGCGAGCTCGCCGTACAGCTGGCTCTGGGTCGCCGACCACACGTTGGCCATCGCCGTCTGGAAGCGTTTCAGCAGGTCATAGCCACTGCCGGATTGATCGGCCAGCAACCCGAGCGCAGCGTGTCGGAGACTCATGACCTCAGTCTACCCTCCACTCTTGACATGTCTAGTCAGAACGTTTTAGCTATGACATGTCATAAGTGGAACGTCGAAGGATGTGCGCCCTGAACTACCTCAAAAGCTTCGTCCCGTGGATCGGTTTCGCGATCGTGTCGACGCAGGCCGACTGGCGGTACTCCGGCCTCGTCGGGCTGCTGCTCGCCGGCGGCCTGTTGCTGCTCGAACGTCTCCGTGGCAAGGCCTGGGACACCTTGATCATCGAGCTGAGCGCCACGGGGTTCTTCGCTCTGCTGTCGGCCTACTCGTTCGCCGACCCGACTTCGCCGCTGCACCTACGTCGGCACGCTGTCCGACGCCTGGCTGGCTCTCACGGCGTGGGGGTCCGTCCTGATCCGCCGGCCGTTCACACTCGGCATCGCCCGCACGATGGCCCCGCGCGAGGTGTGGGACCACCCGCTGTTTCGCCGGATCAACGTCGTCATCACCACGGTGTGGGCGGCGAGCTTCACGGCTTCCGCACTGGCCGGCGGGTTGCTGCTGCACTACGCGCCGCACGCCACCGTCGCGTTGATCGTGATCAAGGTGCTCGGCTTTTTCGTCCCGGTCGCCTTCACCGTGCGCTACACGCGGATGTCCAGGGCCCGAGCGCAGCAGGCCGCCTGACTTGTCAGCGCATTTCCTGGTGGTAGAAGCTGCTGAAGGTGCCGTTCTCCAGGGCGGCGTGCTCGCGGAACAACCGGTCGCGAGGACGGCTGCTGCCAAGGCGACGATGGCGATTCGGATGTGCATGGCCACCTTGGGCGAAGACGCCGGGGACGACGATCGTGGTCTCGATGTCGAAGCGGGCGAGCTCGGCGGCGTAGGAGACGGCGAACGCGTCCATGGCCGCTTTGGCCGCGAAGTATGGCGCGAGGTAGGGCGCGAGGTAGGGCGGGGTGCCGCCCTTGGTGCTGGAGGAGTCGATCCACACCACCAGGCCGTGGCGGCGCTCGCGGAACTGCGGCAGCACGGCACGGTTGACGCGTTGGGGGCCGGAGACGTTGGTGTTCATGACCTCCGCGATGTCATCCGGGGTGAAGGCTTCGACCGGGCCCATGGCGAGGTGGGCGGCGTTGTGGACGACGACGTCCAGCGGCTCGGGGATCGAGGCGACGGCGCTGTCCACCGAATCCTGTGAGCGGACGTCGAGTTCCACTGCGGACAGGGCCACCGACCGGGAGGACGCGTAGGTCGCCAGCGCGGCTGCCGCGGGGGCGTTGCGGCCGGCGAGGTCGCGGATGCCCGCGTAGACGGTGTGGCCGGCGTCGGCGAGCGCGCGCACGATCAGCGCGCCGAAGCCGAAGCCCGCGCCGGTGACGAGGACGGTCTTGCCCATGGCACTCCCTTGGTTCAGCGTGGGCAGCCGTCGAAAGGGCTGCCGAATGGTCGAACCATGGAGCGGGCGGAAACCATTGCCCGGTAACGAACTTCGGCGTGATCCGTGGAGTTGGCGGGATCCGTGCACCGATAAAAATGGCCCTCCCCCGCCGAAAACCCGGCGAGAGAGGGCCGCGAGAAGAAGAACTCAGCCGCCGTACTTACTGGTGCACGTGGCAACAGTCGGCGAAGTGAACCCGTCACGGAAGGCCTCCACCCGGGCAAACCCGGAGGGCACCGTCGTACCGGAAGGGTCGGAAGCGATGACACTCTTCGGCGACAACAGCTCCGCGATGGCCTCGTCCAGGTCACCCGGCGAAAGCTCCAGCGAAGCCTTCTTGTCCGGCGTCAACGTTCCCGCCCACATGCCCGTCAGGCAGGCGGTGAGCTGGCCCGTCGAAGCCGTGTCCAAGCGCAGGCCGTAGGCCTTTTCGACCGCCAACGCGTACCGGGAGGCCACCTCGGCGAACGCGGCGAAGTCGCCGAAGCCGTCGGAGGTGCCGCGTGCCGGTGGGGTGCCGACGCGGCGCAGGGAGTTCAGGTCGACGGACACGGTGTCGGTCGACGGGCAGTACGCGGCGGGGCTGGTCACGCTAGCGTCCGAGCAGGGCTCGGGGTCGGAGGTGAGCTTGGGGGCGCCCTTGGGGAAAGCTGCGCGCAGGGTGGACTCCAGGTCCTGCAGGTTCGCCGGGTCGACGACGTCCAGGTTGCCCTTGCCGTCGCCCGTGTCGAGGTCCTTGGAGGAGAACGGCAGCTGGCTGGTGCGGCTCACGACCTCGGCGTTGTCGATGGCGGCGCAGCGCTTCGGGCCGTCGGTGAAGCCGAACTGGAAGGCGGACACGCGGTCGAACGCGCTGCCGTGGGCGCCGGCGGTGTCGAAGCTGGAGCCGGCGGAATCGCGGATGAAGAAGAGCGTCGCCATGATTTGGTTGAGGCCCGTGCCGGTCGACACCTGGAAGTGCGGCGAATTGCCTTCCGCGACCCAGCGGAAGAAGGTGCCCGCGTAGCAGTCGGCCTGCTGTTCCTTCACGATCGACGGGGTGTTGGGGCTCAGGCCCAGGCGCGTCTGGACGGCGTGGCCCAGTTCGTGCGCCAGGACGGCGACCACGGACATCGGGCCGAAGGAGTCGTTCAGCATGGGCAGGAGCTCGCCGCGGTCCCACGCGACCAGGTCGCCGGAGGGGCAGTAGAACGCGTTCACGAGGCCGGCGGTGCTGGAGCCGCAGAGGTTAAGGCCCTGGCCGCGCGAGTCGTAGGAAATGAGCTGGCCGACGGGCTTGTAGTCCTTGCCGAAGTTCTCCGGCAGCTGCTCGGTCCAGTACTGCTGCACGTCGGCGACGGCGTTGGTGGCGAGCTTGTCGATCGCGCCGCCGTCGGTGTTGGCGACGGGCAGGTCGGTGTCCGCGACGCCGGCCTTAGGGCCGCTCGGACCGTCGGTGATGGCGAGGCCGGCGACCTTGGCCGGGTCGGGCCGGTCGACGCCCGCGCTGCCCTGGACGGCCGTGGTGCACCCGGCCAGCAGCACGGCGCCCGCGACCAGCGTCGCCACCCACGTGAACCGCGAAGTCATAGCTCCTCCAAGGAAAAGAGCCGGTGCGACCGAGGGGGCCGCACCGGCTCGAAGTAGATCAGGCGCCGAAGTGGACAGACTGGATAGCGTCGTCGAAGCCGATCGTGGAGAGGTCCTTCACGTCGCTGTCGACGACCGTCGACTTGCCGGTGCAGTTCGGGCCGGTCCACAGCTTGAGCGTGCCGTCGGTGGTCAGCGAAGACGTGACGCCGGGGCGGGCCAGATTCTGGCAGGCGTTGTCACCGGAACCGAAGGACAGGCCCTGCGAAGCGCCGTTGTCGCTGAAGAACGCGTCGTCGAACAGGATCGTGCTGGTGGCAGCCTTCGAGTCGCCGGACGGGGTCGGGTCGTCCGAGGGCGGGGTCGTGGTGCCGGAGCCCGAACCGTCGAGCACCTTGCCACCGGTGGGGCTCATGCCGAACCAGGTGCCGCCGACGCCTTCACCGTTGGTGTCGCCCGGGTTCTTGTCGCCGGAGAACGTGTACGCGGGCCAGTTGCCGATCGTCAGCTGCAGCGAGCCGTCGTCGCGCTTCACGACACCGATCGCGGACTTCTTGATGCCGGCGATGAAGACCTTGGTGCCCTTGGTGACCTTGACCGGCGGCCACTTCTTCTCGCAGTCGGCGTTGCAAGTGGACTTCGGCGGCTTCGGGGAGTCGTTGTCGAAGCGGTAGATCGTCATCCCGGCGCCGTTGATCACGACCGGGTTCAGGTTGCCCGCCTTGCCGGCTCGCAGCGACACCCACTTGGTGCGCACGTCCGCGGGCGCGCTGGCCGGGGCGAGGTCGCCGGTGTCACGAGCGGCGTTGTTGCTTCGGGCGGTGCCGCTCAGCAGGTCGAGGCCACCGGCGTCCCCGGCGTTCACCGCGGCGCCGGCCGGGGCCGCGCTCGGGGTGCCGTCATTCTGGCCGCCGCAGGCCGACAGCAGGGCCGCGCCCGCCGTCACGAAGGCAGCGAAAAACAGGGCGTGCTTGCGAAACATGGGGGAACTCCAGGGGGGTTCGACCGGGGCTCCTGGACCGTCCGGAGCCGCTCTTGCCCGTGACACGGGGCCGGGGTCGTGTTCGGTTCACGCGAGTTCGAAAGTTTTTTGAGGAATCGGGAACTCGCAGGTCACGCCGGATTCCCGGTCGCACACCCCGGCCCGGTTGCGGTAAGCATGGGCCATGACCAAGGTCCGGTTCGGCTTGCTCGGCCCCGTGGAGGCGCACGTCGCCGGCGAGCCCGTCGACCTCGGGCACGCGCGGCAGCGCTGGGTGCTGGCCGCGCTGCTCGCCGACGCCAACCGGCCCGTGTCCACGGAACGGCTCGTCGAACGCGTGTGGGCGGACGAGCCGCCGTACCGCGCGCACCGGCTGCTCGCCAGCTACCTCTCCCGGCTGCGCCGCACGCTCGCCACGGCCGAGGGCGTCGCGATCAAGCACGGCCCGAGCGGTTACGTGCTGACCACGCCGCCCGGGAGCGTCGACGTGCTGCGGTTCCGTGCACTCGTCGCGCAGGCGCGCGCGCAACGGGAGCCGGAGCTGTTCGACGAGGCCCTCGCCCTGTGGCGCGACGACGCCTTCGCCGGCCTCGACACCCCGTGGGCCGACGCGGTGCGCGACAAGCTCGCCGCCGAACGCTTGTCCGCGCAGCTCGATCGCACGGACCTCGCGCTGCAACTCGGCGAGCACAACGCCGTGCTCGCCGACACGGCCCAGCGCGCCGCGGCTTTCCCGCTCGACGAGCGCATCGCCGGCCAGCTGATGCTCGCCCGCTACCGCGCCGGGCGGCAGGCGGGCGCGCTCGAGGAGTACGACCGGATCCGCCGCCGGCTCGCCGACGAGTTCGGCGCCGACCCCGGACCCGCGCTGCGCGAGCTGCACCAGCGCATCCTCACCACCGACCCGGAGCTCAGCCCGCCGCGCGAGACGCCCGTGCCGCGTCAGCTGCCCGCGCCACCGCGGTGGTTCGTCGGGCGCGACGCGGAGCTGGGCGAACTCGACGCCGCGATGGCCGGCGGCTCGGGTACGGTCGCGATCTCCGCGATCGGCGGCGCCGGCGGCATCGGCAAGACGTCGCTCGCCCTGCGGTGGGCGCACCGCAACGTCGCACGGTTCCCCGATGGCCAGCTGTACGTGAACCTCCGCGGCTTCGACCCGGCCGGTTCGCCGCTGCGCCCCGAGGCCGTGGTGCGCCACTTCCTCGACGCGTTCGGCGTCGCGCCCGCGGCCGTGCCCGCCGACCCCGAAGGCGGCTTCGCGCTGTACCGCAGCCTCGTCGCGGGCCGGCGCCTGCTCGTGCTGCTGGACAACGCGCGCGACGCGGCGCAGGTCGAACCGCTGCTGCCGGGCAGCGAGACGTGCACCGTGATGATCACCAGCCGGCACCGGCTCGGCGGCCTCGGCGTGCGCGGCGCGCAGCTGCTCGACCTGGGCGAGCTGGCCGAACGTGAGGCGCGCGAGCTGCTCACGCGCCGCCTCGGCGACCAGCGCGTGGCCGCGGAGCCCGCGGCCGTCAACGACCTCGTGCGCTGGTGCGGCGGCCTGCCGCTGGCGATCAGCGTTGTCGCGAGCCGGGCCGGGGCGAACCCGCGCTTCCGCCTGGAGGTGCTGGCGCGCGAGCTCGCGGACGCCTCGGCGCGGCTCGACGCGCTGGACGCCGGCGACCTGGCCACGAACGTCCGCGCGGTGTTCTCGTGGTCCTACGAAGCCCTCGACGCGGGCGCCCAGCGCGTGTTCCGGCTGCTCGGCGCGGTGCCGGGACCGGACGTGAGCCTCGCGGGCGCGGGCGCGCTGGCCGGTCTCGAGCGGCCCCGGGCGCTGCTGCGCCGCCTCGTCGACGCGCACCTGCTGCAGGAGCACCTGCCCGGCCGCTACCGGATGCACGACCTGCTGCGGCTGTACGCGGATGAGCTCGTCGCCCCGATGGAGCGCGCCGAAGCACTGCGGCGCTTCACCGACTTCTTGTTGCACACGGCCGGCGTCGCGAACCGGTTGCTGCGGCCGGAACGCCAGTCGATCGACCTCCCGGCGGCGAGCGCGCCCCCGCTGGCCGACCGCCGCGCCGCGACGCGCTGGTTCGACGACGAACAGCACAGCCTCCGCGCGACGCTGGATTCCGCGGTGCGGCGTGGCGCGCACGAGGACGTGTGGCGGCTCGCGTGGAGCGTCAGCGGTTACCAGGTGATCCACGGCCAGCTCGTCGAAGACCTCACGGCGTGGCAGGCCGGGCTCGCGGCCGCCCGCGTCCTCGACGACCCCGAACCGCAGGCCATCGCGGCGATGTACCTCGGCACCGCCTACACGCGCACCGGATCCCACGACCTCGCCCTCCGACACCTGCGTGAAGCGCTTTCCCTTGCACAGCAAGCGGATCTGGCCGCCGACGCCGCCCGCGCGCTCGGCTGGGCGCTCGGGCAGAGCGGCGACTTCGACGGCGCCCTGCACCACACCGCCGTCGCGCTGAAGCACTACCGCGCCACCGACAACGGCCTGCGCCAGGCCGACGCGTTGAACACCCTCGGCTGGTACTCCGCGCAGCTCGGGTTCCTCGCCGAAGCCCGCGAGCACTGCGAACAGGCGCTCGTGCTGTGCCGCAAGCACAACCACCACCGCGCGGAGACCGTGACGCTCGACAGCCTGGGGTACATCGCCTCGGCGATGGGCGAGCGCGAGGAGGCGCTGGCGCACTACACCGCCGCCCTCGCGCTCGCCCGCGACACCGAGGACGCCTACGACGAGCCCGTGATCCTCGCCAACCTCGGCGACACCCACGCCGCTCTCGGCGACCTGGCCGCCGCCCGCGACGAGTGGGCCCGGGCGCGCGAGCTGTTCCAGGCGCACGGCCGCACCGGCGACGTCGAGCGGATCGCGGCGAAGCTCGCGTCAGCGGAGCAGTGACGCGAGGTTGTCCAGCGCCGCTTGGAAAGTCGCCTCGACGTACGGGCGCACGGCGTCGGGAGCGGTGAAGGTGCCGGTGTACTCCAGGACGGCGCCACCGTCGGGGGCGGCGCGGACGACGAACGTGCCGACGTAGTCGCGGATCGGCCCGTTGTCGCCGAGCACGCGCCAGCGCAGCGTGCGCGTGTCGGCGGAGGACTCCATGAGCTCTTCGAACGCGACGGCACCGGTTTCGGTGGTCACGCGGCGCGTGTCGATGAGACCCGGTGCCGGTTCGCTGAACTCGGTGGCAGGGAACCAGGTGTGGACGTTGTGGAAGTCCGCGATCCGCTCCCACACCACGGCCGGATCGGCGGTCATCCGCGTGCGCAGCTGCACGGTGGTCATGGGCTGTCCCTTCAGTACTTCGAGACGAACTCGGCCAGCTTGTCCAGCTCCGCCAGCGACTCGTCGCGCGAGAGCGTGGGCAGGATCAGGGCGACGCGCTCGACGCCGAGGTCCTCGTAGGCGTGGATCACGCCGGCGTCGGTCGGGGTGTAGGTGACGGTGACGGGCACCGGGCGGCCCGCGCGTTCGCGCAGGTCTTCGGTGTAGGCGCGCATGGCGTCGACGGGCAGGGGCGGCGCGAGCCAGCCGTCGCCGCGCTCGACGGTGCGGCGCGCGGCCGCGTTGCTCCAGCCGCCGATGTAGATCGGCGGGTGCGGCCGTTGCACGGGCTTGGGCCAGCTGTAGATCGGGTCGAAGTCGACGTATTCACCGTGGTACTCGGCCTTTTCCTGCGTCCACATCGCCTTCACGGCGTCGATGCGCTCGTCGAGGACCTTGCCGCGCTCGGCCGGGGCGACGCCGTGGTTCTGCAGCTCGTCGAGCACGTTGCCCGCGCCGACGCCGACGATCAGGCGGCTGCCGGACAGCTCGTCGAGCGTCGCGGCTTCCTTCGCGAAGACGATCGGTTCGCGCTGCACCAGCAGCGTCACGGCGAGGATGAGCTTGAGCCGCTCCGTCACCGCGGCCACCGCGCCGAGGGAGACGAACGGGTCGGGCATGCGGAACCACGTCGGGTCCATCTCGGCGCCGAGCTCGACGAGCCGCGGGCCATCGGTGACCGGAATGTGAGTGTGCTCGGGGATCGTTCGTGATCAACGCTGACACGAGGGGCCACCCCGGACCTGCCCCTGAGGTGGGTACCCGCAAGGCCCTGGCACGAGGGAAAACCGGGCAACCCGGGCGCGTGATCCCCGTCTCTTCGGCTACGGGTTGCGGGTCGCCAGGTGGCGCCGGCGACGCAGGGTCGAGCGGGGCCGGACGACGCACGTCGCGTGGGCGACTCGGGGTGCCGGGCGAGCGGCGGCGCGGTGGGCGCGGTGCGCGCTGTGCAGCCACAGGACGTCGCGGCCGAAGGACCACACGAGTGAGACCAGGGCGGCCATCGTGACGGCCAGGCCCGCCGGGTGCGGCAGCAGGCCCGAGCCTGCGGCCACCAGCAGCACACCCTGCAGCGCGGCGACGACCTTGCGCGCCCGGCTGGGCGGCAGCGCGCCGTTGAGCCACGGCAGGGTCCAGGACGCCGCGACGAACGCGTAACGCATCAGGCCGATGGCGAGGACCCAGTAGCCGAACGTCTCCGCGGCCAGCACGCTGAGCACCAGGATGAGGAACGCGTCGGACTCCATGTCGAACCGCGCGCCGAGCGCCGAGGACGTGCCAGTGCGGCGCGCGACCTGCCCGTCGACGGCGTCCAGCGCCAGTGCGAGGGACGCCAGCGGCACGAGCACCGCGAGCGGCACTCCCCCGTTCAGGTGGTCTACGACCAGCGCCGTGACGCCGCCGATGAGGATGGCGCGCGTGAGCGTGACGTGGTCGGCGGGGCCCAGTGACCGGGCTCCGGCTTTGCGCGCGGCGCCCGCGAGCAGGGCCCACAGGCCGACGGTGTACGCCAGGCCCGCGGCCCAGCCGGCGGCACCGAGGCCGACGGTCAGGGCGAGCACGCCCAGCAGCGCCACCTGGGCTCCGGCACCCGCGGCCTGCTGCCGAACGAGTGAACCCACGGTGGAACGTGATCGTGTAGTGGTGGTGACAGCCATATCGCCTCGATCTCGCGGCAGAGGAGGACCACCATGACACGTACGGGACAGGCCTTCTGGTTCAAATCCGCCGGAACCGGTGAGATCCGGGCGGCGGAGATTCCGGCGCCGGGACCGGACGAAGTGCTGGTCAGGACCCTGTTTTCCGGCATGAGCCGCGGTACCGAAAGTTTGGTACTGCGCGGTGGCGTGCCCGAGAACCAGCGCGAGGTGATGCGCGCGCCGTTCCAGGAGGGCGACTTCCCGTTCCCGGTGAAGTATGGCTATCTGAACGTCGGGCGCGTCGAAGCCGGGCCGGATGAGCTGGTGGGGCAAACGGTGTTCAGTCTGTTCCCACACCAGACCGAGTTCGTGGTGCCGGCCTCGGCGGTCACGGTGGTGCCGGACGACGTGCCGGCCGCGCGGGCCATCCTCGCGGGCACCGTGGAGACGGCCGTGAACGCGCTGTGGGACGCCGCGCCGCTGGTCGGCGACCGGATCGCCGTGGTGGGGGCCGGGATGGTCGGCAGCAGCGTCGCGGGGCTGCTTTCCCGCTTTCCCGGAGTGGACGTCCAGCTCGTGGACACCGATCCGGCTCGGGAGAAGGTCGCGGCGGCGTTCGGCATCCGCTACGTGCGGCCGGAGGACGCCGAGGGCGATCTCGACCTCGTGGTGCACGCCAGCGCGACCGACGGCGGGCTCGCGCGGTCGCTGGAGCTGCTGGGCCGCGAGGCGACGGTGGTGGACCTGAGCTGGTACGGCGACCGGCGCGTGAGCGTGCCGCTGGGCGAGAACTTCCACTCGCGGCGGCTGACGATCCGCAGCAGCCAGGTGGGCACGGTCTCCCCCGCTCGCTCCGCGCGGCGCACCTACGGTGACCGCATGGCCACGGCGCTGCGGTTGCTGGCCGATCCGTCGTTCGACGTGCTCGTGACCGACGAGACCGCGTTCGAAGATCTGCCGGACCTGATCTCCCGCCTGGCCGGCGGGGACCTGCCGGGGCTCGCGCACCGGATCGTTTATCCGTAAGTTCTTGTGATTCCTAAGGAGAAAACTTTGTTCAGCGTCACCGTCCGCGACCACATCATGGTCGCCCACAGCTTCCGCGGCGAGGTGTTCGGCCCGGCGCAGAAGCTGCACGGCGCCACGTTCGTCGTCGACGCCACGTTCCGCCGGACCGACCTCGACGCCGACAACATCGTGGTCGACATCGGCCTCGCGACGCAGAAGCTGGGGTCCGTGCTGGCCGACCTCAACTACCGCAACCTCGACGACGACCCGGCGTTCGAGGGCATCAACACTTCCACGGAGTACCTGGCGAAGGTGATCGCCGACCGGCTGGCCGACGCCGTGCACGCCGGGGAGCTCGGCGAAGGCGCACACGGGCTTTCGGGGATTTCGGTGACGCTGCACGAGTCGCACGTCGCTTCGGCCGGGTACGAGCGTTCGCTTTGACCGAGGTGGATCCGTCCGGCTACGCGCCGGAATGGTTGCGGCTGCGGGAAGGCGCTGATTCCGTCGCGCGTGCTGCGTCCCTTGTGGACTCGCTCGCGTTGGCCGCTCCGGTCGTGGTCCGTGATCTGGGCTGTGGCACCGGTTCCATGAGCCGCTGGCTCACGGACCGGTTGCCGCAGCCGCAGCGGTGGATCTTGCACGACCAGGATCCGGAGCTGGTGCGGCTGGCTGTCGCGGCTGTTCAGAATGCGACAGGCGAGGTTCGAGATGTCACACGGCTGACGGCGGCGGATCTCTCGGGCACTTCGTTGGTGACCGCGTCGGCGTTGCTGGACCTGTTCACGGCCGAGGAGATCCGGCGGTTGGTCGACGCTTGTGCGGGAGCGCGGGTGCCCGCGTTGCTGACGTTGTCGGTGGTCGGGCGGGTCGCGCTCACTCCGGCGGACCCGCGCGACGAGGCGGTGGGTGCGGCGTTCAACGCGCACCAGCGCCGGGAGGACCGGCTGGGGCCGGAGGCGGTGGCGTTCGCGGCGGCCGAGTTCGCTGCGCGCGGGTTCACGGTGCGGCGGGTGGTGACGCCGTGGCGGCTGGAGGCCGGGGATGCGGCGTTGATGGAGACGTGGTTCTCGGGCTGGGTTTCCGCGGCGGCGGAGGAGAACCCGTCGTTGGATTTGTCGGGGTATCGCCGGGCGCTCGACGCGGTGGTTGTGGAGCACGAGGATTTGCTGGCTCTGCCTTAGCTGGCTTAGCTGCCTGGCTGCCTCAGCTGTCGGCTTCTCGGCGGGCTTTGGCTCGCCGTTTGCCCTCGTGCATCGCGGCGACGCGGGCGATAGGGATGGTGTGGCCTTCGGCGACGAGGTCGTCCGGAAGTGCCTGCGGTGCAGGCATTTCCGTCGCCCACGGGTCGGTGTCGCCGAGGCTGTCGAGTGCCGTGTGGACGGTGAAGTCGCGCGGGGTCACGTCGTCGGCCGCGGCCCACGGGATCGGGAACGACACGGTCAGACCGGGCCGCACGCGCGGGCTGTAGGCGGCGACCACGGTGGCGCCGCCGGCGCGGGTGGAGTCGAGGAACACCTTGCCGTGGCGGTCTTCGCGGATGAACGCGGTGGTGGCGAGCTCCGGGTCGAGGCGTTCGGCGCGGGCGGCGATCGCGCGGGTGGCGGCGGCGACGTCTTCGTGGGCCTGGCCGGGTTTGAGGGGCACGAAGACGTGGACGCCTTTGGAACCGCTGGTTTTCAACGCGCCGGCCAGCCCTGCGTCGGTGAGGGCTTGGCGGACCAGGCGCGCACCCGCGACGGCCAGTCCGAACTTCGCGCCCTCGGGCGGGTCCAGGTCCATGATCAGGTGGGTCGGGCCCTGGGTGTGTTCGAAAAGCGTCAACGTGGGGTGGTATTCGATCGCGCGCTGGTTGCCGAACCACAGAAGCGTGGGGCGATCGTTGCACAACGCGTAGGAAACTTCCCGCTTCGAACTCTCGGCCCACAGCTTCACGCGCG
Organism: Amycolatopsis sp. NPDC051372; assembly: GCF_040682095.1. Taxonomy (NCBI): domain Bacteria; kingdom Bacillati; phylum Actinomycetota; class Actinomycetes; order Pseudonocardiales; family Pseudonocardiaceae; genus Amycolatopsis; species Amycolatopsis sp. NPDC051372. Next base: position 180,276 of record NZ_JBFBAF010000022.1, read on the forward strand.
GCACCCACTCGGGCGTGTACTTCGGCAGGTTCTTCTGCATGAACGCGTCCTGCCCGCGCAGCACGCGCACGACCGACAGCGGCCGGTCGTGCAGCACCGGCAGCAGCCGCTCCGAGATGCCGTCGAGGTAGTCGAGCAGATCGCGTTTGGTCGCGCCGGCGTCGGCGAACAGCGGCTGGTCGAGATTGGTCAGTTTGACACCCTCGCGTTCGTCGTCGCTGCTCATCGCCCTACCTTCGCCCACCACGCGGGCGCCGGTCAACCGCTTCACACGAGCGGACGGCCCTCGCGGCGGCGCTTGCGGAGGTCGCGCAGGTACGCGTTGTAGGGGAACCGCTGCACGCTGCGCGGGAGGCGCCGCACGACGTGTCCGATACCGCGCATGAGACGTTCGAATGTGCGCTGATCGCGTTCGGTCCACGACAGCCGCATGTGCTCGCGGAAACACGCGGGCAGGAACCCGGTCGTCACGAACCGGTGGAACCGCCCGAACACCAGCGCGAACGGCCACGGCAGGAACCGCAGGTCGACGAGGTCCCCGAGGTACGCGCGGGTGCGGTCATCGATGGTGACGCGCTGTTGCCGCTCGGCCCAGTACTTCGCGAACGCCTCGCGGTCCTCGGGCCACATCTCCGGCCGCACCTGCAACGTCGTGCCGAGCACCGCGGCCTCCGCGTACAACTCCTCGGGCGCGGCGCCACCGAAGAATGCCACGTGGACGTCCTCCAGCCCCTTGTACAGACACGCGGCAACCCACAGCTGCAACTCGGGATCGAAGGCGTTGTACTCGACGGCGCTGTCCTTTGTGGACTTCACGTACCGGTGAGACCCGTTGACCGCCTCGCGGTACGCCTCGCGCTCCTCGTCCGTCCCGAACGTCGCCACCGCCAGGTAAGTCCCCGTGGTGCGCGCGCGTTTGACCGGGTGCCGGAACAGATTCCCGCTCTCGACGCCACTCTCCATCACCCCGTACCCCACCGGGGCCCACCCGAGCTGCATGATCACGTTGGCACTGCCGGCCATCAGCCCGATTCCCACCATGGCCTTCTTGAGCGCGTCACCCATGGCACCTCCCGTCGGATCAAGAAAACGCCACTGTTTACGCCGAGTCAAGAGCCACCCGAGCCGCGCCCACCCTCCCCACCGCCACCCAGCGAACCCTGCACCCAGGCCCCGTCCACCCCCGCAACCGCCGCCCACCCACGCAACCCAACCTGCACCCAGACCCGCCCCCGCACCCCGATCCGAAGCCTCCTTGCGGCCGGCGACGTGTTGTCAAGGCACGCTTTCCCGCCTTGACAACACGTCACCGGCCGTCAACACAA